>JALOQB010000445.1 GCA_025453595.1 Polyangiaceae bacterium
ACCCGAGCAGGTAGACGGCGTCGTAGGCGTTCTCGGCGTAGGTGCCGGGCTCGGCGTTCTGGTTGGCGGCCTTGAAGCGGATCCGGAAGGCATCGTAGAGCGGCCCCTTCTTGCCCGGCACGGTGCCGATGACGCGTTCGCGCAGGGAGTCGTCGTCGTCGATGAGGGTGGTCAGCTCCGGGAGGCGCCCGCCATCGGGGAAGATGTAGCTGGGCCGCGGCGGCGGCGTGCCCGTGCTGGGCCAGGCCTTCTCGACGCCCGCGGTGACCTTCTGGATCCCCTCGTTGGTGCCCAGCACCAGGATCAGGTTGGGCTTGAAGTCGACGACCTGGGTCACCAGCGAGGAGAGGTCGGCCTGGTCTTCCGCGTAGCTGAGCTCGAGGAGCTCGCCGTTGTCGAGGGCATCAAGGGCGTTCTTGCCGTTGATGACGAGGCTGGGCCGGATGGCATCGGCGAGGCCGGTGCCGTAGGCGTCGTTCTTGATGGTGATGGCGACGCGCGCGGGCCCCAGCTTCTCGAAGCTGGAGATCAGCTCGTTGGCGAGGTTGGCCATGGGGATGGCCTGGATCGCGTCGGAGGGCACGGCGCGCCAGGCGAGGCCGCTGTCCTCGATCTTGGAGATCGCGGGGCTGGTGGCGGAGGCCGACATCGTGAGGACGCCCGCGGGGACCGTCACGTCGGTGGTGACCTTGAGGGTGACGCCGCTGAAGGCGGGGCCGATGATGGCAGGGACGCCGACGTTCTTGACCAGGTGCTCGGCGGCGCGGGTCGAGTCGTCGAGGTCGTGGCAAGCGACGATGGCGAGGGGGCGCCGCCGGCCGCCGGTGCCCCCGGGGAGGCCGTTGGCCTGGGTGGTGATCTCGTTGCGGGCCAGGGCCGCGCCCGCCAAAATCGGCAGGCCGATGCTGGAAAAATCACCCACCAGCGGCCCCATGAAGCCCAGCAGGATGGTCTCGTCGTTGTCGACGGACCCGAGGACCTGGGTGCAATCCTGCGAGGTCAAGCTGACGCAGGTGCCGTCGGTCTTGCGGCAGATCTGGTTCACGTCACCGCTCTGGGTGGCGCACTCCTTGTTGGTGGTGCAGCTGGTCGGCGTCCCGGAGCCGCCCGCGTTCCCGCTCCGGGTGCACACCTTCTGGGCAGAGCAGATGGTCCCGGCGAAGGCGGCGCCCTTGGCCCTGCAGTCCGCGTCGGTGGCGCACTGCTCGGCCTCGGTATCGACGATGGCGGAGCAGGCGGTGACCAGCGCCAGCGCCAGCGCAAGCCCCCCCCGGACGCCCCTGGAACCGCCGGGTTCGCGGGGAGAAGACCGGAACCATCTCGAAATATCTGGACCCATCGGATGCCCTCTGTGACCCGTGAGACTAAACCTGCCGGGCCGGTCCCGGCACAAGAAAGCAGCCTGCCTCCGATGTCACGCCCCTTGCCCCTGCGGCGCTCCGCCCTGCTTCTTTTTCTCATGGCCTCCGCTGCGCTGCTGCTGGCGCAGGTTTTCTCGGAGCGCCCGCTGGCGGGCGTGCTGCTCGGCGCCCTCGCCGTCGAGTTCCTGGCGAACCGGGGTGGCGCGGGCTGGTCCCCGGGGGAGCGTGGCCGCCGTGACCTGGCGCTGGGGCTCGGGGCCGGCGCCGCTGCCATCGGCATCGTGGCGCTGCTGGGGGTGCTCTCTGGCAAGGCCAGGTTGCTGCTGTGGTCCCTCGATATCACGGGGCTGGTGACGGGCCTGCTCGGGGCCCTCGCGCTGTCGTTCCGCGATGAGCTCTGGTTGCGCTGGGCGACCGGGCGCTTGCTGGCCCCTCACGCCGCGCCAGGGGTGGTGCTGGCGACCCAGGTGGGGCTGGGCGTCGGGCTGGTGCTGGGCGACCCCCGGTGGACCCCCGGGGCCCTGGCCCTGGCCCTCGGCCTGGGTCTGCTCTCGACGACGCTGCTGCGGGCCACGGGGGGGCTGGTGGCCTCGGTCGCGGCGGCCACGGCGGTCCGCTCGCTGGCGCACCCGACGCCGCTGGGGGTCGAGCTGCGGTGGGCCTCCGGATCGCTCGCCTCCCTCGAGCTGGCCTCGGGGCTCCCGGCCTGGGCGCTGGCCGGCTCCCTGGGCCTCGTCGCCCTCGCCGCGTGGCGCCTCAGCCCTCGATGAGCACGCCGAACATGCCCAGCCCGCCGGCCCAGAAGATCAGATCAAAGACCCCCATCAGCACCACGTAATCCCCCAGCTCCGCGATGGCCGCGCCCCCCACCAGCTCGCGGGTGGCCGCCACCGCCGCCAGCAAGGTCGGCGACAGCAGCGGGAACAGCACGCTCGCCAGCACCAGATCCCGGGCTCGCGTCCGCACCGTCATCGCCCCGAAGAGCGTCCCGCTCGCCGCGATCCCCGGGGTCGCCGCCAGCGCGATCAGCAGCAAGCCCGGCGCGAGCCCGGGCAGATCCAGCGAGAACAGCAGCGCCGTCGTCGGCACCACCAGCGCCTCCACGGCGAACAGGAACAGCGTCACCCCCAGCGCCTTCCCCGCGAAGATCGCCCCTCGCGGCGCCGGCGACACCAGCAGCCCCGTCAGCGCGCCTTCCTCCCGCTCCCGGTGCCAGCTCCGGCTGATCGCCAGCACCGACGCGAACGCCACGCTCACCCACAGCACCCCCGGCGCCACCGCCCCCCGGTTCTCCCCCGTCGAGAACGCCACCGACGCCATCACCGCCACCAGCACCGCGAAGAAGCCCGACGTCGCCACGATCTCGCCGCTCTTCCGCTCGATCCGCAGATCCTTCAGCAGCACCAGCCACGCGAAGGTGGCCCATCCGGGCAGTCTCCTGGTGAGCTCCATGAGGCCCCGCCTTAGTCGAGAATTTGGCCCCCTACTACCCCACCGTCTACTGCCTCCTTGCCATGCGTCGATGGATAGGAATGGCCATCGCCGGGGGCATCCTCTGCCTGGCTCCCCTGATGCTCGATCCGAGCACCGGGGCCCGCGCCGAGGGCTCCTCGGAGGAACTTGCCAAGGCCAAGGCAGGCGGGTTCTCCAAGAAGGTCGAGCCACCCCCCCTCTTCGGGGTCAACCTCGCGGCCCTCAAGGTCAACCCTGACGGCGCCGTCGCCCCCGCCCACGGCGGCCGCGTCGCCCGCCTCACCGTCGACCCAGCCCTCCAGCGCCACGCAGAAAAAGCCCTCCAGCAGGGCCAGATCCCGGAGGCCGCCGTCGTCCTCATCGACGTCAAGTCCGGCCGCATCCTCGCCTACGCCAACCACGTCGAGGCCGGCCCTCGCCGCGACCTCATCGTCGAGGCCAAGGCCCCCGCCGCCAGCGTCTTCAAGATCATCACCGGCACCGCCCTCGTCGATCATGCCGGTGTCACACCTGACACCAAGCAGTGCTACTGGGGCGGCGAGCACAAGGTGGACGCCGCCAACCTGGTCGAGAACCCGGAGAAGGACAAGTGGTGCTCCACCGTCGCCCAGGCCATGGGCCGGAGCCTCAACACCGTCTTCGCCCGCCTCGCCCTCAAGCACCTCGACCGGGACAAGCTCTCCCAGACCGCCCGCTCCTACGGCTTCAACCAGGCCCCGGTCTTCGACGTGCCGGTGGCGCCCCACACCCTCGAATTGCCCGAGCAGAGCCTGGAGTTTGCCCGCACCGCCGCCGGCTTCTGGAACTCCACCCTCTCCCCCCTCGCCGCCGCCCAGGTCGCCCTCACCGTCGCCAACCGCGGCCTGCTGGTCAAACCTTACGTCGTCGACACCATCTCGGACCCCAAGGATGGGCTCCTCTACCGCGCCTCCCCCCGCACGGTCCTGGGCCGCGCCATCCGCCCCGAGACCGCCGACGCCGTCACCGTCATGATGGAATCCACCGTCAGCGACGGCACCGGCTTCAAGGCCTTCCACGACAGCGCGGCTCGCCCTTACCTGCCCAACATCCCCATCGCCAGCAAGACCGGCACCCTCATCAAGCAGTCCTCCGACCAGTTCTACACCTGGTTCGTCGGCTTCGCCCCCAGCCGCAACCCCGAGGTCGCCTTCGCCGTCCTCGCCATCAACAAGACCACCTGGCGCGTCAAGGCCAACACCGTCGCACGCCAGGTCCTCCAGGCCTACTTCGCCGCCAAGAAGGCCCCCGGCGTCGCCACCCCGAAGTATTGAACTTCCATGCAGGTGGGCGCCGCGCCGCGGGGCCGGCTCACGGGCGAGCGCCGTCCCCCGGGCCCAGGGGGCGCTGCATCATCACCACGTCGAGCCACCGGTCGAATTTCCAGCCCGCCGAGCGCAGCAGCCCCACCTGCTCGAAGCCCAGCGCCCGGTGCAGCCCGATGGACGCCGCGTTCCCCGAGTCCCCGATCACCGCCACCATCTGCCTCGCCCCGGCCGCCGTGCACGCCTCGATCAGCGCCGACAGCAGCCGCCGCCCCAGCCCTCGCCCCTGCGCCTCGGGCCTCAGGTAGATCGAGTCCTCCACGAAGAAACGGTACGCCATCCGCGGCCGGAAATAATTGGCGTACGCGTAGCCAAGCACCAGCCCCTCGCGCTCCGCCACCAGGAACGGCAGGCCGCGCCCCAGCACCTCGTCCCGGCGCCGACCCAGCTCCGCGAGCCCCGGCGGCTCGGTCTCGAAGGTCCCCGTCCCGTGGAGCACCGCGTGGGCGTAGATCTCCTGGATCTGCCCCAGATCGGCCTCGCTTCCGGGCCGCAGCTGCTCGCTCATAGCTCGACCTCCGCGGGGGCCAGCACCCGGACATCCGCGCCCACCAGCAGCGTCG
>JALOQB010000446.1 GCA_025453595.1 Polyangiaceae bacterium
CGACGGCCCCGGGCGTCGTGGTGTTCCTCTGCGCTCAGGCCCTCGACGAGAAGAAACCCGGGTTCCGCGCGGGCCTTCGCGTCCTCAAGATGGCCCCCTGACCCTGGGCGGGCGCCGCGGCGAGATCGCTTCGAGGGCCCGCAGCAGGGCCTCGTCATCCTCGCTGGAAGAGGCGTCCAGCGCCGCGCGAAGCCCCGGATCCGCCACCGCCTCGGAGGCAACCCGCAAGCGCTCCTGCCCGCGGCGGTCCAGCGTGGGGCCCAGGGCCACGGCGGCAGCCGCGCGCTGCAGCGACGGGACCCGGGGGTCTTCCAGCATCTCCCAGTAGAGCTCCGGATCGCTCCCCGCATCGGAGCGAAAATCCTGGTGGCGAGGCCGCAATACAGCGCGAAGATCGCCGAGCCAGTCGGCCAGGCGGCGCCCCGGAGGCGGCAGCAGCAACACCTCGCCTCCCGCCGAGGAAGCGCGGCTCTGGCAGACCTCCTGGAGGAAGCAAAAGACCGTGGTCAGGTACGCCTTGCGGGAGCCAAAACCGACGACCTCCTTGAACTGTCCGGTATCCCAGCGCTGCGCCAGCCAGCGGGCGCTGAGCTCGATCCGCTGGCCCCCGGCCAGCTCAAGCCAGAGCGAGGTGTCCTCCTGGCGCACCGTACGGATCTCCCGGTAGGGGAAGAAGCGACGCTGCCAGAGCCACCGGATGGTCACGCCGTCGAGGCCTATCCGGAGCTTCCGGGGAATTGCTAGCAGGAACAGCACCGCGTACCAGGGGAGGAGGAGCAGCAGCACGGGCCAGAGCATCAGGCCCTGGCCGAGCGGGATGGCAAGCGCAGGCAGGAAGAGAAAGATCCAGAAGGCCGGTGAGGAGATCCGCTGAGCCAGGGGGGAATCAAAGGAGAACTCGGTCGTCGAGGTCGCTGGCGTCATGCCGAGTGCCCGGAGGATAGCGTTCCCTTCTGCCCGGTCGGCGACGTCGATCAGGTGCAGCAAATGGCTCTGAAGAACCACGGTGGTCTGGCCCTCCTCCTCCACCACGAGGGCCCTGCGCAGCGCCTTGCGGGGGAGCTGCAACACCCCTCCGATCACGATCCCGGTGCGGCCAACCCGGAGCCCGACGCCCCCGCGCGCCGAGCCCTTCCACACGGCGAACAGGGCCAGCAAGCAGAGCAGCGCTGGCCCCAGCAGCCAGGTCTGGAGGAGCCAGGCCAGCGCGCAGAAGAGGGCGGCGAGGATCCCCAGGATCTGCTGCAACGAGCGGGCCCCGGCCGCGGGCCGCAACCTGGCCCGGGGGAACTCGGAGGAGCGTGGCCAGTCGACCGCCATGACCCCCATCGTAGCGTAGCCCCGGCGCCTCCGTGCTATCGCCCCGGGCCATGGGTCATCGCCGCTGGATCTCGCTGTCGTTGCTCCTCCTTGGCTGCCAGGAGCGCCGGGACGACGCCGCCACGCCGGCGACCTCCGTCTCCCTCCCGGCGCCCTCGTCGCCCCCCAGCGCCGCCAGCAGCGCCCCGCCGGCCCCTGCTGCGCCGCCCTCCGCGGCCCCCGCAGCCCCGGGCAGCTCCGCAGCCCCGACGCCCCCCGGTGAGTGCGGGGAGGGCATGGTGGTCGTAGGGAAGTTCTGTATAGACTCCTACGAGGCGCACCTGGTGGTGGTGCGGGAGGACGGTGGCAAGGAGCCCTGGCCTCATTTCAAGCGACCGCCGGAGGATCAGCGGTACGAGGCGCGGTCCGCGCCGGGGATGTTCCCGCAGGGGTACATCAGCCGGGTCGAGGCGGCGAAGGCGTGCAAGAACGCGGGGAAGCGGCTCTGCGGCCTGAACGAGTGGCGCCGGGCCTGCCAGGGGAAGCGCTGGACGATGTACGGCTACGGGAACAAGCGCAAGGCAGGGAGCTGCAACAGCGGGAAGGACCACCTGCTGTCGAAGCTGTATGGCAACAACGGGAAGGCCTGGAAGTACGAGGAGCACTTCAACAACCCGGAGCTGAACCAGCTTGAAGGCTTCCTGGCCCGGGGGGGCGCCCACCCGGAGTGCACCGCAGGCGAGGGGGTCTACGACATGGTGGGCAACCTGCACGAGTGGATCGCGGACACCCTCGACGATGGGCTGATCGAGCGGCTGGAGAAGGACAAGGTGGAGCGGCGCAAGCAGCCGATGCGGGACGGCAACGGCCTCTTTCTGGGGGGGTTCTTCAGCACGACGAGCGAGCTGGGGCCCGGGTGCATGTACGTGACCGCGGCCCACGAGCCGAGGTACCACGACTACTCGACGGGCTTCCGGTGCTGCAAATCGCTGCCCTCCGCCGACCCCCCGCGCAAGAAGCGATAACCCCCCCACGACGCGCCTGTGAGCCCTGACGGCGGCCTGGACAAAGAGCGCGGGAGAGAGCCGCTTGACCCGCCACATCCACCGTCCGTCCCGCATCGGCAGCGCATGGAGGCGCCCCTCCTCGACGGCATCAAGGGCCGCACGCGCCACGTCTTCTGCGCTGAGCGAGGCGCGAGCCATCAGCTTGCGAGCAAACCTCATGTGACGATCGGAGGCGCCCCGGGTCTCGTTGAGGATGTTGGTCTCGAAGAAGGACGGGCACAGCACCGTCACCCCGACGCCGAGCGGTGACAGCTCGGCCTGCATCGTCTCGGACAGCGCCACCACCCCCGCCTTGGTCACGTTGTAAGGCCCCATGTTCGGCACATGGATCAGCCCCGCGATGGACGCCACGTTGAGCACATGACCCTGCCGCTGGCGCTTCAGCATCGGCGTGAACACATGGCACCCGTGGATCACCCCCCACAGGTTCACGTCGATGGCGTGGCGCCAGTTGTCGAGGGACGTCTCCCCCACCTCACCGGCGACCCCCACCCCCGCGTTGTTCACCACCAGATCCACCCCACCCCACAGCTCCTCCGCGCGGCGTGCGGTCGCCTCCACCTCCTCCAGCTTCGTCACGTCGCAGCCCATGGCCACGACCTCCCTCGCCCCTCGCCCACGCGCCTCCTCCGCCGTGGCCTCCGCGGTCGCCAGGCGAAGATCGGAGAGCAACAGCCGCGCTCCACGGCGCCCCAGCTCCAGCGCCAGCGCCTTGCCCAGGCCGCTCCCGGCCCCCGTGATGACCGCACGACAGGATGGTGAAATCTTCATCTCTCCCTCATCGTACCCTCCTTGTTCCCCGCCGTGCCGGCACAAAAAAGAACACCGCCATCCAGGCGGTGCTCATCCTTCAGCCCCCGCTGGTCGGCCCGAGGCCAGCGCTCCCGCAGAGGTCACCCTTATCCTGCCCCTCCGTCGTGGCGTCGCCGTGCCATGTCGGCGCCATTTCACCGTGGGTCATTTATCTTCCCCCTCCCGTGCGCCCCCAGCGACCCCTCCCCCTTGCCTTCCTTGTCGCTTG
This sequence comes from Polyangiaceae bacterium, assembly GCA_025453595.1. GTDB lineage: Bacteria > Myxococcota_A > Polyangia > Polyangiales > Polyangiaceae > JANWXX01. The sequence goes on from JALOQB010000446.1 coordinate 3,388, forward strand.
CTCTGCCCCCCTGCCCCCGCCCTCCCCTCCTGCAAGTAGGGAGGTTCTGTCTATAGAAAATCCATCCCCTCCGGATCCGCGAGACCCAGGGGCGACCGCGCCCTCGCCCCCGCCGACAGGGTTTCATGCCTACCAGGGTGCCCTGCTGGATCGGGAGGTGGGGCGGGTCTTCCCGCAGCGGGCGCTGCTCAGGCGAGGCGCCTCGCTGGGGTTCAAGCCGGGCGGGCCTGCTCCCCGGGATGGCCACGAGGAGATGCTCTTTCCTCGCCCCGTGGTGGTGGTGGAACAACGGGACAGGATGGCGCGTTTTGTCGTGGAAATTCCGGGGGCGGCGCTGCTCCTCTGGGCAGAACGCTCCGCGTTTCAGCAGGTCCCCACGGTCCCGACCCGGCTGGCGCTACGCCCCGGGGTCTACCCGCAAGGGCTCCCCTGGGACCCGGACCGGGACCAGGTCGGCGTGTGGGTGGCTCCAGGATGGAACTCGCCGCCCCTCCGTGAGCGCGAGGGCTGGATTGAAGTCGAGATCCGCGACATGCAACTGCAGGCACGCGGGTGGCTTGATGCCTCGAAGTTTGGGCCCATCTTCGAGCCTGTCACGCCCCGGCGGACCGAGGTCAACGGAGGCCTCCTTGAGGGCTCCTGGTTCCGGGCATCCGGAGGGGTCCAGGTGGCGCGCTTCGCGTTCCCTGAAGATCGCCAGCCCGAGGTCGTGTGGTGGGTCGAGCCCCTCGGAGAACCCCGGGGAGGGGTGCGCAAGGTCCACTTCTCCGCCAGCCAGACCTGGGTGCATGGCTACGTCGCCCAGACCCTCTTCAAGGACCCCCCTGAGGGAACCCTCTTCGGGCGGCCAGGTACGTTCAGTTCCTTCTCGGAGCGAGGCAAAAAGAAGCTGGAGATGACGCTGGAGATCGAGCACAACACCGATCTCTTCGACGGCCCCACCGGGGCTCTCTGCGGGCGCACCCGCCAACCGCTTCGCATCCCCGATAGGCTCCCGCTCCAGGTCGAAAATGGACGGCGTGAAGTCGAGGTGTCCATCGGGGAACTGGGGTTGATGCGGGTGTGGGTCGAGGTATCGAAGGTTCACCCTGCGCCGTCCTCCGGGGGGCCATGAGGGGGGCTGCTTCATGGAAACAGTGGGCCTTCGTGGCCCACGCCCGGGCAAGGGGGGGATGGGGCTGCGCCCCGGGGGCTTTGTGGAAACGGTGGGCCTTCGTGGCCCACGCCCGCGGCAAGGACTTGAGGAGGGGCTGCGCCCCGGGGGCTTCGCGGAAACGGTGGGCTTGCGCAGCCCACGCCCGCGGCAAGGGGGCCGATGGGGCTGGCGCCCCGCGCGGCCCCC
>JALOQB010000147.1 GCA_025453595.1 Polyangiaceae bacterium
TGTGATTACCCGAGATGAAAAACGGTATGCTGAAATAGTCTACTGTTGCGCAGTTGTCCTGCATATAACGTATTGCTTTCCTCCGTTGCAGCCGAGCTATTGCCCATCTTTATGTAAATATTTCTTCGAGAACAAATAGAACCATTTAAGCAGTAATAATTTCGGGTGTATTTGTCTAACAATATTCTTATGTAACCGTTACTGACGTTAATGGGAATTCAATTTCAGGTTTACGCGTTGCGTATCTTTGTTATCCAGTTTTTCTCATAGACATACTAGAATTTTGTTAATCACGGTGTACTTGACTGAGACTATGAACTGACATTGTTATAATGCTACAATCTTCAGGCGAGTTAACGTCGCGCTGACTAGAGCACGCCATCATTTGTTTATCGTTGGTCACCGGGGCAACCTGGAGGGGGCGCAAGGAGCCGGGCTGGTGGCGGTCACCGGAGGCTCGATCGAGGGGGCTCAGGGGGCCGGGCTGGTGAGCATGGCGCAGGGCAAGGTGACCGGGTTCCAGGGGGCCGGGCTGGTGAGCGTGGCGCGCGGTGGGGTTCATGGGTTCCAGGGGGCGGGCGTGCTCTCCCTGGCGGGGGATGTGGAGGGGTTGCAGATGGCCCCGGTGAACATCGCGGGTCGGGTCAAGGGGGTGCAGCTGGGCCTGATCAACCTCGCGGACGAGGTGGACGGCATCGCCATCGGGCTGTTCTCGCTCGCAGGGAACACCAGGCTCCAGCCCCTGCTGTGGATGAGCCCGCGCCCTCGCTTCAACCTGGGCCTGAAGATGACGACCGGGTACGCCTACCAGATCATCAGCTCCAGCTACCACCGCACCGACGAGGCGCCGCTGTACGGGCTCGGGTACACGGTGGGCCTCCATTTCCCTCGGGGTCCGCTGTTTCTGGACGTGGACGTGGGCTACCACCAGCTCTTCCCCAACCTGCACCTCGACACCGAAAGAGACGCGCCTCGCTGGAAGGATCAGCACGAGCACCTGATCAAGACCCGCGCGCTGCTTGGCTTCGAGTTTGCCAGGCATCTCGGTGTCTTCGCCGGCCTGGGGGCGGTGATGCCCCTCGACGATGGCCCCCGCGATCAGGATCGATGGATCGGTTCAGAGTGGACGATCGGTCTCCAGCTCTGAGGGTTGGGGGCCCAAAAATGCAGAACGCCCGAGTGGGGTCTCCTGAAGGACGTTTCCGTCGGGTTAATGGCCCGATGCTCTACCGCTGAGCTACACCCCCGCAAGGGTGGAGGTGGCAGGATTCGAACCTGCGACAGTCGAAGAGTTGCGTGTAGGGAGACCCCGTTGGGCGTTCTTGCCAGAGAGAGACGGCGCTCCCCTCGTTTGCTGACACGACCCGCAGAAAAATCCGGCGCCTCCCCTCAGCGTGGCCCGGCGGCCCGGCGCCGGGGGCGCTTGCGGGGCGCGGTCGGCTCACCCTCGGATCGACTGTGTGGAACTTCCATAGAAAAGGTCGAGGGTACATCTGCCTGCTCGACCCCCTGCACCACGAGGGCAGCGGCCTGCAGCTCCCGGAAGAGGGCGTCGAGGCCCCGGGGGACGTGGTCTTGCGGGGGTTCGTGGCCGCGGATCATCGCCGGGATAGCCTCGCGGCCGAGGTCTGCGTCCCCCTTCGAGGAGAGCATTTCCTGGAGCGTGTAGGCGGCACCGTGGGCCATCAGGGAGGTGGTCATGTCCTCGTCCACGAGCTGGCCCGGGGCGACGCCCTCGCGCTCCTCGGGGAGCCCTGTGAGCGGGTCAAGAGGCCCGCTCGACCGGGCCTGGAAGGTATCTCGCGCGAGGAACGGGAGCTTCATCAGGTAGAGGCGCCCCACCGGGACCGGCTGCTCCAGCGGCTCCCCGGTGCGACCGTCGCGAAGCGCCACCGGGGCGGCCCCGAGGCGGGCCAGGAGCCGGGGCTCGCTCACCTCGGCGAAGGCAGGCACGATCACCGGGAGGCCCGGGGCCCCTGCCAGCAGCTCCAGCAGCAAGCCGGCGGCGCGATGCTCGAGGATGTACCCCGGGTCCATCAGCAGATCGACGGGGGTTCCGTCGGGCAACAGGGGCATGTCCTCGGCCGGCGCGATGCGGGCGATGGTGCCTCGATCCCCGTGGCGCGAGCCGAGCCGATCCCCGACCTCGACGGCGCAGCGCTCGGCGACCAGCACCCGGGCCCGGGCGGGGACCTTGCGAGGCAGAGTGGCCTGGCGCCTGGACTCGAGGAACGCGCCGACGACGACCCCCTCGTGACCCGCCGGAAGCCGCAGAGAAATATCTTCGACGACCGGTTCTTCTCCGGCGATCCAGGGGATGGTGCGGCGCACCCGGCCCGCGAGCCAGTCGCCGCCCTTCACCCGGCGGCCCACCCGCGCAACCCCTCGCTCGTCCAGCCCCTCGCGCTGCTCTTCCTCCAGCTCGGGGACGTCCCGCGTGAAGTCTTCTTCGTAGCTGCCCCGGGGGGCCAGCAGCGCGCGGTATTCACGGATCCGGACCGAGGTGAACGCGCCTCGCCCCACCACCGCCTCGGACAGCACCAGCGAGGCCCCCAGCGTCGGCCCCGGAATCAGGGCGACCACCAGGTTCTCCCCCGCCGCAGCCTCGCCCGAGACCACCCCGAGCCCTGCCGCCAGCAGCTCCCCGGCCTCGACCCGCTGCCCCGCCCGCACCACCGGGCGCTGCCGCACCACCCCCCGCGGCGCTCGCTCGAAGGACCGAAGCTCCCACGATGCAAGCCCGCCCTCGGTTTCCAGCACCACCCCCCGCGCGTCCGCCTGCAGCACCCGCCCCCTCGCCGGCGCCACCACCGCCAGCCCCGAGCGGTGGGCCACCTCGGCCTCCATCCCCGTCGCCACCAGCGGCGGTTGCCCGTGGAGCGAGGGCAGGGCCATCCGGAGGTTCTCTACACCCCGGGCGGTAGCGTCCGGATCGTCATGCTGGACAAAGGGGAGGAGCGAGGCGGCGGGGCCCAGCAGCTGCCAGGGGGCGGGCGGCGGGGCTTCCCCCCGGGAGATGGCCGCGAGGGGGGCGCAACCGGGGACCAAAAAGCCAGCGGCGTCGACGGTGGCGCCGAGGGCGAGGGCGAGGCCGGTGGGGTGCTTTTCGACGGGACAGAAGACCCCGAGGGAGCTGTCATGGTGGTCGCGCTTGCGGAAGGAGCTTCGCTTCTGGGAGGCGCGATCTCCGGCGAGGGTCGAGAGGCGACGGCGCTGGCTCAGCTCGGCGACCGGGTTGAGCAGGTCGGCCCGCTCCGAGACCCGGGACCAGCCGAAGAATTCGTCGATCCTCTTCTGCACCGGGCGACCGTTGATGAACTCGGCCGGGGCCATGCCGCTCAGCGACTGGACCAGGCTGAGCCGCTCCTTGACGGCGCGCTCCAGCGCGGTGAGCCCGAGGCGGAGGGTGTCCCCGAAGAGCGCCGGGACATCGCGGACCACGGCCTCCTCCAGCGCCCCCGTGTCGTCCGCCTGGCGCTTCTGATGACGCTGGATCAACCCTCGGAGCAGGGCCAGCAGATCCTTCCTCGTCAGCGTCATGCAAGCGAAAGGTTCCGGCTCGCCCCCGTGGAGCTTGGCGTCCAGAACGCGCCGCCCGGCCGGCGAAAGGTGGAACCGGCGGGGGTTGAACAGCTGGTTCTCCAGGTAGAGGCGCGCCGCCTCGACGGTCGGAGGGTCCCCCGGGAACGAGGCATTCCAGATCGTGAAGAGCGCGTCCTCCGTGGTGAGCGCCAGCTCGTGCTGGAGCATGTCGCTGATCACGCTGCTGGTATGGATGTGATCCACGTGGATGAGCGAGAACGAGGTGACGCCGGCCTTCCGGAGGCGCCGCAGGTCCTCCGAGCGCAGGGGCTCGACGGCGGAGCGGAGCACCTCGCCGGTGTTCTCATCCATCACATCCCGCGCAAGAAGCCGGTGCAGGAGGTACTCCTCGGGCACCGGGATCCGGTCGATCTTCAGCTCCTGGAGCTTGCGCAGGTTTGCCCGCAGGACGCGGCGCCCTGTCCGGAGCAGCCTCTCGCCTTTGTACGAAAGATCCGCCGGGCTCCGCTTGCCCAGCAAGAAGCCCTCATCGATGCGGAGCGAGAGATCCCCGTTGGGCTGCAGGAAGAAGGTCTCGGTGGCGCAGAGCTCCTCGACCATCTCCTCGGTCGAGAGGCCAAGAGCCCGGAGCAGCAGCGTCGCGGTGAACCGCTTCTTGGACCACCCAAGGCGCACCAGGATGCGCAGCTTGCGGTCGAATTCCAGGGAAAGCTTCGAGCCCCACAGGGGCTGAAGCTGCGCCTTGACCCCCCCCGTCGCGGCCGGCAGAAACCGGACCCCGGGGGCCTCGATCAGCTGGCGCAACAGCATCCGCTCCACCCCCTGGATCAGGAAGGTCTGCTCGGACGTCGGCAGGGGGATCTCGCACAGGGTGAGCTCTTGCTCGCAGATATCCAGGATGGAGCGCGTGGCGCTGGCCCCTTGCCCGCTGGTCTCCCACTGGACAAGCCGGAACGTCACCTTGAGCGGGGCGCTGTAGGTCAACCCGCGAGCGCGGCACTCGGCCACCGGGTGCGTGGGCTCCTCCAGCCGATGCCCGACGTACTGGAGATCGGCGGTCTCCATGAAATCCTGGATGGGGAAGATGGATTCAAAGACCGCGCCGAGCCCCCGCTCCACGTCGTCGCTCCGGAGAAAATCGAGGAACGATGCCTCGTGCTCTCCCCCCACGAGGTGCCCACCAGGCCAGGGAAGGGCGAGAGGGGCTCGGGTCTGCTGGCGCTCGCTCACGGACCGGGAGCTTAGTATAGAAGCGCCACGCCAGGGGCCGCTGAGGTCACCCAGGTCCTGCCGTCTTCCTCGAAGTTTTTTCATTGATCGGTCCAGAAATGTCCGCACAAGACCCCCGCGCACCGCGCTCCTTTCACTTTGTCCCGCCCTCGCTCCTGGCGCTGCTGATCGTGGGGGCCTGCGTGCCTGGCGGGGGTGCGCCCCAGGTGGTCCCCCGGGGCACGCTGCAGCCCGGGGCCGGAGCGCTGAACAGCGCCGACAAGGGGCCGTTCCGGGTGGTGTCCGCGAGCCCGCAGGGCGAGACCCGCGACACGCCGGAGATCACGATCACCTTCAGCCGCCCGCTGCGGGCGCTGGACGCCTCGCCGCCACCGCCGCCGGTGCAGATGCAGCCGTCGGTGCCTGGCACCTGGGACTGGGTAGGCTCCCGCGCGCTGAGGTTCTCCCCGGAGAAACCCCTCCCGATGGGCACGACCTTCCAGGTGGAGGTGCGGGGGGCGCGCTCCATCGACGGCTCGGTCCTCGAAGAGCCGCACCGCTTCACGTTCTCCACGCCGCGCCCGCGGGTGGTCAGCGTGACGCCGCACCGGGGCGCCCGGGGCCTCTTGCCGGACGCGGCGGTCAAGCTGGCGTTCAACCAGCCGGTCGATGACGCGGCCATCCTGGCCTCGGTGACCCTCAGGTCCGAGAAGGGCGCGCCGATCCCCTTCTCGGTGGCGCGCCCTGATCCAGCGGACCAGCGTCGCGTCCAGCTCACCCCCCGGACGCCCTTGCCGGTGCACACCCGGTTCTCGGTGCAGGTCGCCGGGTCCCTCCGGGGGGCCGAGGGGCCGCTGCCCATGGGCAAGGAGTACCTCTCGGATTTCTCCACCTACGGCCCGCTCCAGGCCAGCTTTGACTGCAGCGCAGCCAGCACCAGCGTGTGCCGCCCGGGCTCGTGGATGGCCATCCAGCTCAGCAACCCGGTGAGGCGCGCCGACCTGCGCAAGGCCCTGGTGATCGAGCCCCCGGTCAAGCTCAACTGGTCCTCCTGGGACGAGGGCGAGGGCAGCAGCACCGCGCTCTCCCTCGAAGGGGCCTTCCTGCCAGGGAAGACCTACACCGTGCGGCTCCGCAGCAAGGTCGGCGCCAGGCGCCTCACGGACATCCACGGCCAGCCCCTGTTGCAGGACTTCACCCACCGCTTCGAGGTCAGCGACCTGCCCCCGGATTTCAACATCGGGGTCACCGGCCAGGTCCTCGAGCCCTCCGGGCTCCGGGAGATCCCCCTGTTCTCCATGAACCTCGGCGCCGTCGAGGTGGCGGCGCTCGCCCTCGACATCCCCACGCTGCTCGAGCTCGAGGGCCAGCGGGAGGCGAACCACGCCGGGTTGATCCTCGGCAAGAGCGGCGCTCGACGGCTGAAGATCCCCCCCTCCACGGGGCGCAACCGCATCCAGCGCCAGTCGATCCGCGTCGACGATCTGCTCTCGGAGAAGCGAGGCCCCCTCGCCGTCGCGGCCTCCTTCCAGGACGGCGAACGGCAGCGCGAGCGCTTCCGCCTGATCCAGGTCACCGACCTCGGCCTCAGCGCCAAGCTCAGCGCCCAGGAGTCCGTCGCCTGGGTCACTCGCCTGTCCACGGGGGCCCCGGTGGAAGGCGCCACCGTCGAGGTGTGGCGCACCGGTCAGGCCCAGCCCCTCGCCTCCGTGCGCTCCGACGCCTCGGGCCTGGTGCGGCTCCCGCCGGCCCTCTTCCGCGAGGAGGAGCGGGACGAGGAGGGCCTGCGCCGCGGCGAGACCCTGCTGGTCGTCCACGACGGCAAGGACTGGGCCTTCCAGCGCGCGTCCGAGTCGCTCTACGGGTGGAGGTATGGAGCCTCCATAGAATCATCGAACCGGCCCCCGACGCTGGGATTGATGTTCACCGAAAGAGGTCTCTACCGACCCGGCGATGAGGTGAAGGTGAAGGGGGTTCTGAGGCAGGGGACGACGAAGGGGATGTCGACGCCGGCGGGGCAGCCGGTGCGGGTGGCGGTGACGGGGCCGGAGGGGGACAAGGTGGCGGGGTTCGAGGCGAAGCTGACGGCCTTCGGGAGCTTCTCGCAGGAGGTCCGGATCCCGCATGGGAGCAAGCTGGGGACGTACCGGATCGAGGCGTCGCTGGGGGACAAGCCGGAGGAGGGGGAGAGCTGGGGGACGACGTTCACGGTGGCGGAGTACCGGGCGACGGAGTTCAAGGCGACGGCGGAGCTGGATCGGGTCTCGTACCAGCGCGGGGACGAGGTGAGCTGCGTGGGTCGCGGGGCGTACCTGTTCGGGGCCCCGATGGCGGGGGCCTCGGCGCGGCTCGATCTGTCGCACCAGCCGACGTACTTCCAGCCCCCCGGTCTGGAGGAGCACACGGTGGACGACAGCCCGTACCTGAGCGCGCACCCGGAGCAGCGGGCGCGGGGCTGGCAGCTCCAGAACGCGAGCAAGGAGCTGGACGGTCAGGGGAGCGCCTCGATCAAGGCGCGGCTGGATCTACCGGATCAGCAGGGCCCCGAGCTGGTCACCTGCGAGGCCGAGGTGGTGGACCTCTCGCGCCAGAGCTTCGCGGGGGCCTCGTCGGCGGTGGTGCACCCGGGGGAGGTGTACGCGGCGCTGAAGGCGGCCGCGGGTTACTTCGTGGACGCGGGGGCGACGCTGAACCCGGAGCTGCTGGCGGTCCAGCCCGACGGCAAGCGACGCCCGGGGGTCTCCGGCACGATCACGCTGCTGGAGCGGACCTACGGGGTGTCCAAGCAGGCGGGCGCGGGGGGCCTGGTCCACACCTCCTACGGGGTCCAGGACCGGGAGGTGGCGTCCTGCAAGCTGACGACCGCGGCGACCCCCGTATCCTGCGGCCTCAAGGTGCCCCAGGGCGGGCACTACGTGGTGCGCGCGACGGTGGTCGACGCCCGCGGCAACAAGGTGTCGTCGTCGCAGCACGTGTACGCGCTGGGGGGCGGGGCCGGCGGGTGGCGTGATCAGGACAGCGGCTCCCTCACGCTGGTCACGGATCGCAAGACCTACCGGGCCGGCGACACGGCGAAGATCCTGGTGCAATCGCCCTTCGCAAAGGCCGAGGCCCTGGTGACCGTCGAGCGAGAAGGGGTCTTGTGGCAGAAGGTGGTGCAGCTCGCAGGGGGCACCCCGACCATCGAGGTCCCGGTCACCGAGGCCTTCCTGCCCAACGCCTTCGTGTCGGTGCTGCTGGTGCGCGGCCGCAGCGGCCGGGCGCCGGAAAAAGATGGGGTCCCGGACGTGGGGGCGCCCACGTTCCGCCTGGGCTACGCGCCGCTGGTGGTCGATACCTCGAACCGCCGCCTCAAGGTGGAGGTGAAGCCCCAGAAGGGCGAGCTTCGCCCGGGAGAAGAGCTGTCGGTGGACCTGGCCGTCCACGACGCGGCGGGCAAGGGGGCCCGGGCCGAGGTGGCCCTCTACGCGGTGGACGAGGGCGTGCTCTCCCTCACCAACTACCGGACCCCGGACCCGGTCTCGGTCTTCTTCGCTCCCCGGGGGATCCAGGTGCGCACCGTCGAGTCGCGGGACGCCCTGGCCCGCATCGCGCGCACCGAGAGCGGCGTCGCCCTGGGGCTCGACAAGGGGCTCGACGGCGGCGGCGGCGGCGAGGGGGCGCGCCGTGACTTCCGCCAGACCGCGTACTTCAACCCCGCGGTGCTCACCGACGACCAGGGCAACGCCCGGGTCTCGTTCAAGCTGCCCGAGGGCCTCACCACCTACCGCATCATGGCGGTCGCCACCACCCAGGCCGATCGCTTCGGCTCCGCCGAGGCCCAGGTCATCACCAGCAAGCCCCTGATGGCGCGCCCTGCCCTGCCCCGCGTGCTCCGCACCGAGGACCGCTTCGAGGCCGGCGTCATCGTCACCAGCAAGGGGGCCAGCGGTCGCTTCGAGGTCGCCCTCGCCGCCGACGGCCTCGCCATGGAGGGCGATGGCCGGCGCACCATCGACCTCCAGCCAGGTCAGTCCCAGGAGGTCCGCTTCCCCGCCTCTGCCCCCCGCGCAGGCAAGGTCAAGCTCCGCTTTGACGTCCGGGGCGAGGGCGTCTCCGACAGCGTCGAGGTCACCCGCGAGGTGCACACCCCGACCCTCGTCGAGGCCGCCGCGCTCTACGGCGATACACCGGATAAATCCGGGGAAAAACTCGGGGATCTCGCCGCCCTCCGGCCCGACGTGGGCGGCCTGGAGGTCAGCCTCTCGTCCACCGCGCTGGCGGGCCTCGCTGGCGGCGTCGAGCAGCTGATCGAGTACCCCTACGGCTGCACCGAGCAGCTCACCAGCCGCCTCGTCCCCCTCCTTCCGCTCCGTGACCTCGCCGGCGCCCTCGGGCTCAAGCTCCCCGAGAAGGTCGACGAGTCGGTCCGCGTCACCGTGGGCAAGCTCCTCAACAACCAGCAAGCCGAGGGCGGCTTCGGCCTCTGGCCCGAGTCCTCCGACAGCTACCCCTGGCTCACCGCCTACGCGCTCTGGGGGCTGGGCGAGGCCCAGCGCCGCGGCGTCCCGGTGCGCGCGTCGGCCCTGCAAGCGGCCACCCGCTACCTGCGCTCCTCCCTCGAAGCCCCCGCGGACAAGACCCATGACCTCGCCCAGCGCGCCTTCGTCCTCGACGTCCTCGCCGAGAACGGAGAGCCCGACGCCGGCGCCATGAGCCGCCTCTTCGAGCAGCGCGAGCAGCTCCCGCTCTTCGCCCAGGCCCAGCTCCTCCACGCCCTCGCCCTCAGCAAGGCAGACGCCCGCCTCCTCCAGCCCCTCACCCGCGAGCTCGAGGCCCACCTCCGCGTCGACGGCAACCTGGCCTCCGTCGTGCAGCCCGAGACCGGCGAGTTCTCCTCCCTCCTCGACTCCCCCGCTCGCACCACCGCGATGGTCCTCCGCGCCCTCGTCGCCGCCCAGCCCTCCCACCCCATGGCCGTCAAGCTGGCCTACGGTGTCCTCGCCAACCGCCGCGATGGCACCTGGCGCAACACCCAGGAGACCGCCTGGTCCCTCCTCGCCCTCGACGCCTACCGCCGCGCCCAGGAGTCCGTCGAACCCTCGTTCCAGGCCCGCGTCTTCCTCGGCCAGGCCCTCCTCGCCGAGACCTCCTTCCAGGGACGCGAGCGCCTCGCCTTCCAGAGCTCCACCCCCATGAGCGCCCTCCAGTCCGCCGCCGGCTCGGTCCTCGCGTTCACCAAGGAGGGCGAAGGGCGTCTGTTCTACGAAGCTCGCCTCCGCTTCGCCCGCAAGAAGCTCCCCTCCGTCCCCCTCGAAAGCGGATTCTTCCTCGACAAGAGCAGCCGCGTGGTGACCCCCGAGAGCCTCCAGGAAGCCCTCAAGAGCGGCGCCCGGGGCCTGGCCAGCGCCGTGCAACCAGGCGACCTGGTCCTGGTCAACCTCACCGTCGTCGCCCCGTCCGAGCGCTCCTTCGTCGTCCTCGATGACCCCATCCCGGCGGGCCTCGAACCCGTCGACACCAGCCTCCAGGGCGCTTCGTCCTGGGCCAGAGGCGGCGACGACGACTCTGACGAGAACGAACCCGGCGCATGGCGGTGGGAGTCAAAAGTGACCCGCAAAGAACTGCGCGACGACCGGGCCCTCTTCTTCGTCGACCGGATGGCACCAGGGGTCCACCGCTTCCGCTACCTGGCCCGCGCCACCACGCTGGGCACCTTCGTGGCGCCCCCCACCCGCGTCGAGGAGATGTACACCCCCGAGACCTTCGGTCAGACCGCCGCGGCGACCCTCACCGTCGCCGCCAGACCGTGAGCCGCCGCCGTCGCCTCACCCTGGCGGCGGTGCTCCTGCTCCTGGCGCCCTGGGGCCTCCTCGCGCTGCTGGCCCTGTTCACCCCGCTACCGCCCCAGCTCCGCCACCGCGAGCACGACGGCTCCACCCGGATCCTCGATCGCAACGGTCGCCTGCTCCGCCACGCCCGCGCCAGCGACGGCACCTGGATGCAGCGCGCCTCCCTCGATCAGGTCGGCCCCTTCGTCCCTGCGGCCCTCCTGGCCGCCGAGGACCAGCGCTTCCACCGGCACCCTGGCATCGACCCCCTCGCCATGGCCCGGGCTGCGGGTCAGCTCCTCGCGCACCGCCGCATCGTGTCCGGAGCCTCTACCCTGACCCAGCAGCTCGCCCGGACCCTGGTGCCCAGGCCCCGCACCTTCTCCGGCAAGATCCGCGAGATGGCCCTCGCCCTGCGCATCGAGGCTTCCCTCGACAAGCGCACGATCCTCGAGGAGTACCTGACCCGCATCTCCTTTGGCCCTGCGCTCCGGGGCGTCGAGGCCGCCGCCCGCGCCTTCTTCGACAAGCCCGCCCGCGAGCTCTCCCTGGCCGAGGCCGCCCTCCTCGCCGGCATGCCCCAGAGCCCGACCTACCACGACCCTCGTCGCGACCCCGAGCGCGCACGCCGCCGCCGCGACCGCGTCTTGCTCCGCATGCGGGACGCGGGCCTCGCTTCCCCCGAGCAGATCGAGCAGGCCCTCCGCGAGCCCATCTCCCTCACCCGCTGGCGCACGCCCCTCCTCGCGCCTCACTTCCTCGAAGCCATCCTCACCGGGCCTCTCTCCCAGGGGCCTGCCTCCGAGATCACCTCCACCCTCGACCCGGCCCTGCAGCGCACCGCCGAGGAGGCCTCCCGCCGTCTCGTCGACCAGCTCGCCCCCCAGCACGTCACCGCCGCCTCCGTCATCGTCCTCGACAACCAGAACGGAGACATCCTCGCCTACGTCGGCTCCCCATCTTACTCCAGCACCCGCAACCTCGGCGCCAACGACGGCGTCCTCGCACGACGCCAGCCCGGCTCCTCCCTCAAACCCTTCGTCTACCAGCTCGCCCTCGAACGCCTCTCCTGGACCCCGGCCACCCTCCTCCCTGACGTCGAGATCTCCTTCCCCGCCCGGCAGGGCGTCTTCCTGCCCCGCAACTACGACGGTAAATTTCACGGCCCGGTTCGCCTCCGCGAGGCCCTCGCCAGCTCCCTCAACATCCCCGCCGTCTGGACCGCCTCCCGGCTGGGCCCCGAACCCATCCTCGAACGCCTCCTGGCGCTCGGCTTCCGCTCCCTCGACCGCACCGCCGAGCACTACGGCGTCGCCATCGCCCTCGGCGACGGCGAGGTCACCCTCCTCGAGCTCGCCCAGGCCTACGCCACCCTCGCCCGCGGAGGTCGCCCGGTCCAGCCCCGGAGTATCCGGAAATTCTATACGAACGACGGCCAGGAGAAAGAGGTGCCGGTGAAGGAGGGGGCCCCGCTGCTGGACGGGCCCAGGACCGCTCAGATTACCGACATCCTGGCGGACCCCAAGGCACGCATGGGGGCCTTTGGCACCGGCACGGTGCTCGATTTCCCCTTCCCCGTGGCGGCCAAGACCGGCACCTCCAAGGGGTTCCGGGACAACATCACCGCGGGCTACACGCGGGAGGTCACGGTGGCGGTCTGGGTCGGAAATTTCGACGGTCGCCCGATGCAAGCGGTGAGCGGCATCACCGGAGCAGGGCCCCTGTTTCACGAGATAATGGAGGCCGCGATGCAGGGGCGCACCCCGGCGCCGCTCCTGACCACCGCGACCGAGACCCACACCATCTGCGAGCTCTCCGGCGCGCCGGCGGGGCCAGACTGCCCTCACACCCGCGAGGAGCGTTTTCTCCCGGAGCACCCCACGGGAGCGCCTTGCACGATGCACCGGAGGCTGCCGGTGGACCGGCGCAACGGCCTCCTGGCCGGCACCGCCTGCGCCCCGGACGAGGTCGAGGTTCGACGCTTCGAGGTGTACCCGGAGGTCTACCAGCGCTGGGCACGCGCCGCCCGGCGCCCGATCCCTCCGGGGCCATCGCCCCGCTGCCCGGAGGGGATCCCTACCCTCGACGCCGCGGAGGCAGGCCCACCACGGATCGTGACCCCGGCGGACGGCGCGCTGTTCCTGCTCGACCGTCACCTGACCGCGCGGCAAGAGGTGCAGATCCGGATCGATGCACCATCGAGGAGCGAGGTGACCTTGCTCATCAACGGGGAGCCCACGATCCTCCGGGCGCCGCCCTTCGAGCATCGATGGCCGCTCCGCGCTGGAACCTTCACGCTCCAGGCGCGCTCGGCCCAGGGGAGCAGCGAACCGATCACGGTGCGCGTCGAGGGAGAATGAGCCGCCCCCGGGCCCACGTGGGGCCAGCGCTGCTTGCACCGTGGAGGGCACGCACAGACGCAACTCGCGCCACGGGGTCGCGAGAAGAGCCTCATGAACACGATACGTGCAGCGGGCGCACGTCCCTCCGTCCTCCCCGCCCCCACCGCATCTCGCCCTGCACCTGCACCTCCACCTCCGGCAGCCCCCCCGCCCGTGCAGCGCGCACCCTTGTCGCCTCGCCTCGCGACCTACCTGAACCACGCGACCCCCGTATCCGGAGTCAAGGCGCCCGGCGCCGCCGAGCTTCAGGCCAGGGTTGACTCTTATTTTGCCGAGGCCAAACAGAAGTACGTGGTGGACGGTCAGACCGTCCAGGCTGCCCCGGAATTCCGGATGGTGGGGGGCTTCAACCAGGACAACACGAACAAGGGCTTGAAGGCTCTCGCCGCGAAGATGGGGAACAAACCAGGACAGATCCCCTTTTCCGTGGTGGGGCACGTCATGGCAGGGCGAGGTAGCCCCAGGGAGATCGGCCAGGTGACGCAAGCGCTCATCGACCTCGGGAAATTGCCCCCCGCTGACGGGTCCAAATCTACGGAAAAAAGGATCCGCGCCATGATGTGGGAGCACGGTGTGGGGATCGACTGCGCCGGGTACGTACAGCAAGCGCTGGCCTCGATTCACGGAAAGACCCACGAGCAACTCGGCCTCAAGGCAAGGCTGAACGAAGAACTCGGCGTGCTCAGCCTCAACCCGTCCTTTCGGCAGGTCAACCTCCTCGACGCCCAGCCTGGTGACGTCATCACCTTCAAAGACCACCGACCCGACCAGCCTGGTCATACCGTGCTGGTCGCGCGTCATCAGAAGACCACCGCCGCGTCCGTGGCCAGATACTTTGATCCAGGAAACACGAACGCACAGGAGTTCCTCCGCTCCAAGGACCTCGAGGTCTTCGAGGTCGACTCCTCGTGGGGAGGGGACATGGACGGAAACAACCGAGGGCTCCTGCGAAACCTGTGGGTTTACAACCGCGAAACAGGCAAATGGGCCGCCTTCGACCAGCACAGAGCCAGGATGGACTTCGGTACCACGCCTTACGCCGATCACACGGTTGTCGGCACCTTCAGGCTGAAGGAAACCCCATGATCTCCCGTAGAACCATCGCCATCTTGCTGGGAACCTCGCTCGTCAGCCCTCGCCCCCTCCTGGCGCAGCCCCCCGCAGCTGTACTCGATAGCAGCAGAAAGATGCAGGGCATCCCCAGCTTCCTCAACCGGTACCCGCTGGATGGTATCGCCTGGAACCCCCCTTCTACCGCGCATCCCCGGGGGACGTTGCTGCTCGCCTATGCGCAGAAGCTCAGCTCTGTGTTGATCGAATGGGACGTCAGAAATCCAGAAAATTCAAGCAGAATATTCCTGGAATCCGCGGGACCAGCGTACGTCCGCATCGCGCGGCGCGGGGCGTCGGTGATCGCGGTGGTGAGCAACAGGATCAAGAGAATCACGTGGGAATTCTTCTCCCCTGACCTGAAGAGGAAACGCAAGGGAGACATGGGCCCGGGCAAGGTGGCGACGGTGGTCTCGTCATCGTCAGAGACCTTCCTGGCATGGCTCTCGCTGGATGAAAAAACGTTGATCCTCGCCCGCCTGGATCCGGAGAGCGGCAAGGTCATGGCGCGCCGGGAGCTCCCGCTGGGCGAGGAGGTGAAGCGCTCGACCGGAGAGTACGCTTGCAACCTCCTCCTGAGCGGAGATCGCCTTTTTCTCGCTGTAAAAACGACCTCTCGTTCGAGACTGATGTCGCTTTCACTCGATCTCCAGGATGTCGTCGAACGCGATCTGCAGAATCCTGTTGCGCTCGACGGTCCGGGCCCCGAAGGGCTGCTGTTCGAGGCACCTGGACCGACGCTGGCTATCCATCGAGGCTCGCACATCGAGTGGTACCCGCTGAACCCCCAGCTGGCGCTCCCCCCGCATGGACGCCAGCTGGAGTGGGCGCCCTTGAGATGGTTTCAGGCAACCTTCGATGCAGCCCAGGGGCTCGCGCTATCGGATGGGTCGGTGTTCCCTCCAGGAGCCGAGGAACCGCAGGCGCAGCAGCCTCATTTGCCCATGGTTTATCGGGTATTCTGGGGTCACGGAAAGCTCTTCCGGTTGACCCTGGATCAAAAAGGATACGGCGCCTACCTGTCGTGGGACGAAACGGGGCCATGACGAGCCCGCAAGCCAGCGGTGGCCCAGGGTAAGCCGCCGAGGCCACCGAGGGAGCGGTGCTGGTCGATGAGCGCCCCTCGCACCTGCTCGATCAGCCGATCGCGGTCCTCGTAGCGCAGGCCGCGTGTGGGGATGGGGTCGCCGATCTTGACGTGGATCTCACCGGGGCGCACCCGGAACCCGCCCCGCGGCAGCACCCGCTGGGCCCCCTCGATGGCCACCGGGACGACCGGCACCTGGGCCTCGATGGCCACCACGAAGGCCCCCTTCTTGAAGGGACCGATGCGGCCATCCAGCGAGCGCGTCCCCTCGGGGAAGGCGAGCACGCTGGCGCCGGCCCGCACCCGCTCCCCCGCGAGGCGGATGCTCTGGCGCGCCTTCTCTCCCTCGCCCCGCGCCACGAAGATCATGCCGGTGGCGCCCATGTACCAGCCCAGAAACGGCACCATCGCCAGCTCTCTCTTCGCGATGAACCGCAGCGGGCAGGGCAGGGCGACGAAGGCCGTCGGTATGTCGATCATCGACTGGTGGTTGCAGACAAAAAGCGCCGGAGCCCCCCAGTCCACGCCCTCGCCTCCCTCGACCCGCATCCGGGCGCCGGCCCCCCGGAGCAAGCCGGGGGCCCAGATCGTCCGGGCCATGGTGAGGGCCCGCTCCGGACGCCTGGAGAGCCCGATCACGCCGAGCGCGGCGCTGATCCAGAGCGCCGACCAGCCCACGGTGAAGGCCGCCTGGGCGGTGTTGAACGCGGACCACAGGAGACCGGAACCTCCGGGCGGCTCGGGGGCCGACGGCGGTGCGTCCCCGAGGAGATCAACAAGCGAAGGACCCTCGGAGTGTACCTGTTCTTGCACACCGAAGCCCTAGCACGCTCGCTTGTTCAGGGCCTCCTGTTCCTCGGAAAACGAGCGGAGCGACCCAGGGCCAGGAGCGCCGTCAGGAACGCCCCCAGCCCCGCCAGCGCGCCCCCCGACGGTGCCCCCACGGTGCATCCAGCGCACCCCCCGGTGGCGCGGCTGGAGGGCGGACCACCGGGGCCCGCAAGCTCCGGGCTCAGCGGCGGATCGCTGGTTCCTGGCTCGATCCGGAGCTCGGGGATGGCCTCCTGCACCACCGCGGAGAGCTGCACCGCGCCCCGCGGCGCGAAGGCCAGATCGGTCGCCGCCTGGGGGCCATGGGCCACCTCTTTCACCTCCGGCGGAGGGCCACCCCAGACCCCTCGCCTCGGGTTCTTGCAGGTGATCGGCCCCTTCCACGGGTGACGGATCGCGTACCTCGCCTGGAAGTTGTTGATCGCGTCCTTGCGTGACCCCTTCTCCAGCGTCTCTTTCCCCGGGGTGAACACCTCGCGACCCCCCACGATCGGGGCCGCTTCCCGGAACACCAGGTCTTCCCCCAGCATGCTCTTGCCGTAGCGCAGGTGCATCCGGGTCACGACAAATCCACCGGAGAAACGCCGGGATGGCATGGGCCGCGGCATCGGCATCGGAGGGGGTGCAGCGAACATCCCGGGGGGGGCTCCAGGCACGGCGGACACCGCCACCTCGTTCTGCGGAAAGAGCACGTCGCTCCCCAGCGTCGAGAGCTCCGAGG
>JALOQB010000148.1 GCA_025453595.1 Polyangiaceae bacterium
GGGGCGCCGCGCCCTGCGCTCGGATGGCACCGTGCTGTGGGACAACGGGCTCTCGGACGGCTACCCGGCGATCGCGGACCTCGACGGGGATGGCAAGCCGGAGCTGATCAGCATCTCGAACGACACCGTGCGGGTGCTGGACGCGGTGACGGGGGCGCTGCTGGCTTCTCTCAACATGCCCGGGGAGGGGGCCGGCGGGCCGCCGACGGTGGCCCAGTTTGACGGCAAGGGGGGGCCGGACTTTGCGGCCGCGAACGGCACCTCGTACAGCGTCTACTCGTACGACGCTGCTGCCAAGAAGATCGAGGTGCTGTGGAGCAAGCCGACGCAGGATGGCACCTCGAACCGCACCGGTTCGACGGTCTTTGACTTCGAGGGGGATGGCCAGGCCG
Source organism: Polyangiaceae bacterium (assembly GCA_025453595.1). Taxonomy (GTDB): domain Bacteria; phylum Myxococcota_A; class Polyangia; order Polyangiales; family Polyangiaceae; genus JANWXX01. Next base: position 393 of record JALOQB010000148.1, read on the forward strand.
AGGTCATCTACAACGACGAGTGCTACCTCCGTGTCTACGCGGGGCCGACCGGGGAGGAGCTGCTCAAGATCAACAACTCCTCGGCCACGATCCACGAGTACCCGGTGGTGGCCGACCTGGACGGGGACAACAACACCGAGATCGTGGTCGTGGCCAATGACCTCGGCCACAAGGGGGGGTCGGTCTCCTGCCCGTACCCCCCTGCTCAGTCGCGCCATGGCGTCTTTGTCTATGGCGACAAGCAGGACCGGTGGGTGCGTACCCGGCGCCTCTGGAACCAGCACAGCTACCACGTCACCAACATCAACAACGACGGGTCGATCCCGGCGCCCGAGGCGGCGAGCTGGGGCCCCCAGGGGTTCAACAACTACCGGCAATCCACCCAGGGCAAGGGCTCGTACAACGCGGTGGACCTGGTGGTCAGCCTCGCGGCGCTGGTCGATCAGTGCCCGGTGACGCTCTCGCTCCAGGCGACGGTCAAGAACAACGGCAGCCTGGGCGTCCCGGCGGGCGTGGTGGTCAGCTTCTACGAGGGCGCCCCGCCCAGCGGCGACCTGCTCGGCACCGCCACCACCACCAAGGCCCTGCTGCCCGGCGGCTCCGAGGCCCTCACCCTCGCCATCCCCGGCAAGCTCGATCTGGTCAGCTACTTCGCCGTCGTCGACGCCGATGCCTCCAAGCTGGGCCAGGTCGAGGAGTGCATCGAGGACAACAACACCTCGGTGGTCAACGGCGAGCTCTGCGGCAAGCCCTTAGCCCCGTCAGCGCCCGCTGGCCGCGGGCCTCACCGACGCCTCGACCTCGCTCAGCTCGAGCTGTTGACCGAAGAGGTCGACCGTCCCCTCCGAGGCGGTGAGCTCGACCCCTCCTCGCCGGGCGCGCACGGGCCCTCGCAGCAGCACCCGGCTCTGCTCCAGGTCGAAGGTGGCCTCCGTCGCCTCCGCGTGGAGCTCGGCTGAATCCACCACCACGTCCCCCTCCCCGCGGGCCCACTCGACCTGCCCTCGCCCGTCGAAGCGCAGCTCGAGGCGCCGGCACCGGAGCGTCGCGCCGTCGCGCTGCAGCTCGACCTGCCCCTCCAGCGTCGCCCTCCGCGCCCCCAGGTCCACCCGCAGGCGGGCGGCCCGGAGCCGCAGCGGCGCCCCCCGCCAGGAGAGGCCCAGCCCCGGCGCCCCCGCCGAGGAGGAGGTCGAGGGCGCCGGGGCTTGTAGAGAACTTCCGTGTAGAGAAGATCTGGGCAGTGGCTGATGCGAGGACGCGGGGGCGGAGCCGGGGTGGTCCGGGGGCGGGGCGGCGGAGAGGACGCCGCCGCAGGCGAGGGAGAGGGCGCCGAGGAGGGCGAGGAGCCTGGGGCGATCAGGGGGCATGGGCGCGGGTCGTCGCGAGGGCGTCGAGGAGGGCGGAGAGGCGGAGGGCGAGGGCGCCGGCGCCGGTGGAGCTGCGAGGGGCCCAGCGGGTGCTCTCGCGCTGGAGAGCGGCGACGCAGGGGAGGGCGGTGGCCTCCAGGATGCGTTCGATGGGGAGGGTGCCGATCTCGGCAGGGCGAGAGAGCCCGACGACCAGGCCCTGGAGGGAGGCCGCGAGGATCGGCTGGAGGATCTCGGGCGCCACGGCCCGGTGCTCGTCGGGGAGCAGGGCGGCGGCGAGGGCCGCGGCGAGGGGAGCCGCGAGGCGCTGGACCGCGCGGCCAGCGATGTAGACGCGGCTGGTGGCGGGCTCGCCCTGGTCGAGGGGAGAGAGGTCTTCCAGCAGGGCGCGGCGCGGTTCATCGAGGGCGCGGCCCAGGCGCAGGGCGATGGCGGTGGGGTCGCGGGCGAGGGTCGTGGCGGCCTGGGCGAGGGCGCCGCGGGTGGCGGCCTCGGCGCGGGCGGCGGTCAGCTCGGCGGCGGCGAGCTCGCGGGCCCGGACGAGCAGGGGCTGGATGCGCTGGCGCACCCGGCGCCGCACGGCGGAGTCGCGCAGCATCGGGGCCTGGGCGGCCACCGCCTCGACCAGCCCCTCGACCTGGGACCAGCCGGAGCGAGCCAGCGCGTCCGGGTCCCCGAGGCGCCCGGCGAGGGCCTGACGCGAGGACATCATCACCACCGGGAAGAGGGACGTGAGCCCCGTGTCCAGGAGCCTGTCCTGCACGTAGGTGAAGACCCGCGCCCGGTCCTCCTCGACCACCCGGTCCGCCTTGTTGACCAGAAATTGCACCGGGACGCCGCCGTCTCGCACCTCCGCCAGGACGGCTCGCTCGGTCTCCTTCCACGCCTGGGAGGCGTCCAGGAGCCAGAGCACCACGTGCACCTCCAGCAGCGCCTCCCGGGCCGAGGCCGCGTGATCCACGTTGGGCGCGTTGAAGCCTGGCGTGTCGATCAGCTCGAGGTGCCGCAGCCGCTCCAGCGGGTAGCCCACGGTGACCCGCTCGATCACCCCGTCGTCCCGCTGCACCTCCGCGAGCGCCGCCCTCAGCCGCTCCGGGGGTACGACCCGCTCCGGCGCACGCTGCACCTGGATCCGGGCGAAGGGATCCGGCGAGAAGGTCACGTGATGCAGCGTGGCGGTCGTGGGCAGCACCCCGGTCGGCGCGATCTCGGCGCCGAGGAGCGCGTTCACGAAGGTGCTCTTGCCCGCGTTGAACTCCCCCATGATCGCCACCCGCAGCGGCCGCTCCGCCTCCACCGCGATCGACTCGGTCGCGACCAGCGCTTCGGCGTCGTCGAGGGCTCGCGCCGCCCGCCGCAGCTCGCCCAGAACCCCGGGGACATCGGCCAGTCCGGAAGAGGGTGCAAAAAGACCCATTGCCTCGGCCCGGAGCTGGACGGCCCAGGGGTGTTCGCCAGCGCGATCGAGGGCGTCGAGGGCGGCGCGGGGGTTGTGGTCTGCGAGGGCGCCGAGGGCCGCGAGGAGGGCGCTCTCGATCTCGGGGCAGGCGAGGGAGGCCCGGGAGAGGGCGAGGTGGGCGAGGCGGAGGGCGTCGGGGTCGCGGAGGGTGGTGGCCTGGGCGGCGAGGGCGCGAGCGGCCTCGATGTCGCCCTGGGAAGCGGCGAGGGAGAGGGCCTCGATGGCGGCGGGGCCGTCGCCGCGGGCCAGGGCAAGGGCGGCGCGGAACAGGGGGGTATGGAGATCGTCCTGGGAGGAGACGACGCCGATGACGCGCTCGATGGCGTCAGGGCCCGCGGCGGCGACGTGGGAGGCGAGGGCGCGGGCGGCGCCGGGTTCTTCGAGGATGTAGGCGCGGAGCAGGAGGGTGGTGGCGTCCTGGCCCCGTGCGGCGGCGAGCCGGCCGAGGAGCAGGGCGCGGCGGCCGTCGGTGGGGTCGGGCGGAGGGAGGCCCTCGGCGGCCAGGGCGGCGCCCTCGACGTCCCCTCGTTCGAGGAGGGCGAGGGCGCGGCGCTCGGCGACGATGGGGTCGGAAGCGCCGCGGACGCGGTCGAGCCAGACGAGGGCGCGGCCCGGGTCGTTCTGGGCGAGGTCGAGGTCAGCGAGGAGGACCGCGGCCCGGATCGCGGCCTCGCCGCCGCGAGGGTCGCCGACAGCGCGGGCGAGGGCGTCGCGGGCCTCGGAGGCGTCGTAGCCCGCGCGGAGCCGGGCCTGGCCGAGGCGGAGCCAGACCTCCGGGGCCCAGGGGACCAGCTCGGCGAGCTCGCCCAGGAACTGGACCGCGAGGCCATCCTGGAACGACTGCTCCGCGGAGTCGGCGGCGAGGAGCAGGCCGATGGGGGAGCGGGGGACCTTGGCCAGCAGCTCGCGGGCGTGGTGGAGGGCGAGGGAGGGGTCGCCGGCGGTGAGGGCACGCTCGGCGGCGAGCCGATCTTCCGCGCCGCCGCGGGCCACGATGATGGCGCGACCGAAGAAGTCGGAGAGTTCTTCCTGGAGGGTAGGCACCGGAAGGCGAGCATACCTCAGCGGGCTGGCGCTGCACCCTCCGGAGGTGGGAGGCGGCTCAGATGGGCGGGGCCTCGTCGGCCTTGGAGGTATCGTCGACCTCGACGACGGGGGGCGGCGAGGCGGTGTTCTCGCCCTTCGGCGGCCGGCCGCGCTTGGCCTTGAAGAGGGAGGGCGTGAAGGAGTCGGCGTCCTTCTCGTGCCAGCGCAGGTAGGCGACGGCGCGGGCGGTCTCGTCGTAGGCGCGCAGGAGCAGGGCGTAGGCGCGGTCGCGCTGCTCGGCGCATTCTTCGGGGGAGAGCTTGGCGGTGTCGGATTTGCGGAGCACCAGCAGGTCGGTGAGCTCGTGGCCGAGCTTCTGGGCCTGGTCCAGCTCTTCCTGCTCGACGGGGCTCTTGTTGCGGACGCGGGGCCAGGCTTCCTTGTAGAGGGCGGTGAGCTCGAGGAGGTCGGAGGCGAGGTCCTCGTGGCCGGCACCGGAGCGGATGGCCTTGACCTTGGCCTCCTCGATGAGCCCCTTCAGGACGAGGGGTTCGGCGGAGGTGAGCATGAGCTTGCGGAGGCGGCGGGCCTCCTCGATCATCTCGTTGAACTTGTCGCTGCCGGTCTCGGAGCTGGCGGTGAGGGAGACCAGCCGGTCCGAGAAGGAGGCCGCGGCCAGGTACTCCTCGAGCTGATCGAGGAAGCGGATCGGGTGGCCGGGGAGCGCCTCGGCGATCGCATCGCGCAGGGAGAGCAGCCGGGGGAAGGCCTTGCGGGCGATGTCGAGGATCTGCCCCAGGTCGGCGGTGGGCAGCTCGGGGCGCTCGCCCAGGGCCTTGCGTTCGTCCGCAAGCCTGGCGTATGCCGCGGCAGCGTTCTTGAGGTCAGGTTCCGCCAGGGCGGGGGCGGCCTCGGCGTTGGTGGCCGCGTCGGCGGCTTTTTTGCGGGTGCTTGCCATCGCCGTGAAGGTGCCACCGTTGCCGAGGCGGGTACAAGGGGCGAGTTGCCTCTATACTGCCGCCCCCCCATGGCACGCCCTTCTTTTGGCCCCACACGCGACGCTTACGGCGACCTCCTCCGGGACACCCGGGGGCTGCGGCGCGAGCAGCAGCAGGCGAGGGAGGCCTGGTTCGCCCGGCTCCCCTCGGAGAAGAAGGACGAGCAGCTCTTCGAGCTGGAGATCTTGCTCAAGGGGATCGCCTGCTTCGCCAACCCGCGGAACCAGCCCGGGCCCCTGCGGCGGGCGCCCATCGTGATGCAAGATTACCACGAGGCGCTGCTCCTGGTGCGGGACGGCCTCGCCCGCGTGGTGCACCTCTCGCGCCTGCTCCTGGGCGATCGGGATCGGGCCTTTGTCTTCCAGCGCTACCTCGAGACGATGCTGCCCGAGGACACCGCGCGCACCCGCCTGGTCCGCGAGGGGATGACGCAGAATTCGCCCGATGAAGCCCTCTTTGTGCTGCGCCACGGGCTGACCAACCAGATGGAGATCGCGGACGGCCTGCTGCGGCTCCCCCGGGTCCCGTTCCGCCTGTTCTACGCCCAGTGCGTGGCGGTGCAGCGGGAGATCGGCTCCAACGGCTACTTCAACCCGCTCTCGGCCCTCGAGTTTCGCCCCGAGTTTGACCGGATCACCTCGCGCCCGGTCCTCGACCTCATCTCCCAGGCCCCCGGCGACCAGGCCCACCGCTTCGTGGCGCTCACCTTCCTGTCCCTGTTCCGGATGCTGCGTTACCTGCGGCTCCTCGACACCATCTCCCGCGATCTCTCCGACGCCCGGCGCCTGGCGGGCCGCGCCTACCTGGTGCTGGCGGTCCTGCGCTCCGACGCCCGCGCGCTGTCGAGCTACCTGCGCCGCCGCGCCGGGGCTCACCTCGCCGACAGCTACGAGGAAGACCTGCTCCGCGTCCCTGCCCGGGAGCTCCGCGCTCGCCGCGATCAGCTCCTCGCCGAGGGCTACAAGCTCCTGGCCATCCGTGGCGCCCTGGAGGCCATCTCCGCCAGCCTCCGCCTGGAGATGCGCCGCACCTTCGAGCACGAGCTCCCGGCCCCGGACCAGAGCGTCCCCATCGACGAGCTCAAGACGCGCATCTCCCAGGCCACCCGCAACCTCCGGCCGGCGCTCCAGAACGCCATCCTCTTCCTCGCCCGCAGCCTCGGCGCTCGCCTCGACGAGAACGGCGTCTTCGACGAGAAGGAGGCCCGCCGCATGCTCAGCGAGCGGCTCCGGCGCGACATCTGGATCTTCGCCCGTATCCTCCACGCCTTCGAGCTCAAGGCGCGCTACGCCGACCCCACCGAGGACCGCTGGGCCGGCGCCGCCTCCTTCCGCTTTGTCGAGGAGTTTCTCTCCTACTTCAAGGCCATGGGCTACCCCCTGCTCCGCGGCAGCGACTACCCCCGCTTCAACGAGTTCCTGGCCACCATGAGCGCCCTCACCGACACCGATCTCCTCGACCCGGCCCGCCTCGACGCCGCCATCGAGGAGGCCGAGGCCTTCCAGGCCTTCCTCAACGAGCTCTTCGAGCAGGTCAGCCGCCGCGAAGAGCTCGTCGATGTCCCCTTTGACCGCAAGGGCGCCGCCCAGGCCCTCAAGCTCTACCTGGGTAGCTTAAGACCACCGCTCGCAACGCGGTGAAACAGCCCGCTCCCGGGGGAGAAACGCGGCTGTTGCGAAACGATTGCGCGGGACCGCAAGGGCTGCAGCATTCCCGGCTGGCATGGAGGCTGCTCTGAAGAGGGTGCGCGCCGGGGTAGACTCCCACACTTCACCGGCGCACCACGGAGCCAACGATGCATAATTTCACCCCTGTTCCGGCCCTCCTGGGCGGTATCCTGATCGGCCTTTCGGCCTCGTTGTTGCTGTTCTCCCACGGGAAGATCGCGGGCATCAGCGGCATCCTGGGGGGGTTGCTTTCACCTCAAACGAGCGATCGCAGCTACCGGCTCTGGTTCCTGGCGGGGCTGCTGGTGGCGGGGATCGGGCTGCGGGTGCTGTACCCGGCGGCCTTCGCGGTGGGCAGCGTGGCGCCGCTGGGGGCGGTGGTGGCGGCGGGGCTGCTGGTGGGCTTCGGGACGCGGCTCGGGAACGGGTGCACGAGCGGCCACGGGGTCTGCGGGATCAGCCGGTTCTCGCCTCGCTCGCTGGCGGCGACGGTGACGTTCATGGCGACGGGCGCGGCGGCGGTGTTCGTGTCGCGTCACGTGCTGCACCTCGGGGGTGGCCAGTGAGCGGGGGCGAGCAGGGCGGGGCGAGGTCGGGGGCGATGGCGATGGCGTCGGGGCTGCTGTTCGGCGTGGGGCTCGGGGTCTCCGGGATGACGCTGCCCTCCAAGGTGGTGGGCTTCCTGGATTTCACCGGGGCCTGGGACGCGAGCCTGGCCTTCGTGATGATCGGGGCCATCGCGGTGCACGCGCTGATGTACCGGCTGATCCGGCGGCGCGAGGCGCCGCTCTTTGACCTGCGCTTTCACGTCCCGACGCGCAAGGATCTGGACCCGCGGCTCCTGGCCGGCGCCGCGCTCTTCGGCGTGGGCTGGGGCCTCGGCGGCTTCTGCCCGGGGCCGGCCCTGGTGAGCCTGGTGAGCGGGGGCAGCGCGGTGGTGGCGTTTGTCGCGGCGATGCTGGGCGGCATGCTGCTCCAGCAGTTTGTCGATCAGATGAAGGTCCGGGGCGAATCCCACGCCGGCGGTGGTGGCTCTCACACGCAACCAGTCACCAAGTGAGATGAGAACCATGAAGCCCCAGATCGAGACCTTCTACGACCCCGCGACCTTCACCCTCACCTACCTGGTCTTCGACCCCCAGAGCCGTGACGCGGTGGTCATCGATCCCGTGCTCGACTACGACCCGCTGGCCTCCCAGACCGACACCTCCTCGACGGACAAACTGATCGCCTTCGTGAAGAGCAAGGAGCTCAGGCTCCAGTGGATCCTCGAGACCCACGCCCACGCCGACCACCTGTCCTCTTCCCAGTACCTGAAGAACCAGCTCGGGGCGAAGGTGGCCATCGGCGAGCGTATCCGCGAGGTGCAGGTGACCTTCAAGGGGGTCTTCGACCTGCCCACCTCCTTCCGCACCGATGGCAGCCAGTTTGATCGGCTCCTGGCCGACGGCGAGGTGCTCCAGGTGGGGGCCATGCGTATCGAGGTGATCGCCACCCCCGGCCACACCCCCGCCTGCGTGTCTTACAAGATCGACGACGCGGTGTTCACCGGCGACGCGCTCTTCATGGACGACTACGGCACCGGTCGTTGTGACTTCCCGAAGGGCAGCGCTGCCGAGCTGTACACGTCGATCCACGACCGGCTCTACAAGCTCCCCGAGGAGACCCGCGTCTTCGTCGGCCACGACTACCAGCCCAACGGCCGCGAGCTGAAATTCGAGACGACCATCGGCGCCTCGAAGAAGGGCAACATCCAGCTGCGCCACGACACCCCGCAGGAAGAGTTCGTCGCCTTCCGCCAGCGCCGCGATGCGACCCTCAAGCAGCCTCGCCTCCTCTTCCCCAGCGTCCAGGTCAACATCGATGCTGGACGGTTGCCGCAGACCCACGAGAATGGCATCCGGTACCTCCGTATGCCGCTCAACCTGAAGAAACCGACCCGCGACGATGGCTCGTCGGCCTGAAGAAGATCTCCTCTTTGCGGCGGCCACCGAGCACCTCGCCGGGGCCGCCCTGGTCCTCGATGAAGGGTTGACCATCCGGGTCGCCACGCCCCAGGCCAGCGCGCTCCTCGGCTTCGATGTGCCCCTGGGCGCCTCCGCGCCCCGGGTGCTCTGCGGCGACGCGCGCAAGCGTCCGGTGGCCGAGGCGCTGTCGTCGGGGAAGCCCGTCCAGGCCCTGATCCCCAGGCCCACGGGCCCCAGCGAGAACCGCTTCCTCAAGATCCGCACGCTGCCCTTGCAGCTCCACGAGAAGCTGGTCGGCTGGCTGCTCCTCCTCGAAGACGCCGGCAACGCGGACGAAGGTGGGGCCGTGTTTTTCCACGGCATGTGGACCCAGGATCCGCGCCTCAAGGAGCTCTTTCGCATCGTCGAGAAGGTGGCGCAGGACGACGGGACCGTGCTGGTGCGCGGCGAGACCGGCACCGGCAAAGAGCTTGTCGCCCGGGCGCTGCACCTCCAGTCCTCGCGCCGTGACGGCCCTTTCCGGGCCATCAACTGCGCCGCGCTGCCGGCGAACCTGCTGGAGAGCGAGCTGTTCGGCCACCTCAAGGGCGCCTTCACCGGCGCCCACAAGGACACGCCGGGCTACATCCAGCTGGCCCACCGGGGCACCCTGTTCCTGGACGAGGTGGCCGAGCTCCCCCTCGAACTTCAGGCCAAATTGCTCCGTGTCCTCGAGACCCGCACGGTGATCCCGGTCGGCGCCCGGGAGCCCATCCCGGTCGACGTGCGCATCGTCTCGGCCACCCACCAGGCGCTCCGGGCCGAGGTCGAGGCCAAGCGCTTCCGCGCGGACCTGATGTACCGGCTCCGGGTCATCCCGCTCTTCCTGCCGCCGCTCCGGGAGCGCCCCGGGGATATCCCGCTGCTCTGCGAGAAGTTCATCGAGTCGATGAACCCCTCGCGGCGTCGGCATATTGAACACCTGGCCCCGGGCGCCCTCGCGGCCCTCGAACGGCACGACTGGCCCGGCAATATCCGCGAGCTGCGCAACGCCCTCGAGTACGCCTACGCGATCGGCGACGGTCCCACGCTCCTGCCCCGGGATCTTCCCCCTGAATTCCTCGACGAGCAGGCCTCCGACAGCCCCCCGCTCGTGGCCCCCCGCGCGGTGCCGGATGAATCCCTGTCGCCGGAGGCCCGCCGCATCGCCGAGGTCCTCGAGCGCGCCGGTGGCAACCGGGAGCGGGCCGCCAAGATCCTCGGGTTGAGCCGCGTCACCCTCTGGCGCAAGATGCGCCAGCTCGGCCTCGCTTGATCCCCTCGCTTCCGGGGGGGTTCCCCGGCACACTCGCCTCATGCCCACCTTGCTCCCCGCTCCCGCGCCGGCCCACGGTGCGTTTGCCGAAGGTTTCGAGCCCCTCGCCCGCGCGTTCGCGGCCCACCTGGCCCGGGGCGAGGAGGACGGCGCCGCCTTCGCCGCGTACCACCAGGGCGAGCTGGTCATCGATCTGTGGGGCGGCGTGGCGGACATCACCACCGGTCGCCCCTGGCAGCGGGAGACCTCGTGCCTGGTCTTCTCGGTCACCAAGGGCCTCACGGCCATGGCCCTCCACCTGCTCGCGGAGCGCGGTCACCTCGACTGGGACGCCCCCGTCGCCTCGCTCTGGCCAGGCTTCGCTCGCGCCGGCAAGGAAGGCGTCTCGATCCGGACGTTGATCAACCACCGCGCCGGCCTCGCCGCCCTCGACCAGCCGGTCTCCTTCGAGGACTGCGTGGCTCCGGAGGGGGCCGGGCGCCTGCGCGAGGCCCTCGAGCTGCAGCGACCCCGGTGGGAACCCGATCGCGCCCAGGGCTACCACGCGGTCACCTTCGGCATGTACGCCCGCGAGCTCATCGAGCGCGCCGCCGGGGAGAGCGCTGGTCAGCTGCTCCGGCGCGAACTCTTCGAGCCCCTGGGGGCCGAGGTCTGGGTGGGCACGCCCCCGGACGAGCAGCGCCGGGTCGCCCGCCTGGTCGCCACCTCCACCGCCGAGCGGGTCGCCCGCATGGTGGCCGAGGCCCTCCGCGGGGATAGCTACGAGGCGCGCATCGCCCGCGCTTCTCTGCGCCCGGGGTCGCTGCCGCTCCGCGCCTTCACCAACCCGCCCCCGGGGACCGGCGGACCGGCCCGCTATGCACAGCCCGACGCCCTCGCCGCCGAGCTGCTCTGGGCCTCCGCCACCGCCACCGCCCGGGGCCTGGCCCGCGCCTACCTGCCCTTCGCCCAGGGGGGCGTCGTCGAGGGACGTCGCTACTTCGCCGCCGCGTCGGTCGAGCCCCTCACCGGGCGCCAGAGCTTCGAGGCCCGCGACGAGGTGCTCCAGAAGCCGCTGGGCTGGACCCAGGGCTTTCTCAAGGAGGAGGCCGGCGTGTTCTCGCCCAACCCGCGCTCCTTCGGCCACGCCGGCATGGGGGGCTCGCTGGGCTGGTGCGACCCCGACCGGGGGCTGGCCTGGGGTTACGTCATGAACCGCATGGACTGGCGCGTCCGCTCCCCCCGCGCCCTCGCCCTCTGCCGCGCCCTCTACGCCTGCCCCCCGCTCGCCAGCCGCTGAATCACGCCGCGGGGCTCTCGCTCTTCTCGCGCCGCGCCTTGATGAACTCGATCACGATCGGAAGCACCGACAGCACGATGATGCCCAGGATGACGTAGGTGAAGTTCTTCTTCACCTGGGGCAGGTTGCCGAAGAAGTAACCCAGCACCGTGAACGAGGTCACCCAGGTGACCGCGCCGGTGATGTTGAACAGGCCGAAGCGCCGGTACTCCATGCGCCCGATGCCCGCCACGAAGGGCGCGAATGTCCGGATGATCGGCATGAAACGCGCCAGGATGATCGTCTTGCCGCCGTGTTTTTCGTAAAATTTCTGCGTCCGGTGCAGGTGCTCCATCTTGATGAACCGCACCTTGCCCTTCTCCAGGAAGCCGGGCCCCACCCGGAAGCCCACCGCGTAGTTCACCGCGTCCCCCAGGATCGCCGCCACGATCAGCAGCGGGATGATCAGCCCGATGCTCAGGTTCCCCTCCGGGTGCTCGGGCCTCGCCACGCACAGCGCGCCCGTCGCGAAGAGCAGCGAGTCGCCCGGCAAGAAGGGGGTCACCACCAGGCCGGTCTCGCAGAACACGATCAGGAACAGCAAGACGTAGGTCAGCGTCCCGTAGTTGGCGATGATGCCGGCGAGGTGCTTGTCAACGTGGAGGAATATATCGACGAACTGGCGAAGCGCTTCCATCGGAGGGCGCGCACCCTGCCACCGCCCCCGGCGCCAGGCAAGTCACCGCGCCGCCAGGCCCTTTTCGCCCCCACCCTCCTCCAGCGGAACCCGCGGGTCACCCCCGAAGAACAGCCCGTACACCTCGTCGTAGAGCCGATCGAAGGCCCGCGCCGTCAGCAGCTGCTCCGACCGGGGCTCCGTTCCGTCGAGTGTATAGAGGCTCCGGATACGAAGCTGGAGGGGCGCCGTCGGCGGCGGCATGGTGAGGCGGAAGCCCGCCCCCGCCGGGCCCGCCGGCATCGTCACGTCGAAGGTGTAGGTGACCTCGTCGGGCCCGGCGCCTCGCTTCACGCTGGAGGCGATGAGCAGGTCCGCCTTCTGGCCCCCCCGGGCCTCCTCCACCGGGAGCATCGGGGCCACCTCGTGGATCACCCGCTGGAGCGCCCCCAGCAGCCGCTCCTCGCGGCGTTTCTGGAGCGCCCCCCCGGCCTCGGGGCCCCGCTCGAAGCGCACCCGCAGCGCCTTCCCTTGCCGTATGCGCTGGGCAAACCACGCCGCCACCTCGGGCCTCGGCGTGGCCCTCCGCCAGTAGCAGGCCAGCGCCTGCTCCGTCGTGGCGTCCTTGCTGATCGCGGGCTCGCAGGCGTCCTGCCTCGCCCCCGCCTGGCGCTCCAGGCTCTTGCGGTGCTCCTCCTCGTGGAAGCTCTGGTTCTCCCGCGCTTGCTCGGCCTTGCGCTGCGCCTCCCGCTGCCAGCGCTCGGCCTCCGCCCGGTGCAGCCGGCCCGCCCCCAGGTACTCGCCGTAGGAGGCCGGCGTATCCTGCTCGCGCGCCAGCTCGAAGAGGTGCTGGTCGCTCGCCATGTTCCGGATCTTCCATAGACCCACGCCGGCGGCCACCCCGGCGGCGGCCACCAGGGCCCAGCCCGCCGCGAGGCGCGCGGGGGAGCGCGCCGCCAGCTCCCACCGCCGGGCGTTTTGCCCCAGGCCCCCGGTCCCCCGGAGGGAGAAGAAGGGATCGGCGTCGAGGGCGCGCTCCAGGTCCAGCTCGCGGGTGAGGTGCTCCAGGGTCTCCTGGGAGCGCTCCAGGTGCTCGTGGGCTCGCTCCGCGTCCTGCTCGGTGGCGACGGGGAACGCGTGGCGCGCCCCGTGCTCGAAGGAGAGCACCAGCGAGGGCTTCCCGTGGTCCCCCTCGATGGTCACCTGCCGCACCCCGCCCAGCGGCGTCACCGTCAGCTGATCGTAACGCACCTCGACCACGTCCAGCGGCAGCAGGTACACGCCGCTCCGCGGCAGCAGCGCCCTGCGCCAGCGCCACGCCAGCCACGACGCCAGCGCCAGCGCCGCCCCGCAGGCCCCGTACACCGCCCCGGCCCCGCCCCCCTGGTACAGCGACCCGGGCTGGCCAAACCCCGCCGCCGCCAGCGGCACCAGCGCCCCGAGCGCCGCCGCCGCCAGGCCCCCCGGCAGCACCAGCGCCAGCCCCGTGCTGGCCCCCTCCCTCTTCAGGATCGGCGCCGGCCTCGCTCGCCCCTCGACCACGGCCTTGAGCCGGGCCAGCACCGGCGCTGGCAGCTCGGCCAGGCGGAAGGTGCGCGGTTGCCCGGCGTAGGGCCCCGCTCGAAGCCCGAAAATCGTGCCCTCTTGCCCTAGCTCACGGTACATCCCGCCCAGGATAGCGTGCCTCGGCCCGCTCCGCCCGTGTCCCCTCGCACCGCCGCCTCGAACACGTGCGCCTCCGTGGCGTCGGGGATCTCGAAGCGCTCCATCATCCGGCGGATCGCCCGCTCCGGCACCGCCGCCGCCCGGCTCCGATTCTGCTCCAGCAGCGTGGGCAGGGGTACCTCCACGTACACCAGCCGGATCCTCGCCCGGTACCCCGACAGCAGCCCCAGCACCGGCTCCCGGAACGCTCGCTGCAGGTTCGTCGCGTTCCACACGAACGGGCGCCCCTGCCTCAGGTACCCCCTCGCCTGCTCCCGCGAGGCCTGCAGCACCGGCCCCTGGTTCTCCCCGTGGGGGATCCCCAGCTCCTGCCTCCAGGCGTCCAGCGAGACCACCGGAAGTTCCGGATAGCGGCGGCGCGCCAGCGTGTCCTTCCCGGCCCCGGGGAGCCCGGACAGCACGATCACCTCCGGGCCGGTGTCGTCAAAGACCTCGACCCCCGGGGCCCGCCCTGGCTCGCGGAAGAAGGTGAAGCGGCTGTGCTCCGAGGGGAAGGGGAGGGGAGACCGGAGGCACCCGTGCTCCTCGCAGAAGGCCACGAAGAGGGCGATGTTGTCGAGCACCCGCCCCGGATCCGCGCACCGGCGTCCCCGGAGATCGGCCTCCGCCACCAGCGCCAGCAGGTCGCAGCGGGTCACGGCGCTGATCTCGGCGGCGAGCCGGAGCGCGTCCTCGCGGTCGATGAGGAAGAACGGGATCTGGTGGTACCGCACCAGCATGCACACCCGCTCCCGCAGCGCGAAGGGGGCCCCCAGCTCGTAGAGGATCCGCCGCGCCATCCGCTCCCCCTCCCGGGAGTGGCCCCGCGCCGTGACCCGCCCGTCCGCATCGACGCGGGTCGTGGCAGGCTTGGCCACGTCATGGAGCAGGCAGGCCAGGTACACCGCGGCGCGCTCCGGCTCGGGCAGGGCGCGCCAGGCGGGCAAGGCGATCAGGGTCTCGAGCACCATGCGGGTGTGGATCCAGACATCCCCCTCGGCGTGGTGCACCGGGTCCTGGGGGCAGCCGGCCATGCTGCGGACCCAGTCAAAACGCTGCAGGGCCTCCCAGGGGAGGGGCGCGTCGAGCGCCGGGGGGGCAAGCAAGGCGATCGCTGGATCCATGGCCGTCCTCCAGGGACGGTAGCACCACGGAAGACTGACAGGGCCCCGGAGCAGGCGGCCCGTCAGCCCCCGGTGTAGAAGAACTCTTCCCGGACGATCTTGCCGTTCTCGACGGTGAACAGCCCCATCTCGTCCATCAGCATGCGGCGGCCCGAGGGCTTGTTGGTGATGTCGTAGGTGAAGCGGACAATGAACCGATCCCCGTGGGGCCAGGGGCCCTCCACCTTGGCCCCGTGGATCTCGTGGTTCGCCTCCCACCCCTTGCCCTTCTCCACGATGGCCGCGAGGCCCCGGGTCTCCGCCGTTGAACCTGGCATGGCCATGGCTTCCACGCTCACCGCCTCCAGAGAGAACAGCGTGTCGAGGGCGACATGGTTCTGGTGGGCCTTGCAGAGCTCGACGTACCTGGCAGCAATCTCGTGGGTCGTGGTCATGATAAAACCTCCTCTTTCGGTGAGGCAGGCACCATGGTCATGGCCACGAGAACGAGCAACGCGACCCCCCGGCGATAGCTGACACGAGAACGTCAGCTTTTGACCGCGACGTCACAGCTTCCCGCAGGAGACCGCGACCGGAGAAGAGCTGTTGTTGCCCGTGTTGCACTCGGTCCAGGACGGATGCGGCTCGCCGCCTTCGTCGAAGACGGCGCGGACCGGCGTGTCGCCGGAGACCACGTCCGCGGGGGCCGAGGGCAAGGGGAGCAAGAGGTCCTCGTACTGCAGGGGCAGAAGCACCTTGCTGGTCACCTGGGTGCCCAGCTTCACGCCCGGGTCCCCCGCGTAAAAGCTGACCGTCACCCCGGCCGGCAGCAGCGCCTCCCCGACGTTGTACACCCGGGCGATCAACCCGCTGATCGTGCCCCCCTCGCAGGCGGGGGCGAGCAGCGTGATGACGCCATCGGGGAGGCCCAGCGCGCTGGTCGGCTGGCGGTTCTGGCGGAAGTTGTTGAGCCCGGGCTGGAGCCAGTTCTCCGGCTCGTTCTTCGGGATCTCGCCGGTCTCGGAGACGTTGGTGATGTGGTAGCTGTGCTGGTTCCAGACCGAGCGCGTGCGGGCCCAGCCGCCGTTCTTGCTGCTCCAGACCCGCAGCCCCGAGGTGGTGAGCGACGACCCCGAGGAGCACGAGATGTTCGGGTAGAACTGGTAAAAACCCGCGTTGGATACCGCGAGGATGTCGGCCTGGCCGTCGTTGTCGATATCGACGATGACGGGGTTCTCGGAGGCCGTGGCGGAGGTGTTGCAGGTCTCCCACTTGAAGGCCCCGGTGGCCCCGTCGTAGACCCGGAGCGCCACCTCGTCCGAGTAGACCACCTCGACCTTCCCGTCGCCCTCGAAGTCAAACAGCGAGCTGCCGGTGGCGCTGGAGGTGCAATCCTGCGTCTCTTTTTGCCACAGGAACGTGGCCCCGTCGGCGACCGCGGCGTTCATCAGCTTCTTGCCGTCAAACACCGAGTACGTCACGGCCCCCGCGAGGCCCACGTCCGGGGTCCCGTCGCCGTCGAAGTCACCCACGGTCACCGGACCGCCGCCGCTGTTCTTCCCGAGCCCGGGCTGGCACTTGGCGGTGGAGAAGGCGCCGTTCACATCGACGCTCTTGCGCACGAACTGGAAGCCCTGGGGCGAGCCCGGGTCGTGGCGCCAGATGGTGAGGGCCCGCTTGGTGTAGAGCGTGCCGATGACCTCCGGCTTCCCGTCCAGGTCCAGGTCCGCGACCGCGGGCCCCTCACGATGTCGAGCATCCCATCCCCGTCGATGTCGCTCACCGCAAAGGTGCCGATCATCGGCGATTTGTACGCATGCTTCAGCTTGCCGGTGGCCCCCTCGAAGATCCCCCCCTCGGTGATCACCTCGACGGCCCCGTCGTGATCCAGATCCGCCAGCGCCGGGAAGCCGCAGAGCGTCTTGTCGCTCTTCCAGAGCTGCTGGCCGGTGGCCCCGTCCAGCGCCACGATCGCGTCATCCCCCTGGGCCGTGCACACCACCAGCTCGTTGCCCGGCTTGCCGTCGATGTTGCCCCCCGCCGGCGCCGCCAGCGGGTGCGCCCCGTCGAAGGTCCACTTCTCCTCCAGCTTCCCCCCCTTCACGCTCAGCACCCGCGCCGTCCCGGTCGTCTGCTGCGTGTTCACGAAGGTCACGATGGCGATGTCCGGCGTGTCCTGCGCCGAGATGATCCCGTCGCAGTTGTCGTCGTCGAGGTGCACCACGATCGGCGTCGACCACGCGTCGTTCTCGTAGGGCGGCGTCGTCTTCCCTCCCCAGGTGTACTTCAGCTCCGGCTCGAAGACCCCGGCGAAGGGGGCCGCCTTGCACGAGCTCACGCAGGACGGCGGATCCCCCGGCGTGGCCCCCGGCGCGCACGCCGGCGGCCTCGGCAGGCACTGGCCCGCCGCCGCCTGGAGCTGGCCGCACTGGGGCGGCGCCTCGGTCTCCAGCGGCGAGCAGAACTCCCCCGCCGCGCAGTCGTCGTCCACCTGGCACGCGGCCCCAGGCTTCACGCACTGCTGGAACGAGCACAGCTGGCCCACCGCGCAGCAGGACCCGCCGCAGGCCCGGTCCAGGTCACAGCACTCCCCCTTCAAGCAAAAACCATCGCAGCCCGGCGCGCACTCAACCCCTTGCCCCGCCGCGCCCCCGCTCCCTGCCTCCCCGCCTCCCCCGCCCCCCGCCGCCCCGCCTGTCCGGAAGTTCCGGATGTTCCGCCCGCCCCCGCCTGCCCGGAGCTTCCGGATATACCCCCGGCGCCGCTCTGTCCGGAATTTCCGGACCCTGCCTCCCCGGACGCCCCGCCCCCGGTGCCCCCTTGCCCGGCGCCGGGCCCGCCGCCCTGACCCGCGCCCCCCGCGCCCGCCCCGGCCTTCGCGCCTGCGCCGCCGGCGGCCTGGGGCCCCGGGGTCTCCTCGCTGCCACAGGCGAGCAGCAGGCAGAGCGGTAGCGCGAGGAGGGGGCGGAGGGGGGACCGTTTCATGCGTCGAGTACAGCAGA
The DNA here is from genome assembly GCA_025453595.1 of Polyangiaceae bacterium. Taxonomy (GTDB): domain Bacteria; phylum Myxococcota_A; class Polyangia; order Polyangiales; family Polyangiaceae; genus JANWXX01. The sequence continues at coordinate 17,914 of JALOQB010000148.1, forward strand.
AACCCGAGAAAATCTCGACCACCGGGCGTCGGCCGAGCGAGGGCAGGCCCCGGGCGCCTGGGCCCTGGGCCGGGTCGGTGGGGTTGGTTCGACGATCGGGTTGCCCTATACCGAGGCCACCCTGGCCCCCATGGATGACCCCCCCGAACCCCCCGCGGCCCCCCTGGTTGCCCCGCCCTGGCGCTTCGCGGGCATCGCCTGGGCCCTGTTCTCCTCGGTCTGTTTCTCGGCCATGAACGCCCTGGGCAAGCGCAGCGCAGACCTGCGGATCCCCCTCGTGGACACGCTGTTCTGGCGGGCGGTCATCATCTTCGCGGTCTCCTACGCGCTGCTGCGGGCCCAGGACGTGCCGCTGCGCCCCCGGGCCGTCGGCTGGATGCTGTACCGCTCCGTCGTCGGCATCGGCGGCACGGCGGCCTTCTTCTACGCCCTCGGGGAGATCCCGCTGGCGGCGGTCTCGACGCTGCACCACACGGCCCCGCTCTTCATCGCGGCCTTCGGCGGTCGCCTCCTGGGCGAGGGTTCTTCCTGGTCCCGCACCCTCTGGACGCTGCTCGCTTTCCTCGGGGTCCTGCTCCTCGTCGGGGGCGGCGACATCCACCTCGATCGGGGCTCCTTCGCGGCCTTCGCTTCCGGCTTCCTCTCTGCCCAGGCGTACATGATGGTCCGCCGCATGCGGGACACGGATCCGCCGGCCCGCATCGTCTTCTGGTTCGCCCTCTGGAGCGTCCTCACCGCGGGCCTCGCCACCCTCTGGCTCCACGGGCTCCCCCGGTACAGCGCGCTGCAGATCGCGACCTTGCTGGGGCTGGGCCTGAGCGCCGCCGGCGGCCAGCTCGCCATCACCTACGCGTACCGGCTGGAGAAGGCCACCGTCCTCGCCCCCTTCGCCTACGCCTCGGTCCTCTTCTCCTTCCTCCTTGGCCTTGTCTTCTGGAACGACCGCCTCTCCCTCACCGCCGCCCTCGGCACCCTGCTGGTCGTCGTCTCGGGCGTCATGGTCGGTCGCTCCGCCCAGGCCGAGGAGCCCGCGTCCTCCCGGGAGCAGCCCGCTCGTTGACGCCGCAGTTCCAGGTCGCCCCCGTCCGGTTGCTCACCATCGCCGGCGCTCGCAACATGCCGGCCAGCGCGATCCGATTGGAAGAGCCGCTCCGTACAGCCCGGGGGACGTCGGCCCGCGGGACGGTGCTCTACGATCCCTCTGCCCTGCCGCAACCGCAGCGATGCTCTGCCTTCGATACCTTCTACCGGGAGCTTGCCGGAGACCGTTGAGCGAATAGCAGCATCCCCCGGCGTTCACGCCGGGGTCCACCACGCTTCGGGTCGGACATAGAAAGACCGATCCTGGTTCTTTTGTGCTGGCCT
>JALOQB010000447.1 GCA_025453595.1 Polyangiaceae bacterium
TTGGTGCCCAGCAGCACCAGCGCCCAGGCAGGCCGGAGCGCATCGAGCTCCTGGGCGAGGGGCTGCGGCACCCCCTTGAGCACCCGGAAGGTGCGCCAGCCGACCCGGGCCGCGAGGGTGTCGCGCCCGAAGGACGTGTGGCGCCCGTCCACCCGCGTCTTCATGAAAAAATCCCGGGCCTCCGCCAACCGCTCGTGAGCCCCCCAGCGCAGGTCGTTGCCCTCCAGGCACCGCAGGAAAGCGCCGCTGATCGTGATCGAATCCCCCACCTTGGCGAAGACCTCGGGGCGCCCGCCGGACCGCTCGATCATCCCCCGGAAGCGCTCGACCATCCCCGGCGTCAACGCCAGCGGCGCGGCCCCGGAGGCCACCCCCGCCGGGGGCCGCGCCGGTAGCACCACCGACGCATCGACCCGCGGCGCCTCCGCCTCCGGTGCTACCTCGGAGCGCCCTGCGGACGCGGACGCCGCCGCGGTCCGCCCCGGAGGATCCGAGGGCAGGGGAGGCGCCTGGGTGCAACCGAGCCCCCCCATCGCCGCCAACCACACCCATCGCCGACCCATCCCCTTGCCCTTACACCCGCGGCACTTCCCTCGAAAGTAGCTAGACTGGCCGCGTGAGCCAACCTGTCCTGCCGATCGATGTCTGGTCCGACGTGGTCTGCCCCTGGTGCTACATCGGGAAGCGTCGCCTCGAAGCCGCCCTCGCCCGCTTCCCCCACCGCGACGCGGTGCTGATCCGCTGGCACGCCTTCGAGCTCGACCCCCGGGCCCCCCGCTCTTACCCCGAGGATCAGCCCCTCGCAGCCCGGCTCGCCAGCAAGTATGGAAAATCTGTACACCAGGCCCAGGCCATGATCGACCAGGTGACAAGGACCGCGGCGCAGGATGGGCTCACGTTCCGGTTTGACCTGGCTCGCCAGGGGAACACGCTGGACGCACACCGGCTCCTGGCGATGGCGCTGGGGCGCGGGGTGCAGAACGAGCTCAAGGAGCGGCTGCTCCGGGCCAGCTTCACCGAGGGGCTACCGATCGCGGACCGGGCCACCCTCGCCCGCCTCGCGGGGGAGGTCGGTCTCGACGAGCAGGAGGCGCGTACCCTGCTCGACAGCGACGCCTACGTGCAGGAGGTCCGCGAGGATCAGGCCCAGGCGCGGGCCCTGCGGATCACCGGTGTCCCGTTTTTTGTCGTGGGCCAGGGGTACGGGGTGGGGGGCGCCCAGTCGCCCGAGGTGCTGCTCCAGGTGCTGGAAAAAGCATGGGGAGAAGGCCGCACGGTGGCGCTCGACGAGGGGGCAAGCTGCGGGGTCGAGGGGGGCTGCTGAATGCGCTCCCGGGCTCGTCATCTCGCCTCCTGGGTGCTGCTCTGCGCCGGGTGTGCCGGCGCCTCCGCCCCGCCCGCGGTCCCCTCCGAGCCCTCGCCGGTCTCCAGCGCCGCCCCTCTCGCCAGCGCCAGCGCCGCCGAGCCCGTTGAGCCCCCCACCCCCTTGCCCGTGGCTGCCCCCGCGGCCCTGCTCCTGGAAGCCAGGAGCAAGCCGGTCGAGCAGACCACCCGGGAGCTGGGCAAGATCCTCGGATTGCCCCTGGAACTCCTGCTGATCTCCCTCGGGCCCGAGGTGCTCCGCACCGACGCGGGCCTGGGCGCCGCGGTGCTCCTCGGGGAGCGCTCGGCGGACGGGCTGGTGCCGCCGCTGCTCGCGGCCGTCTCGGTCCCGGTCCGCAGCGAGCGCGCCTTCGAGGCCGCCATCGAGCGCGAACGATCGGCCTGGAAACCCAGGGCCGGGGGCTTCCTCCGGACCCAGGGCCCCCTCGCCGGTCTCCTCTGCAAGACCGTCGTCTCCCTCGGCGACGCACCCCTGCGCGCCGTCTGCGCCTTCGACGAGGACTCCCTCGCCCGCGTCGCCCCTTACCTCACCCGGGGGCTCCCCCTCGCTGACCTGGGCCCCGGCGACCTGCGCCTGCGCATGCCCCTCTCCTCGACCCGACCTCGCCTCTCGGGCCCCCTCGGCGAGCTCAAACAGCAGCAGTCGGACCTGCTGGGTGGCCCCGGCGCCCTGCTCCTCGGCGGGCTCCTCGATACCTCCCTGCTCTCCGCCCCGGAGGCCATCCTCGACGAAGGACTTCGCTTCGTCGAGGCCCAGGAGAGCCTCTCCCTCGGCCTCCGCCTCGACGGCAAGGAGCGCATCATCGAGCTCGATGGTGTATGGAAGTTCTCTTCAAGCGAGTCCTGGCTGGTGCGACTGATGACGAGCCGCGCCGAGCGAGGGCCAGCCCCCGAGGTCTTCTGGAGGCTCCCCGGGGCCAGCGAGGCGGCGCTCTTCGGTCGCGGCGTGGACGGCGCCATGCAGGAGGAGCCCCGGCGCGTGGGCCGGAAGGCCGTGAGCTTCCTGCTGGAGCGGACGGGCATGGAGCCGGCGGACGTGCGCGCCGTGGACGAGGCGCTCCGCGCCATCCCGCTGGGGGATCACCCGTGGGCCCTGGGGGCCGGAGGTTCCGGACAGGACGGGTGGTGGCTGCTGGGGAGCGAGGGGGGCCCCGGAGAATTCCCCGGCTGGGTCCGAAAGGTGGGCCAGGCGCTGCAGCGCGCCGCCGCCCTGGCCCGCAAGCAGGGGGCCGGGGCCCAGGACGCCCTCGCCGGGTTGAAGGTCGAGAACGCGCCCGCCGGGTTCCCCCAGGGGAGCGTGCTGATCGAGTCCAGCGCGGCGCTCGGGTCCGAGCTGCTATCGGGGGTTCTCACCGGGGCCGGCCTGCCGCTTACCCGGGGTGAGCCGCTGCTGATCGTCGCCTTCCCGGAGGGAAAGTCCCGCAGCTGGCTCGGCGTGGCGAGCCGGCGCTCGGCGCTGAAAAAGCCGACGATGCAGGTGGTACAGGGGCCCGGCAAGGAGCTGCTGGGGGCCGAGGCGGGGCTCGAGTCTCTGCGCACCGGTCAGCACGGCTTTGGCGGACGCCTGCTCACCCCCGGAGGCGACGACAGCGCCCCTGGGTCGCCGGTGCTGCTCCACGGCGGGGTGCAGCGGGGCACCCTCGACCTGCGCGCCCGGATCCCGGGGGCTCCCGTCGGTTCCTTGCTCCGCGGCCCGCTGCTGCAAGGATCGTCCTTCCAGGGCGTGATTCCCAAGGGGTCCTGGCTCCGCGCCCTCCTGCGGAGCCCCTGAGCCGTGGCACAGGGCGACGCGAGGCCGCAACTCGAGACCCGGCAGGAGGGAGCGGCGCTGGTGTCCGGAGAGCCCAGGACAACCCAGGTAGGGAGGCGCATCGAGCTGGAAAGGGGCGGCTGGCTGGTGCTGTACGAGCCCTGGCTGGACCGCCAGGCGGCGGAGGCGATGCAGGCGGCGCTGACCGGGGAAATCCGGTGGCGCCAGGAGAAGATCCGGATGTTCGGGCGCTGGATCGATCAGCCGCGGCTGACCGCGGCCATCGCCGACGAAGGGGTGGTCTACTCGTACAGCGGCCTGACGTTGCCGCCGGATCGGTGGTCCCCGGCGATCGCGGAGGTGCGGCGGCGCGTCGAGGAGACCTGCGGGGAGGCCTTCAACTACGCCCTGGCCAACCTGTACCGAGGGGGCCACGACGCGATGGGCTTTCACGCGGATGACGAGCCCGAGCTGGGCCCCAACCCGCTCATCGCTTCCGTGTCCTTCGGCGCGCCGAGGCGCTTCGTGCTCAGGCTCCGCAGCGACCCCTCGGTGCGCCTGGAGCTGGCCCTGGGGGGCGGCAGCTTGCTGATCATGGGAGGCACCACCCAGCACCACTGGCACCACGGGGTCCCGCGGACCGCGCGCCCCGCCGGGCCCCGCCTCAACCTGACGTTTCGCCGGGTGTTTCCCCGGGGCTGAAGGGCTCCTCTGGCACATCGAGAGGCTCGGTCTGGGAGGCGATCTGGAGCCGGACCCCCTCGGGCAAGCAGGCCCGTGCCTGCTCGAATGCGAGGTCCGGGCGGTTGTTCACCTCGGACAGATGCATCAACACCACGCTGCGAGCGCCGCGCTCCCCGAAGAAGCGCGCATCCCGGTAATGTGCGCGCAGCAGGGCGCCCAGCTGATCGTTCGAGAGGTGCCCCTTCGCCGAGGCGATGCGCTGCTTCAAGAATTTCGGATAAGGCCCCTCGATGAGCATCCCCATGTCGTGGTTCGACTCGACCAGCAGCGTGTCGCAGCCCCGCAGGTGATCGATCAACCCGGGGGGCACCTCGCCCAGATCGGTGATCAGCGCGACGGACCGCGTCGCGCTCGCGATCACCAGCCCCACCTGGGCGGCGTCGTGCGGCAGCGGGATCGGGGATATCCGGAGGTTCCCTACATGAAAGGCCTCCCGGGCGCCGAAGGTCACGACCCCTTCCGGGTGCCTCAGCGCCCTGGCGGTGGCCTCCGAGGCGTGGACCCTGGCCTTCAACTTGCGAGCCAGGCGCGCGTACTGGCCGACATGATCGGTGTGGGCGTGGGTCAGCACGATGGCGTCCAGCCGCGGCGTGTGGGCGGAGACGCGGGCGAAGGTGGTGCCAGCGTCGACGAGCACCGCCGCGCTCTCCGTGCGGAACAGGGTCGCGTTCCCCTTGCTGCCGCTGGCCAGGATGGTCACCTGCATCGCATCACCGCCGGTGAACCTCCCCTCCGTGAACGGAGGGGCTTCTCAGAAGCCTCACGGCTGCTGAGCTACTTGCCGGGGTTCCGCCGGAACTACCTGGCTTTTGCCAGG
>JALOQB010000448.1 GCA_025453595.1 Polyangiaceae bacterium
GAGACGAGGAGGTCCATGGCCTCCAGGGCGCGCAGGTGCTCCCCCTCGGCGATGTGGTGTTCGATCTCGGCCGGTCGATCCCGCTCGCTCTCGCCCCAGAGGGCAGCGAAGGAGAAGCGTGGGGTTTCTGGCGGCGTGGCGGGGGGCAGGGAAGGGGCGTCAGACCAGCGGGGTTCGGGGATCTCGAGGACGTTCTGGGAGACGATCGCCACGTCGCGCACCGAGGGAGAGCGAGGGCCCCGGAGGGCCGCGGCGAGGCCTTCTTCCGCCAGCTCCAGGGGAAGCTCGAGGGGGCCGCTATCGCCGGGCATGGAGCGATGCATCGCCGCCAGACTGCCCTTGAGGATCAGGCTCAACCCCTCGAACACCCCTTGCCCCAGGGGGGCCACGGTGGGGACCGAGGGGGCCTGGTGCAGGTTGAGCTCGCGCTCCATCTCCTCGACCGGCAACACGTCGTCGAGATCCCGCTTGTTGTAGAGGAACACATGCGGGATCGAGCCGAGATCTCGCTGCTGTTCCTTGAGGTTGTCGACCAGGTTCTCGAGGCTCTCCAGGTTGGCGTCGTGCCGGGCGGCCTGCGAGTCGGCGACGAACACCAGCCCGTCGGCGCCGGTCAACACCAGCTTGCGGGTCGAGTTGTAGTAAACCTGACCGGGCACGGTGAAGAGCTGGAGCCTCACCCCCAGCCCCCGGGCCTTTTGCAGCCGCAGCGGCAAGAAGTCGAAGTAAAGGGTGCGATCCACGGCGGTGGCCAGGCTCACCATCTTCCCGCGGGATTCGGGCCTGGCCGTGTCGTGGATGTGCTGGAGGGTGGTCGTCTTGCCGCCGAGGCCAGGCCCGTAGAACACGATCTTCAGCACAAGCTCGCGGGCCAGGGGGTTGATGGACGCCATGCCCCTGCACCTTAGCGAAGTCGGCGGTTGCGCTCACCCCCCTCGCGCACGCTCGCTCAAAGAAGGGCTGCGAAGGGTTTCTCGGCGCCGCCCGGGGGGGTCACGGTGAGCTTGAGCGCCGCCGCGCCCTTGCCCGCCTGGAAGTAATCGAGACGGATGCGGTGTGGCCCGGGGGAGAGCTTGACGGTCCCGGTCTTGGCCTGTGCGGTGTGCACGCCGTCGTTGGTGATGAGCGGCAGGCTATCGATGGTCAACCGGGAGCCGTCGTCAGATTCAAGCTTGAACACGTAGTCGCCCATGGCGGTGACGGCGAAATCGCCTTCGTACCGGATCCCGAAGTACTCGACACGCCTGGCGTCGAGCCCCGGGAACCCTTCCGTGTAGCTGGCCGTGCTGACGGCGAAGCCAGGGGTGAACAGGATGCCGACCGGGGTCGAGGTGTCAAAGTTCGGCAGCTGGGTCGTCGTCGCCGGCAGCCAGTGGACGAACCCGCGGAAGTTCCCGGGCTTGTTCTCGGCCCCTCCAAACGCCACCGGGCTGGAGAGCGTGGTGTACTCCTTGCCGTCCACGGTGACCTTGGGGCCTGTCGGTGCCGCCGGTGCCGCCGTGGTGGTCGTGGTCGGGGCGGCCGTGGCCGTGGTGGTCGCGGTCGGGGCCGCGGTGGCGGTCGCCGTGGTCGACGGCTGGGCTCGCCCGAGGACCGGCAGACCCGAGCGGTTGGGCTGATTGCCCTGGTTGCCCTGGTTGGGTTGCGCGGGGGTGGCGCTGGACGCCCCGTTGTTCGGGCCCGGCTGAGCCACGATGACGCAGCCGCCCCCGAGCGCCGCGATGGAGAACGTGCCGGCAACGAAGAGAGCTGGAATCACGGAACGATGCATGGGAAATCTCCTGGGGGGTACGTGGGCGTCTGCTTAGACGTTGGTACGCCCCGGAACCATGCAACTTCCTCGCATCGGGGGGAACCCCCTGCGAACTCAGGGCAAGCAACCGCCGATTTCCACGCCCGAACCCATCGTGACGCTGCGGCAATGGGTCCCCTTGGGGCACTCGCTGTCCGAGACGCAGGCGAGCACGTCCTTGCCTCCACAGGCCGCCCGGGGCACGCAGCCCGCCCTGTTGTAAGGCCCCGGTACCCCCTCCGCGCGGAACCCATCGTCGGTGATGCAGCAGACCACATCGCGCCCCGGTTCTACCCCCTTGCAGTCGGCGGTCTCGTTGCAGGACAGCATCCCCGAGTAGCGGAAATGGCTGGCCTGTCCGCACCGATCGGCGGAGCGGCACATCGGAGGCACGCCCGGGGCGTTGCAGCAGACACGACGCGAGGACTTGGTGACCGGGCAGGCCGCGCTCCCGCAGGGCACGACGCCCGGGGAGGAGGACCCGGCGAAGGCCGGGATCGCCGGCGCCACCGAGGCTGGCTTGGAGAGCGCCGGGGTGGAGCCGTCCGGCTTCCCGCAGGACCACAGCGCAAGCGGCAGGGCCGCCGCCATCGTCACCGCCACAAAGCCCCGTCGCATGCCCTGGTGCATGGGCCGGCGATAGCAACCCGCCGCAGAGGGGGCCAAATTTCTGGCGAGCCACGCATCGGCCGGAGCCGGAGGCTCGCCAGGGCCTTCAGTGATGCAGCAGGCGCGTCGGGGTCCAGCCCTCGGCGGGCTCCTCCCGGGGGTTCTCGCTGAGCTGCTTGCCGCTGGTGTCCGTGAAGCTCATCAGCGCCTGTCGGTCGTAGATGAACTGATCGCGCGAGTCGTAGGGCACCGCATGCTGACCCGTATCCATGCGGATCGCATCGCAAGGGCAGGCCTCGACGCAGAAACCACAGAAGATGCAGCGCAGCTCGTCGATCACGAACTTCACCGGGTAGCGCTCGTAACCGCGCCGGCCGTCGCCCTCCGGATACTCGCCCGCCTCGATGTGGATGCACTGGGCCGGGCAGGCCGTCGAGCAGCACAGGCAGGCGACGCAGCGGGGAGAGCCGTCCTCGCGGAGGGTCAACCGGTGCAGGCCCCGGAAGCGCTCGGGGTAGGGGCGCTTTTGCTCCGGGTAGCTGATGGTGGTGATGCCATCATCGAAGGCCTCCAGCACCGGGTCGTTGCGCTGACCGAAGGCCATCTCCTTGGTGTTCTTGAAGAAGCGCTTGAGCGTGACGCCGAGCCCCGACACGATGGCGGGGAGGTAGGTGTTGACCGTGGCGTTGCGCTGGGGGCGCGGGATGGGCTTGCCGACGATTCCGTTTCCCATGATTCCTCCGTATCAGGCCTGCAGGGCTTCTTGCTTGGTGCCGCCGAACCGGGCCGCGCGCATCGCGGCGGTGGAGCGAAGGAAGCGCTTGCGCTCCACCGGCGACAGCAGCAGCTGCGCGAAGCGAACGAAGAGCACGACGGCGGTGAGTACCACCACGAACTGGGTCGCGTGGGCGACGACCTGGAGCGCCTTGCCCACCGCCGGGCCCGCCTGATCCACGACCAGCACCACCAGGCCCGTGATCACCAGGTTGCCGATGGTCGCGGGCAGGAGGAACTTCCAGCCGAAGGCCATGATCTGGTCGTAGCGGAACCGGAGCAGCGTCCAGCGGATGGTGATCTGCAGCAGCATGAGCGCCACCGACTTCAGGTAGAACGAGGCCGCCTGCAGGATGGTCACGCCGATGTGGGTCATCGGGCTCTGGTAAAGCACCGTGTCGCCGAGGGCGATGGTGATGCCGTCCGGGTTGACGAAGGGGAGGCTCCAGCCGCCCAGGAAGATCGTCACGAGGAGGGCGCTGTGCACCGCCATCTCGATGTACTCGCCGGTCATGAACATCGCGAACTTGAACGAGGAGTACTCGACCATGTACCCGGCGATGATCTCGCTCTCGCCTTCCGGCGCATCGAAGGGGGTACGCTTCTGCTCCGCGATGGCTGCGGCGAAGAACAGGAAGAACGCCAGCGGCTGCACGAAGATGCCCCAGGTGTTCTGGTTCTGCCACTGGACCATCTCGTTGAGCCGCGGGGTGCCGTAGATCATGAAGGCCCCCGCCAGGCTCAGGCCCATCGCCACCTCGTAAGAAACCATCTGGCTCGCGGCACGGAGGCCGCCGAGGAGGCTCCACTTGTTGTCGCTGGACCAGCCCGCGATGGCGGCGCCCACGATGCCGGTGCCGGCCACGGCGAACATGAAGAGGATCCCGATGTTGATATCGGCGATCTGCAGCGGCACCTCGATGCCCTGGCACACCCCGTTGCGGGGCATATCCAGCACGGGCCCCTTGGCGATATCAAGGAACCCCTCGGCGGTCTTCTCGAAGCACAGCCCATCCCCGAAGGGGATGACGGCGAAGATCACCAGCGCAGGGAAGAGCGAGATGATCGGGGCCAGCGAGTGGAGCAGCTTGTCCGATCCCGGGGGGATGAAGTCCTCCTTGAACGCGAACTTCAGGCCGTCGGCCGCGGGGTGGAGCAGGCCGGCGAAGCGCAGCCCCACGGTGCCTGACGGGATGCGGTAGCCCGCGTAACCGCCCACCGCGAAGAGCATCGCGGCGAGGGCAGCGGGGCCTGCGTAGGCGAGCAGCTTGGCCACCGCGGGGGCCCCGGCAGAGCTGTAGAGGCCGAAGAGCGCCAGGTGCCCGGCGAGCCCCGTGTAGAAGATCCACCGCAGGTCCTCGAGGCCAGCCAGCGCCTGCTCGAGCGGGTTCGCCGCGTCATTGCGCTTGGCGTACGCGGCGAGCAGCAGCACGTGGGTCCAGGCCATCAGCACGGCCCCCTGGAACATCCAGAACCCTCGCGCCACCCCCGTCAGCACCCCCCCGG
>JALOQB010000149.1 GCA_025453595.1 Polyangiaceae bacterium
GCGGCTGCGGCTGCGGCTGCGGCTGCAGGAGAGGGACGGCTGCGAGTCAGCGCAGCCAGCTTGATTCGTTGGGGATAGGAGTCATCCACGCACCATCTGCGCACGACGGGCGTGATCCCTCCGTCAAACTGGCTATCCTGCCGTGGTGCTGCGTCCTTCTTCCCTCCTTCCCCTGCTGATTCTCCTCGCATGCGGCGATGAGCCAGGCCCCTCGCCGGCCCCCGGCGACGCGGCCCCGGGGGGGGCCGGGGGGGGATCCGGATCTTCCGGACAAGGGGGCGGCGCTGGCTCCGGCGGCCTCGCCGGGATCGGCGGCGCCGCGGGCTCCGGTGGGGCGGGGCCCTCGGGGGCCGGAGGTTCCGGACAGAGCGGCGGAGGGGGCGGCGGTGCGGGCGGGTCGGGGGGCAGCGCGGCCGGTGAGGCCGGGGTCGGCGGTGAAGCGGGGCCAGGGGGTGATGCGGGGGGAGCTGGTTCCAGCGGCGCGGGCACGGGGGGGGCCGGGGGCGAGGGCGGCGCGGCCGGCGGAGCAGGGGAGGCGGGGGCCGGGGGCGAGGCCGGAGCCTCCGGGGAGGCGGGGGCGGCGGGAACATCCGGAACTTCCGGACAGGGCGGGGCCGCGGGGGGAGGGGGTGGTTCGCCGGGGGGGTCGCTGCGCTTCTTCGGCAACGGGGAGGGGGACATCGATCGGGTCAAGATCGACGTGAGCGGGAGGCCGGTGAACGTGGGGAGCGGGGCGTTCACGATCGAGTTCTGGATGAAGGCGAAGGCTTCGGACAACCCCTCGGGGCCGTGCAAGGAGGGGAACGACGCGTGGATCAATGGCCATGTGATCGTGGATCGAGACCTGTGGGGGCCCGATCTTCATGGAGATTTCGGTATCTCGCTCCACGGCGGTCGCATCGCGTTCGGGGTGACGCGGGCGAGCGGGGATGGCAACACCATCTGCAGCTCGATCGTGGTGGCCGACGACAGCTGGCACCACGTGGCGGCGGTGCGGGAGGCGGGGCTGCTGCGGCTCTTCGTGGACGGGAAGGCGGCGGGGCAGGGTGGGGGGCCGGTGGGGGATGTTTCGTATGACCCCCAAGGATCCGCGCCGCCGGTGCTGCCGAACGAGCGCTACCTGGTGCTCGGTGCGGAGAAGCATGACGCGGGGGCCGAGTACCCCTCGTACAGCGGGTTCCTGGATGAGCTTCGGATCTCGACGGGGGCCCGGTACACCGGGGCCTTCGCGGCGCCGACGGGGCCTTTTGTGCCGGATGCGAGCACGGTGGGGCTCTATCACTTCGACGAGGGAGCAGGGCTCGTGGCGAAGGATAGCTCCGGGGCGCCCGGGGGACCGAGCGACGGGGAGCTCTTCGTGGGGGGGTCACCGCAGGGGCCGCTCTGGGCCCAATCGTCGCCTTTTTGACACAAGGCGGTGGTGGGCGCGATCCAGGATGGGGCCGGAGAATCCAACGAGAACCGGGAGGTACGCTTGATCCCTCGTCGACAGTTTTTGCAATGGTCAGCCGGTGGTCTCCTGCTGGGCGCCGGGTGCGCCGACCAGGAAGACGCGGTGGTTCCGCCCCAGGACGATCCGGAGCTTGCCCCCGCGGATGGGGCCCTGGCCACGGCGTTTGACCCGGCGGCCATCCCGGAAGACGCAGCGCTGTTCTCGCTCGGGGTGCAGGCCGGGGCGATGACCGCGTCCTCCGCGCTGCTGTGGACCCGTGTGGAGGACGGTGCCCCGTGCGTGCTGCGGGTGTGGCGCGACGCGGGGCAGGCGGGCCAGGTGCTGCTGCTGCGCGAGACCGAGGTCACGCCGGCGGATGGGTACGTCCAGGCGCGGGTCGAGGGGCTCTCACCCGGGGCCCGTTACCGCTACGGTTTCTTCCGCCGGGACGGGGGCGGAACCCTCGCCGCTCGCAGCGCGCTGGGGCGCTTCCGGGCGGCCTTCGAGGAGGGGGCGCGGCGCAAGGTGCTGGTGGCCGCGTCGACCTGCACCAGCTTCGGCAACGCGCCGTACACCTCGCTGGAGATGGCCGCCGCCGAGCAGCCAGACCTGTTCCTGCACCTCGGGGACATGTCGTACAACGACGGTGCGTTCACCGTCGACGAGTTCCGGGCCAAGTGGCGGCAGACGCTGACGGATCCAGGGTACCGGGCGATCCTGTCCGCCTGCGGCATGTACATGACCTGGGACGATCACGAGATCATCGACAGCAGCCAGTACGATCCAGAGACCATGGACCCGGAGCTTCTGGCCAACGGGAAGCGCGCGTTCTTCGAGACGCTGGCGGTCGAGCAGGGGCCCGAGGGGCGCCTCTGGCGCAGCTACCGGTGGGGCTCGTCGGTCGAGTTCTTCCTGGTCGATTCGCGCAGCGAGCGGCGCCCCTCGACCCGCAGCACCCCCGAGGCCATCTACATCGGTCGGGAGCAGATGGAGTGGCTCAAGCAGGCGCTCCGCGACAGCCCCTGTCACTTCAAGGTGATCCTCAACTCGGTCCCGATGACCGACCTCCCCGGGCTCTGGGAGCTGGCCGAGGGCGACCGGTGGGAAGGGTACCGGGCCCAGCGCGACGAGCTGCTGACCTTCCTCCGGGGCGCCGGGCTCCGGGGGGTGTACTTCCTCTCTGGCGATTTTCACTGCGGCTTCGTCGCTCGCCTCGACCCTCCCGGAGGCTCCGGCGATGCCTTCTGGGAGATCGCGGTGGGCCCCGGCGCCAGCGGCGTCAACCCGCTCCCGCTCTTCGTGGACCGGGGCACCCTCGACCGCGAGGAGGTCTTCCCTTCCAATCAATTTGTGTATGGATCTTCCTCACGGGGGGCCATGACCACGCTGCTCTTCGATCCGGTGCAGGATCGGGTCGAGGTGCGCTTCGTCGAGGCCCGCGGTGAGGAGCGAGGCAAGGAGCTGTTCCGGGCCGCGCTCTTATCCTGACACGCCCGGTTCTCGCGGCGCCCTCGTTGCGGTACCAGGGGCCATGTCCATCCCGTCCGCTGCCTCGCTGAAGAACCGCGCACGCCTCCTGCTCGAAGCCATGGGGGAGCAGGAGCGCTGGGTGTACGCTGTACCGACCGAGGCCGCGGAGGTGCTCCGTCAGGTCGCCCTGGCCTCGGACTTCCAGGAGCCCTCGCCCGGGGTCTTCGAGGGGCCGGAGGGGGCGCGGTTGCAGCTCCTGGAGGACCCGGAGATCGAGACCGGGTTGCTGGTCGCGAGCGGCGCCGGGGCGGTCCCGGTGCTGGGCAAGGTGCTGGAGCAGGCGGGGTTCTTCGCCCAGTCCCAGCTCCTGGAGGTCGCCTACGATCCCGAGGACGAGGAAGCTCCGGCGGCCCTGAGGACGCTGGCGTACATGATCTCCTCGTGGACCGACCCCTGGCCCGAGCTGTTCGAGCTCCACCTCGCCAGCCCGACCCCGGGCGTGCGTGCGTCCGCGGTGCGGGCCCTCGGGTTGCTCGCCAGGGGCACCCCGCGGGACGCGGTGCAGCGGGTGCTGGAGGCCCAGGCGAGCCGCGAGGGCGATCCGGGGGTGCAGGCCGCGGTTCGTGAGGCGCTGGGAGCCCTCGGCGGCTGAATGCTCAGCGGCGCTCCGAGCCCGGACGGCGCTCGATCGGGGGCAGCGTCGGCAGCGACAGCTCGATGCGCCAGCGTCCCTCCTCGTTCACGCAGGGGATCTCGGCGCGTTCGCTCGTCGCATCCAGCCCCACCAGCTCCACCGTCGCCTGCCGCCCCCGGATCCGGGTCTTCCACTGGCGCGGCTGGAATCGCGGGAAATAGTGGGACGGCGCGATCATCTGCTCCGGCCCCAGCCGCTTCCCGAAGGCCGCGCTCGCACGCCTGGAGCGATCCGACAGGCTCGTCTGCGCTGGCTTCGAGAGCAGGTCAAAGACCGCCCTCGCCTCCTTGGGGTCACCGTTTACCCTCTCGATTCGCTCGAGAAATTCGCGCACAACGCCCTCGGGGGTGGCGTCGAAGGGCTTCCGGTTGCACCCGGCCGTGGCGAGGTTGACCAGCAACAGAGGGGCGAGCGCGAGGAGGCGATTCATGGGGGGAACAGCAGCGAAGAGACGCGGTGGACTCTTGCATGCGGCGCGACCCGGGCCAACCCTCTCCTGCGTGCCTGCCGTGACGCCCACACCGCTGCTGCATCTGCCGTCCGGGCGCGTGGTGCGGCTGGCAGGGGCGGCGCCGGAGCCTCTGCCGGCGGGGGCTGGCGGGCTGCTGGGAGCCCTGGATCGGGGGCAGCTGTGGCTGGAGGGAGAGGGAGGGGAGCGAACCTCCGTGGATACGCTCCCGGTGGAAGATTTCTTTGTGCTCCAAGCGTTCGCCAGTGCCCGCGGGGTGCAGGAGGATCCAGCCTGGGGGCGTCCGTGCTCGAACTGCGGTGAGCCGCTGGGGGGGGCGCTCTGCGCGTCCGTGGCGTGGGCGCCCTTCCTGAACGGGGATCTGACGCATCCGGAGCTGGACGAGGATTTCCCCTACGACGAGCCGTTGCCGTTGCGTCCGGAGGAGCATGAGGAGCCGCTGGCGGTGGTGCTTCGGCCGGCGACGGTGGGGGAGGCGCGGGGGCTGCTGGAGGCCCCGGAGCGGCTGCGACCCACGGGGGCGCAGGTGCGTGCGCTGGGGGTCGTGGCGCTGGGGGAGGAGCGGCACCCGGGGCGGATCGCGCGGGCGCTGCAGGGGCTGGACGAGGAGGGCTGGGCGGCGTTCCTCGATACGGTGGAGCGGGCCTGGTACCACCCGCGCCTGGAGGCATGGCTGAGCTGCGAGGCCTGCGGCGCGCGGAACGTGGCGCCTGCGCCGCCGCGCCCCTGGCGCCAGGAGCGGGAGGGGGGAGAGGGCCCGCCGTTCCCCGGGTTCGAGGAGTTTTCTGCCCGGGTCGAGGCGCATGCGCGGCGGGTGTTCAGGGCCCGTGGCGGGGAGGGGGTGGGGCTCTTTGTGGAGGCTGGCC
Organism: Polyangiaceae bacterium; assembly: GCA_025453595.1. Taxonomy (GTDB): domain Bacteria; phylum Myxococcota_A; class Polyangia; order Polyangiales; family Polyangiaceae; genus JANWXX01. The sequence continues at coordinate 4,932 of JALOQB010000149.1, forward strand.
CTGCGGATTGCGACGACGGCGGGGTGCCGCTGCTGGGGGCCTACGAGCCGCCGATCCCCGAGGATCATGGCATCCCGGGGCGTCCGCCGGAGATCAAGATCTACTACCGGACCTTCCGGGCGATGCACGAGGAGGACGGGCCGTACGATCTGGACGAAGAGCTGCGGGAGACGCTGGAGCACGAGCTCGAGCATCACCACGCTTTTCTCGCCGGGGATGACCCCGTCGACGACGAGGAGCGGGCCGAGATCTCGCGGGAACTGCGGGAGCGCCTGGGGGACGTGGAGGTCCGTCGCCGGTCCATCGGGGCGCTCCGGCGCGGCCTCGGAGAATTCCTGTACCGCACCTGGCCTCTCTGGCTGATCGCCCTCGGCGCCGCGCTGCTAGAGGCCTGGGGCGCCAGGCGTGGATGAGGGGATTTCTCCCACAGAGAACACAGTATTTCACAGCTCGACAGGGCTGCATCTGGGCTACATTTCTCCGGATATGCTGGTCCGACCGCAGCTTGATACGACCTTCTGGCCCCTGGTCACGGTCGAGCTCCCTGCCCTGGTCGATGACATCGATGTCGAGGCGCTGGCCCGCGAGCAGGAGGCGATCTTCGCCAGGGGTGCCCGCTACGTCTCGTTGCTGGACGCCACCCTCGTCAGCTCCATCCCCTCGGCCCGAACGCGCACGGCCCTCGGCGAGTGGGCCAAGCGCACCGAGGCGCGTCTGGTGGGGGTCCAGGCTGCCAACGCGCTGGTCATCCCCCAGGGGCTTGCCCGGGGGGCGATCACCGCCATCCACTGGATCGCCCCGCCCAAGGTCCCCACGATGGTGTGCGCCACCGTCGAGGAGGGGCTGCGCTTCCTGGAGCCCCATGCGCTGGCCGCCGGGCTGCGGACGGACATGCTCGCTCGCTACCTCGCGGCCCGCAAATCGCCCGCCTCTCGCGCCCGCTGATCGCACCTGCGCCGCGGATTCGTGGGGGGTGAAACTTTCCGTGGGGAGGTGCGTACCAGCGTCGTCCTTCACCGACTGTTCGACCCCATGAGCCGAATTTCTCCTGGTTCCACCCTCCCTCCGCTCTCCCTCCAGACCTTGCAGGGGGCCCCGGTCTCCATCCCCTCGACCTCGCATCGCCTCGTTCACCTCCAGTTCCGGCGCTTTGCGGGCTGCCCCATCTGCAACCTGCACCTGCGTAGCATCGCGGTTCGCCACGACGAGCTGGTGGCCGCCGGTGTCTGCGAGGTGGCGATCTTTCATTCGGAGGCCGAGACCATGCGGCCCTTTCAGGGCGACCTCCCCTTTGCCATCGTGGCCGACCCTCGCAAGGAGCTCTACCAGCGCTTCGGCGTCGAGGAGAGCCTGCGCTCGGTGCTCGATCCGAGGGCCTGGGGCGGGTTTTTCCGCGGCGCCATGGCCTCTCACGCCTCCAGCGCGACCGCCGGAGAGGGGGGCCACCTGGGCCTCCCGGCGGATTTCCTCATCGACGCATCTGCCCGCGTGGTTGCCTGCAAGTACGGTACGCACGCCGACGATCAGTGGTCCGTCGATGAGATCCTGGCGCTGGCTCGCTGAACCGCTTCACGGCACCGCATAGCGCAGGATCCGGGGGCCGCCGTTTGCTGTATTCCCCAGGAACAGCGACCCGGGTTCGATGGCCAGCTCGCCTGCATCCTGGTTTGAATCCAGGAATTCTACATCCTGACATGTCTGCGCCAGGGTGCAGTACCTGACCCCCTGGCGCGTGGAGAAGTACACCCGTCCGCCCCGCTCCACCACGCCCAGAACATCTTCCTGGCTCCCCAGGAAGAGCTCGGTCGGGCCCTGTTGCTGCTCGTTGACCCCCTGCAGCAGACCTCCTGCGGTGGACGCGACAAAGTGAAACCCCTGGACGGGCCCCCCGGTGATTCGAGCCAGCCCCTCCACCGGCCCGAGCTGGGGCACGAAGGTGAGCTCGGTGGTGTCGCAGTTGTCCGGATCGCACTGGTGGATTGTGGATGTACCGAGCTGGAAGCGCGCAAAGTAGAGAGCTTCCGGATGCCATGTCAGGCCACGCAGGTCTGCCTGGGCCTGGCCCATGGGCTTGCTTGCGCAGGTCGCTCCCGAGACAAGGCAGGTGTGGAGGCCTGCCCCCGGGTGGCCAAACTCCGCCCAGATCAGCCGACCTCCCCGGGCCACCAGGGACCTCGGGGCAACCGCGCTGGTCAGCTGTACCAGATCGTTGCAATTCGGGAGATCGCACCTCCAGATGCCCCCTTGCCCTAGCTGCGTACCCAGCAGGGAGAAGTAGAGCTGGCCTCCGTCCACCGCGATGCCGCTCACCGTATCGCCACTGACTCCCCCGGACCAGAGCTCCTCTCCGACGACCTCTCCCCCGGCTCCGGCCTGGCCACCCGCTCCACCCCCACCTTGTCCGGAACTTCCGGATACACCTCCCCCACCTTGTCCGGAACTCCCGGAGGATCCTCCGGCGCCACCGCCCCCGACCCCGCCATCTCCGGCGGCCCCGCCTGTTCCGCCGTCCCCGGCTTCCCCCCCGCTTCCCGCCTCGCCTCCGGCCCCTGCCTCGCCCCCTTCTCCCGCCATCCCTGCGCCAGCCGCTGCCACGCCGCCCCCGCCGCCCTCGCCGCCCCCGGCCATCCCGCCTTCTCCCGCGGCTCCTGCTTCGCCTGCCGCGCCCCCGAGCCCGGCCTCGCCGCCTGCGCCGGCCTCGCCCCCGACCCCCGCCTCGCCCCCGACCCCCGCCTCGCCCCCGAGCCCTGCGTCCCCACCGGCCCCTGCGCCCCCGAGCCCTGCGCCTCCGGTCCCTGCGCCACCGTTGGTGCCGCCCGCGCCGCCGATACCGCCAAGGCCTCCGGAGCCTCCGGATAGAGAACCTCCGGCCCCTGCGGCGCCGGGGAGGAACGGGTCTGTCTCCCCGGCGTCGGGGAGCAGCTCGGCGTCCACGCCCTCGGGGATGCAGACGCTGCCGTCGCAGGTGAACCCGTCGATGCACTCCTTGTTGATGCAATCCTGGTTGAGGGGCAGCCGCAGCAGCTTGGCGCGCTCGGGGACGAAGTTGAGGGCGGCGGAGCGGCGGATGAAGGGGGTGGAGGAGCCGGTGGGGAGCAGCTCCAGCTTGACCCGGAGCGGGGGGCCTTCGCCCAGATCCTGATCGCGGAGCACGAGGGTCCCGGGGAGACGGGCCTGCGCCGGGAGGGCCCAGGAGTAGGTGAGCGGGGGGCGATCGGCGCGGGTCACCTCCAGCGCGAGGCGTGCGTCCTGGGTCAGGACTGCGTTGCTCTGGATGGCCAGCGTGAGGGTGGTCGGGGCCCGATCCGAGCAGCCCACCAGGTGCGTCAGGAACGCCGCCAGCAGGGGGGTGACAAGGGGGCGGGGGCGGTTCCTGGCGGGGTGAAGCTTGGCCACGATGATCCCTCTACGATGGGGGACGAACCGCGGTTCGTCGTGGCCACGGAGGCCCGAGGTAAGGCCCGGGAGGGGTCGCTATGACCTCTCTGGCGACGGGTTCCCAGATCGAGGAGACGCTCCAGGAAGGCGCGGGGGGCGAGGGGAGGGGTCTCGGCGAGGGCCTGGTGGAAGATCACGGTGGAGGGGGAAAGACCCGGGAGCGTGTTGGCCTCGATCAGCACCACCTCGCCGGTCGCCCGGTGCAGGAAGGCATCGAGACGCGCGTAGCCCTCGATGCCCAGCGCGTGGGCGGCCTTCTCGATCAGGCGGCGGGCGCGCTCCAGGGCCGCGGGGGCCACCAGCGAGGGCGGGGGGGGCGTGATGTTGACGCCGGTACCTCCCTGGAACTTTTCTTCCAGGCTGAGCACGACGCCCTCGGCCACGGTGAAGCTCGGCGTCAGCGCGCGCAGGGCGTCGCGTTCGCCCAGCACCCCCACGGTGACCTCGATCCAGCCGCCCTGGTCCGTCAGCTCGATCCTGCCTGCCTCGACCCGCAGCCGATCGGTCACCAGGAAGCGCTCGAACAGCAGCCGCTCGGTGTGCCCCGGCAGCAGCACCGCCGGCTCGCCCGGGCGCAGGGCCCCCGCCGGGATCTGCGGCGCCCCCGAGCGCAGGAGCTGCAGGTAGACCCCGAGCTGCCCGGCCGTATCGAGGCGGCACACCCCCGCCGAGCAGCCGTCCCCCACCGGCTTCACGATCAGCGAGGGCCCCCGGAGCTCGTCGAGGAGCAGGTCCCAGGTTGTATGGATTTTATCTATAGATAGCCTCTCTACATCCAGCACCACCTTGGGGAGGGACGAGAGGCCGGGTTCGCGGAGGCGAAGGATGGCCTGGCCGGTGGCGTCCTTGTCGATGCAGAGGGCGGAGGCGGCGGGGCCCGAGCCGTTGTAGACCGAGGCGCGGTGGTCGAGGAGGGCCTGGAGGCGGCCGTCCTCGCCGATGCCGCCGTGGAGGCCGAGGAACACGGTGGGGTGGAGGTCGAGGAAGCGGGAGAGGGGCAGGGAGGAGGGGGCGACGAGGGGGGCGTGGAGCTCGTGGGGGGCAAGGCCAAGGCGCTCGCGGGCCCGGTCGGCGAAGCGCTCGATGCGGGGGGCGAGGCGAGGCCAGGCGCGGCAGCCCTCGACCACCTCGCGGACGGTGTGGGCGAGGCAGAGGGTGTAAGGGACGCTCCATACCTCGTCCTCGGAGGCCAGGAGGAAGAACGAGGGGGCGTAGCGGGAAGAAGCGCGGAGCTTCATCCACACGTTGGTGGCGCTTAGCAGGGAGACCTCCCGCTCGGCGGTGACGCCGCCCCCCAGCACCGCGACCGGCGTGCGCCCCGCGGTGTCCTCGGTCTCACCGAGCGAGGGCGGGGCGATCTTGCAGGTCGCGCAGGCGCGCTCGACGAGGTACCGGAGCGTGTCGCGGTGGCTCATGCCGAGGCGGCTGGTCTGCTGGAACAGGAAGCTGTTCTGCTCCATGCCGCTGATGGGGTTGATGTCCGTGAAGGCGATCCTGTCGCCTTCCAGCAGCCAGCCGTCGAAGCGAACGAAGTGGCGCATGCCCAGCACCGAGAAGAGGCGCTCGGCCTCGCGCTGGATGGCCTCGACGAGGGGGTCGTCAAAGCGCGGCGGGGTGTGGAGCGCCACCTCCTCGGAGGCCAGGTATTTTTTCTGGTACGAGAAGACTGCCTCGCGCCGGAGCTCGATCTCGGTGGGCAGCAGCGCCACGGGCTCGCCGCCGCGCCCTTCCAGGACCAGCACGGTGAACTCACGGCCCTGGAGGCGTGGCTCCAGGATCAGCTCGTCGTACCCATGGGTAAAAAGAGACTCTGCCTGGAGGAGCGCCTCTTCCGTGGAGGGAGCGGCGACGACGCCGAGGCTGGAGCCGCCGCGGCGGGGCTTGAGGACGAGGGGGCCGGGGCCGAGAGAGGAGAGGAGTTCGGGGAGGAGGTGGGCGCGACGAGGGGGGGCGAGGTCGTCGGGGCGAAGGGGGTGATGGGGGAGGACGAGGAAGCCGTGGGACTGGAGCAGATCGTCCACACCGTGCTTGGGGTACGCGCGTTCACAGGCGAGGGCGGTGGAGCCCCAGAAGGGGAGGTTCCAGTCCTCGAGACGCCGCTGGATCTGGCCGTCTTCGCCGAGGGTGCCGTGAAGGAGAGGCAACACCAGGTCAACGCGGGAGAGCCAGGCGCGCTGGCCTTCGGCGTCGAGGGGGCGGGTGGAGCCGAGCTTGAAGTCGAAGTCGAGGGGGGTATTGGAGTAGAGCTGGGCGCGTTCGATGGGGAAGGCGACGTCAAGATCTCGATAATAAAGGTAAAGAATTTCGATGTCCGGGTCGGCGCCAGCGGCGTCCAGGTGATCGCAGACGCTGCGGGCAGAATTGAGCGAAATCCCGCGTTCTCCCGAGGGTCCGCCGCAGAGGACGGCGATGCGAAAGGGGCTCATGGTGGGGGGCGCTTATACTCCGGAGCGAGGGCGAGGGAAGCGCGACGGGGGAGCCGTGCGTATACTGGCTCATCATGCGCAACGTCCTTCGTTCCCTTGCTCTGTCTGCGGGTCTGTTCCTGTTCTCGTCGATGGCCTTCGCGGGCCCCGCCACCGACGTGGTGAAGTCGAAGCAGACGGCCCTCTTCGACCTGCTCCGGGGTGGCGGTGGGGATCAGAAGGTCGCGGCGATCCTCGACGAGATGCTCGACTACGACACCTTCTCCAAGGATTCGCTGGGCAAGGAGTGGGAGGCCCGGAGCGACGAGGAGAAGAAGGAGTTCAGCGAGCTGCTCAGGCAGCTGGTGCGCAAGTCGTACGAGCGCAACCTGAAGAAGACGCTCAACTTCGACGTGGAGTACGTGAGCGAGACCCCCAAGGGGGGCGCGGTGCTGGTCAAGACCAAGGCCAAGAGCAAGAAGAACGAGAAGGAAGAGCCCCTGGAGATCGCCTACAAGCTGGCGGAGCAGGGGGGTCAGTGGCGGGTCCAGGACATCGTCACCGAGGGGGTGAGCATGGTGGGCAGCTACCGGGGCCAGTTCACCAAGATCATCAAGAAAGATGGCTTCCCCGCGCTCATCAAGAAGATGAAGGACAAGCTGGCGAAGGGCGACGTCTTAGCGCGAGGCCCCGGGGCCCCCCGGCCACCGAGCTCAGGCGGTGCGGGGGCGAGGGAGGAGCTTCCAGAGCTCCATGGCGGGGATGATAAGCAGGGAGAGGGCGCCGCAGAGCAGGGCCTCGTCCATGGTGAGGGGGAAGGTCTTGAACACGGGCCGGAGGGGCTCGACCAGCAGCGACACCAGGTGGATGGCGGCGCTCAGGGCCACCGCGACGAGCAGGGGCTTCGAGAGGACCGGGCGCAGCTTCAGGATGGACTCGGCGGGGGAGCGGCAGCTGAAGGCATGCACCAGGGGGCTCAGCGCCAGGAGCGTGAAGGCGAGGGCCCGGGCGGGCTCCATGGCCCCACCGGCGCGGGCGTAGAAGACCAGGGCAGCGACGCCCATGACCGCGCCCACGTAGGCGATGCCCCACCAGTCGCGGGTGGCCAGGATGCTGTCGTCCAGGTGGCGGGGGCGCTCCTTCATCTGATTGGAAGAGGGCGGGTCGATGCCGAGGGCCAGCGCCGGCAGGCCGTTGGTGACCAGGTTGATCCAGAGGATCATCAGCGGCGTCAGCGGGATCCAGGAGGGGGAGACCGCCGTGGCGAAGACCGCGACGCAGAGCCCCATGTTGGACGACAGCAGGAAGAAGATGAACTTCTGGATGTTGCGGTAGATCGCGCGGCCCTCGCGGATCGCGGCGACGATGGTGGCGAAGTTGTCGTCTGCCAGCACCAGATCGGCGGCCTGGCGGGCGACGTCGGTGCCCATCTTGCCCATGGCGATGCCGATGTGCGCGGCCCGGAGCGCCGGCGCGTCGTTCACGCCGTCGCCGGTCATCGCCACCACGTGGCGCCGGGCCTTGAGCGCGTTGACGATGCGGAGCTTCTGCTCGGCGGTGGTGCGGGCGAACACGCGGATCCGCTCGACCCTCTTGGCGAGGGCGGCCTCGTCGAGCGCCGCCAGCTCGTCGCCGGTCATCGCCTCGTCCCCCTCGGTCCAGAGGCCGATCTCCCGGGCGATGGCGCTCGCGGTCAGCTTGTGGTCGCCGGTGATCATCACCACCGAGATCCCCGCGTCGCGGCAGGCGGCGATGGCCTCGGGGACGCCGGGGCGGGGTGGATCCATCATGCCCACCAGGCCCAGCAGCGTCAGCTGATCTTCCGGGTCGCCCTCGGGGCGGTGGCGACGGCACAGCGCCAGCACCCGCAGCGCCTCGCTGCTCATCCGCTCGGCCTGCGCCAGCACCAGCTTCCGGTCCTCTGCGGTCAGGTCGCGCACCCCATCGATCATCTCGATCGAGCTGCACCGCGGCAGGAGTACGTCCACGCTGCCCTTCACGTGGGCCACCTCGCGCCCTCGCGCGTCCAGCGTCACCACCGTCATGCGCTTCCGGTCGCTGTCAAACGGCAGCTCGCGCACGATCGTCATCGACGAGCGCACCGCGTCCGCCTCCGCGCCGCCCCGCGCCGCCAGCACCAGCAGCGCGCCTTCCGTTGGATCTCCAACGATCTTCCAACCTTCCTCGGCGTCCTGCACCAGATCCGAGGTGTTGCAGAGCAAGGCGGTCTTGAGCAGGTGCCAGAGCGGCTCTGGCGCCTCGCCGGTGGGCACCGGGGTGTCGCCGCGGAGCAGCCGCCCCGCGGGGTCGTAGCCCTGCCCCTCGACCCGGTAGCTCTCGCCGCCGGCCCATACTTCTCGAACCATCATCCGGTTCTGGGTCAGCGTCCCGGTCTTGTCCGAGCAGATCACCGAGGCTGCCCCCAGCGTCTCGACCGCCGGGAGCTTGCGCACGATGGCCCCCAGCTTGGCCATCCGTTGCGTCCCCAGCGCCAGGGTGATCGTCGTGATCGCCGGCAGGCCCTCGGGGATAGCCGCCACCGCCAGGCTGACCGCCTCCAGGAGCAGCACGCTCCAGGTCCGCGGTTGCACGCCGGGGATCACGTGGTGTCGAACCATACCCCATGCAAAGAGCACGGCGGAGAGGGCGAGGCAGCCGATGAGGATGCGCTGACCGAAGCGTTCGAGCTGGGCTTCGAGGGGGGTCTCACCGCCCTCGGTCTCGGCGAGGGCCTTTCCGATCTTGCCTAGCTCGGTGCCGGCGCCGGTGGCGACGACGACGGCGCGGCCCTTCCCGCGGACCACGTTGGTCCCGAGGAAGATCATGTTGGTGCGATCGGCCATGGGCGCGTTGGCCTCGATGATGGCCTTGGCATCCTTGGTGGAGGGGACGCTCTCGCCGGTGAGGGCGGCCTCCTCGATGGCGAGGTCGGCGGCCTGGAGGAGCCTGGCGTCGGCGGCGATGGCGTCGCCGGCCTCCAGCTCGAGGATGTCGCCGGGGACCACGTCCTCGGCGGCGACCTGGCAGAGCTTGCCGTCGCGCCGCACCTTGGCGCTGGGGGCGGCCATCTTCTGGAGGGCCTCGAGGGCCGCCTCGGCGCGGCGCTCCTGGAAGAAGCCGAGGGCGGCGTTGAGGACCACGATCAGGAGGATGGCGAGCGCGTCGCCGTAGCGTTCAAGGAAGCCCTCGTCACCCCCGGCGGTGGCGCCGACCACCACCGCGACGGCGGCGGCGCCGAGGAGCGTGAGCACCAGGGGGTTCTTGAACTGCTCGATGAACTGGGCGAGAGCGCTTGCCTTGGGGGCCTGCGGGAGCCTGTTCTTTCCGACCCTGGCGAGGGTCTCGGCGGCCTTGTTCCCGGAGAGCCCGAGGCTATCCTCGACGCCAAGGCGATCCAGGAGTTTCTCGATGGGTTCGGTGTGAAAAGAGGGGGGTTGGGCCATCGGCGAGGGGCGTAACCATACTCGTCTACTCACCGATCGCACGTTCTTTAGCGTCTGCCCTGTGCCTTCCTGGCAGGCCAACATTTCCGCAAACATTGCGCCAAATTCGCGCGCTCCGTTGTTTCTCGGTACTGCGACCCTCGTGGCCTCGCTCCCGACCACCCCTTGCCAGCCCGGAAAACCTGGGCTCCCGCCCCTCCTCGGGTTGCTGCTCCTGACCCTGCTCGCGCTCCTGGCGTTCAGCCCCGGGTGCCGCGGCTACGAGCCCCTCCCGCAACTGGTGTCGGTGCTTGACGTGGGGCCCCGGGTCACCACGCACAACGACACGCTGGAGCTGAATGGCGCCAGCTTTCCGGTCAAGAAGGTCGGGCGCGTGCTCTTGCTGGGGGATTTGCTCCGGCCAGGGCAGGAGCCCGAGCGGAACGTCGAGGTGGAGGCCGAGGGGATGAGTCCCAACGGGACCAAGGTCGAGGTGCCGGTGACCGAGGGGCTGCTGGCCCGGGTCTGTGGTCGCCCTGAGGTGGCCCTGCACACGACCTTCCGCGGGACGGTGCAGGTGCTCTTCCCGGCGGTCACCCCGGGGGCGCTGCCGATCACCGGCTCCATCCAGGATGTGGTGCTGGACTTCCGGCCCTCCGGGGCCCGCAAGGCCCAGCTTCTCGCGCAGCAGGAGGAGGCCGGGCGGGTGGTGGGGTTGCTTGGCCTCAAGCTCCAGGAGGAGCCGGTCGCGTCCGGTGGCCTCCTGGTCCAGGGTGTCGAGGAAGGGAGCTCGGCGCAGCAGGCAGGCCTCCAGGCCGGCGACGTCCTGGTGTCCCTCGATGGCTGGTCTCTCCTGGATGTCTCGGATCTGATCCCAAGCGGACGCCAGCGCTTCGGCGTGCTGGGCGTGCTGCGGGACGGCGCGGTGGCGGAGCGCCACATCGCGCTACGTGGTTACCGCCCCGGGGCCGCCAGCGATCTGGTGGCGGTCGGCGCGATCCTCGGGTCCCTCGCGGTGATCTTCCTTTTCCTCGCCTCGCCCCTGGGGCGCCTGCTGGGCTGGGTCGAGCGCTGGGCCGCGCGAGGCGCCGCCGCGTCCTCGGGGCGCCGCAACCTGCTGGTGTGGCTCCTCACCTGCCTCGCCGCGTTCTGGCGCGGGGATGCCTCCCACGCGGGGGGGGACGCGCTCCCTTACGTGGTCTTCCTGGTCGCCTCGGGCCTCTGCTCCACGCTCCCCTTCTCCCGCGCCATCGTGGGCCTGGAGCCGGACGTCGGCACCGCGCTCCTCCCTGCTCTCGCCCTCGCCCTGGTCGTCGCTCTCGGCGCCGGGCAGCACCCGCAGAAGCGCCGCTGGTCCCCGGTTCAGGGCCTCCGCCTCCTGCTCTGGACCCTGCTCTATCACCTGCCCACCCTCACCGCCGTCGCCTGCGTGGTCGCCCTCTCTGGCTCGCTCATGGTGCATGACGTGGTGCGCTTCCAGGGCGGCGAACCCTGGAACTGGATCGCCTTCCGCACCCCGCTGGGCCCCCTCCTCCTCCTCCTCTTCTTCGCCCCCACCGCCCTCGATCGCTCCGCCGAGCCCACCGCGATCCCCGACGCCGAGCCCTCGGCCTTCGTCAACCCGGCTGCCTCCCGCGCAAGGTCCGGAGCCTCCGGATCCCTCGGCTGGGGTGCCACCTTCCTGCTCTGCGGCGTCGGCGCCGCCCTCTTCCTCGGCGGCTGGTCTCTCCCCTTCGTCGACCGCGCCGTCCAGGAGCGCCTCTTCGCCCTGCAAGCCCTCGGTGCCCTCCTCTTCCTGATCAAGAGCTGGGGGCTCGCCCTGACCATCGCGGTCTGCCGGGAGACCTTCCCCAGGCTCCGTATCGATCAGTCCACCAGCCCCCTGCTCCGCTGGTTGCTCCCTCTCTCCGGGGTCGCTGGCGCCCTCACCGCCGGCTGGATCTTCCTGGAGCCAGGCCCCCTCGTCCGCCGCGTCATCGCTGCCCTCGGTACCCTCCTCGTCGCCTTGCTGGCGATCCACCTCACCCGCCGCGTCGCCCTCGCGGTGCGCACCGCGGGCGCCCAGCCCCACGTCAGCCCCTTCCTCTGAGGGGTCCGCGCCCGGGTAAGGGAGGTGAGGGGGCTGCGCCCCGGGGCTTTGGGGGAACGGTGGGCCTTCGCGGCCCACACCCGCGGCAAGGACTTGAGGGAGGGGCTGCGCCCCGGGGGCTTCGCGGAAACGGTGGGCTTGCGCAGCCCACACCCGGGCAAGGAAGGGAGGGGGCTGCGCCCCGGGGGCTTCGCGGAAACGGTGGGCTTGCGCAGCCCACACCCGCGGCAAGGGGGCCGATGGGGCTGCGCCCCGCGCGGCCCCCTTGCATCCCCCGGCTCCCCCCACGGTGTGAAGAG
>JALOQB010000150.1 GCA_025453595.1 Polyangiaceae bacterium
GGCTGCGGCTGCGGCTGCGGCTGCGGCTGCGGCTGCAGGGGAGGGTCGGCTGCGGCTGCAGGGGAGGGTCGGCTGCGGCTGCAGGGGAGGGTCGGCTGCGGCTGCAGGGGAGGGACGGCTGCGGCTGCAGGGGAGGGTCGGCTGCGGGTCAAAGCGGTCGTCTTGAACCGTTGGTCGCATGAAGACGTCTCCAGCGCCACCGCAGAGGCCACCCGTGCGGTGCTGACCCCTCGCGTCGGGCGGTTGCTTGCTGATACTACGTCTCCATGGAGACGCTGCCCTTCCTGCTCGCGGGTCGCAGAGAGACCTCGGATGATGTGTTGCTGGTGCATGACAGGTACACCGGCGAGCTGATCGCTCGCGTGGCCCTCGCGGGGGCCGAGGCCATCGAGCGGGGGATCGCCGCGGCGTTTGCCTCGCGGGAGGCGATGCGTCGCCTGCCGCCCTTCGAGCGCCAGCGGGTGCTGGAGCATGTGGTGGTGCGGCTCCGGGAGCGGGCGGAGGAGCTGGCGCGGGTGCTCTGCGCCGAGGCGGGCAAGCCGCTCCGGGACGCGCGTGGGGAGGTGACGCGCCTGATCGATACCTTCAAGGTCGCCGCCGAGGAGGCGGTGCGCATCGAGGGCGACGTGATGAACCTGGAGATCTCGCCGCGGGCCCGCGGCTACCGGGGGTTTACCCGGAAGGTCCCCGTCGGCGTTTGCTCCCTCATCACCCCCTTCAACTTCCCCCTCAACCTGGTCGCCCACAAGGTGGCCCCGGCCATCGCTGCCGGCTGTCCTTTTGTGCTCAAACCTTCGGAGCGTACGCCGATCTGCGCGCTGATGCTGGGGGAGATCTTGCAGGAGGCGGGGCTGCCGGAGGGGGCTTTTTCGGTGCTCCCGTGCCGTGTATCGGAGGTGGGTCCGCTGGTGGAAGATGAGCGGATCGCGCTGCTGTCGTTCACCGGGTCGGGCAAGGTGGGGTGGGAGCTGAAGGCCCGTGCCGGCAGGAAGAAGGTGGTGCTGGAGCTGGGGGGGAACGCGGCGTGCGTGGTCGATGAGGATCAGGGGGGGCAGCTGGAGCGGGTGGCAGAGCGGATCGTGTTCGGGGCGTACGCGCAGGCGGGGCAGAGCTGCATCTCGGTGCAGCGGGTGCTGGTGCACCGCTCGTTGCTGGGGCCGCTGCGGTCGATGCTGGTGGAGCGGGTGGGTGGCCTGAAGGCGGGGGATCCGAGGGAGGAGGGGACGTTCGTGGGCCCGATGATCGACGAGGGGGCGGCGCGGCGGGTGGAGGCGTGGATCGAGGAGGCGCGGAGCGCAGGGGCGACGGTGCTGTGCGGCGGAGGGCGGCGAGGGGCGGTGCTGGAGGCCACGCTGGTGGAGGGCGTCCCGGTGCATCTGCCGCTCCATGCCGAGGAGGTCTTCGGGCCGGTGGCGCTGCTGGAGCCCTTCGACACCTTCGACGAGGTGCTGGCCCGGGTGAACGCGAGCCAGTTTGGCCTCCAGGCGGGGGTCTTCACGGGGTCGCTGGCGCGGGCGATGAAGGCGTGGGACGAGCTGGAGGTGGGCGGGGTCGTGGTGGGGGATATCCCGAGCTTCCGGGTGGACAGCATGCCGTACGGGGGTGTCAAGGGGTCCGGTCTGGGGCGCGAGGGGGTCCGGTCCGCCATCGAGGAGATGAGCGAGACCCGGCTGCTGATCCTGGGGCCCACGGAGTGATCGGGGCGGTCCATGGCCAGGCCCAGGAGGCCGCAGGCCCTCGCGGTGGGCCACCGGCCGGGGTTCTGGTGGTAACCTGTCCGGCCCATGAGCGAGGAAGCTGAGCGTCCGCTGCACACCCGGGTTCTTGCCTCCGGGCTGAGCGACACGGGGCGCGTGCGCGCGAACAACGAGGATACCTTCCTCATCGCGCCGCTGCTTCACCCGGAGAACAGCGCTGCGTCGACCCGGGTGCCTTCCTTTGAATCCGGGGAGGGCGCGGTCCTGCTGGCGGTCTCCGACGGCATGGGCGGCGCCGCGGCGGGGGAGGTCGCCAGCGCGCTGGTCATCGAGACCCTGCGCAACGCGATGCTGGAGGCCCAGGGGGGCGGCTGGGATGCGGCCACGGTGCAGGCGGTCAAGAGCGCCAACCGGGAGGTCTGGTCCGCCGCGCGCGAGCCCGATTACCGGGGCATGGGCGCGACTCTCACCGCCGTATGCGTCCACCAGCAGCACGCGTACATCGCGGCGGTGGGCGACTCGCGCGCGTACCTGCTCCGGGGGCAGCGCATCCGGCAGATGACCCGCGACCAGAGCTTCGTCCAGTTCATGATCGACAGCGGCGCCATCAAGCCAGAGGCCGCCGCCCGCATGCCCATGCGCAACCTGGTGCTCCAGGCCATGGGGCAGCGCCCTGACGTCGAGGTCGCGCTGGGCAAGCTCGAGATCCGCCGCGGCGACGTGCTCCTGCTCTGCTCGGATGGCCTGTCCAACAAGGTCGAGGCGGAGGAGATGCGCGCCATCCTGGAGCGCGCCCCCTCGCTGGCGTCGGCCTGCGACGAGCTGGTCGCGCTGGCCAACGAGCGCGGCGGCGACGACAACGTGACCGTGGTGCTCGCCAGGCTCGACGGCGAGGGGCTCCAGCCCCCGAGGGAAGGGGAGTCGATGACCACCACCTTCCAGGTCCTCGCCGAGTTCCACGCGGCCGCCGCCGCCGGAGGGCTCTTCGGGCAGGACGGGGACGACGCCCCGGAGCCCCCCCGCCCCCGGCCCCTGACCCCCAGCCGACCCCCGCCCCCCGCGAGCACCGCCCCGCCTGCATCTGGAAGTTCCATACGTCCGGAAGTTCCAGACAGTAGCGCGGCCGGAGCGCCGCTGGCCGCCCCCGTGGCGCAGGCCGTGCCTGTCGCCCCCGGGCGGGTGCTACCGCTGTGGGGGGCGATCGCGCTGGGCGTGGCGGTGACGGTGGTGCTGGCGCTGCTGCTGCGGTGAGGCGGTCAGCGCAGGGGGAGGTGGGTGGCGAGGGGGAGGTCGAGGTCGAGGTGGACGACGCAGGGGTCGTGGTCACGGGTGAGGGTCCCGCCGTTGACGATGCGGAGCCGGCCGCCGCGGGGCCCGTGGAAGACGCGATCGAGGAAGCGGTGGGTGTGGCCGTTGACGACGAGGTCGAAGTCGCGGCTCAGGAGGAGCCCCTGGAGCACCTCGTTCTGCTCGAGGTGCTCGGGCAGGTCGTGGGGCGAGACACCGAGCATGTCGTGGGGGCCGAGGCCGTGGCAGAGGAGGAGCTTGCCGGCGACGGTATCGCAGGGGATGGTCGCGGGGAGCTGCTGCAAGAAGGCGAGGGCTCCGGGGGAGAGCTGCTCGCGCAGGTGGGCGTGGGGCAGGGTGCGGAGGGCGCCCTGGAGCAGCCAGCGCTCGTGGTTGCCGCGGACGCAGAGGACGCGGTGGCGCTGGAGCAGGTCGATGCAGCGCTCGAGGTTGCCCTGCCCGTCGACGATGTCACCCACGCAGAGGAGCGCGTCGACGCCGCGGTGGAGCAGGAGCTCGATGCCCTCTTCGAGGAGGGCGTCCTCGGCGTGGATGTCGCCGAGGATGCCGATGCGACGGAGGGGAATCACGGCGAGCGAGCGGGGGTGGGCTGGGAGCGGGGGACCTCTTCGGCGCGCAGACCTTCGGCCTCGAAGCCGAGGGGGAGCAGCTCGAGGCCGAGGCGGAGGGCCTCGTCGCGCCAGGCAGGAGGGCTCGGCTCCTCGCCCCAGAAGAGGGCGATGTCGCCGCCGCCAGCGCCGGACTGGGCGACGACGGAGCGAGGGGGCCGGAGGGCCGCGAGGGCGCGCAGGTAAGGGGGCAGGATGGGGACGCCGGTGGCGTCGCCCAGCTCGACCATGGCCTCGGTCTGGCGCTGCAGGCCGCCGAGGAGGGCGGAGAGGTCGTCGTCCCGGAGGGCCTGTTCAACCTGGAGGGCGCCCTCGAAGGCGGGGGCGGTGAGGTCGGTGTAGCGAGCGAGGGCGTCGCGCCGCAGGGCCCGGATCGGTTCGAGGAGCAGGGAGGTGGAGGCGCTCTCGGGGCAGATCCAGGCTTCGAGGAAGAGACGGGAGGGGAGGCGCAGGGGGGACCAGCTCGGGGCCAGGAGCGGGCGCGTGCGGCAGAGCAGGGTGCCTCCGTGGGTGGCCGCGAGGATGTCGATCCCGCTGCCTCCGCCCTGTGCTGACCGGTGGGCCTCGTAGGCCTCGTCGACGATGCGAGCACGGAGGGCGTCGTCGATGGGGTGGCCCAGGGCGAGGGAGCGAGCGCCGAGGGCCGCGACCAGCACCGCCGCGCTGGAGCCGAGGCCCAGCTTCCGGCCATCCTTGCGCATCGAGGTGCTGTCGACGAAGGGGGCCCCGTCGCCGAAGGCGGTGCGAAGCTCGGGGCTGAGAAAATCAGCGCGCCTGGAGGCGTCGGCGATGGCGCGGCGATCGACCGCCGTCACGATCGCAGGGGCGCCGTCGAGCACGACGTAGGCGCCCGAGAGGACGAGCTTCCCGGGGGCCGACGCGATCACGTCGACGCCTCGGCGCCCAGGAGACGCGCGCCCTCGCCGGGGCTCGCGGTGAGCACCCGCAGCACACCGGGGATCGCGGCCAGCGTCGAGGCGACCCTGGCGGCATCCGGGGGGGCGCAGAGGACCTTGACGTGAGGCCCCGCGTCCATGGTGCACCAGGCCCCGACGCCGGAGGCGCGGAGCCCGCGCACCGCGGCGATGACCTCGACGGTGGGGCCGAGCCAGTAGAGCACCGCAGGGGCCGCGGCGATGGCGGAGGCATGCATGGCGAAGGCGCTCTCCTCGGCGGCGACCCCGAGGGCTTCGAGGTCCGCGGCCAGCACCGCGGCCCGGACGCGCTCGAAGAGGCGAGGCGCGTGGGCGACCCAGGCCTGGTAGTAAGGGCTCGTCGCGGCGGTGTGGTTCATGCCGCCGGTGGAGGGGGTATCCTTGATGCGCTCGGTCGTGACCGCGACCAGCACCCGGAGCGGCAGCGCATCGGGCGGCGCCACCTGCTGCGCGGGCAGGAAGCGGTGCTCGTTCTCGCGCCCCGCGGCGAGCTCGACAAACCCACCGAACAGGGAGCGAGCCGAGGACGCGGAGGCGCGCCGCGCCAGGTTGCTCTCGCGGGCGGGATCCCGGGGGAGGCCGGCGGCGGAGCGGGCAGCGACGGCCAGCGCGGCGAAGCCGGAGGCGCTGGAGGCGAGGCCCGCGGCGGTCGGGAAATCGTTGCGAGACCGGATGCGAGCCGGGACCTTCAGGCCCGCCTCGGCTCGCACCTCATCGAGGAGCCCCGAGGCGCGGCGTAGCGCCGTGGCGTCGGCCTCGGCGCCGTTGAGCTCGAGGTGATCGGCGGGGAAGTCGGCCGAGAACTCGACGGTCGTGGTCGTGGTCATCCCGGCGAGGGTGACGGAGAGGCTGGGGACCGCCGGAGCGTTGTCGGAGCCCGGGACCTTGCCCCAGTACTTGGCGAGGGCGATGTTCGGGTGAGCGAGGGCGGTGGCTTGGTGCGACATGAGGGTGCGATGGCCGCGCAGGCGAGCCTGTTGTGCGGCTGTAGCACGGCCTGCACCGGCGGGGAGGGTTTCTCTCAGGCCAGCGGCTCGGGCTGCAGACCGCAGGCGAGACGCGTGTCAGCGACGAGGACCGGGGCCACCCGGAGGCACTGATCGATCAGCTCGTGGGAGCGCTCCGTGAGCACGGCGAAGGGGGCCTGCTGGAGCGCCTGGGCCTCGATGCTGCGGGCGTGTTCGGCCAGCGAGAGCTGCTGCACGCCGCTCGCCGAGGAGGCGATGGAGTGGGCGTTGCGAGCGATGGCCTCCCGGTCCTGCGCGGCCACGGCCTGCTCCAGGAGCGAGCACCGCTCGGTCACGTGCTCCAGGAAGAGCTCGGCCAGCTCCAGGCAGATCTCCGGCGGCAGGCCCTCGACCTGCACCCCCCGGGAGGGGGGCAAGGTGGTGTGCGGCAGGATCACCGGGGCCGCCCTGGCGTGGGCTTTCTGGGCGAGCAGGCTCTCCAGGGTATCGGCCAGGGTGCGGATCGAGACCGGCTTGAGCAGACATCCGTCCATGCCCGCCTCGCGGCAGCGCTCCTCGGCGTCGGAGAGGGCGCTGGCCGAGAGGCCAAGGATGGGCATGCTGGCGAAATCACCGCCCATGGCGCGGATCGCGCGGGTCGTCTCCAGGCCGTCCAGGATGGGCATCTGCCAGTCGGTCAGGATCGCGTCGAAGGCGGGGTCGCTGCGCAGCAGGTCGAGGGCCTGGGGGCCCCCCTCGGCCAGCACCACCTCGTACCCGCGGGAGGTCAGCGCGTGGCGAGCCCAGACCCGGTTGGCCGGGTTGTCCTCGATCACCAGGATGCGCCTCGGTTGCTGCCGCGGCGCCGGGATGCTCACCGTGGACATCATGCGGGCGACGGGGGCATCCAGGATCGGCAGGGGGACCTCGAACCAGAAGCAGGAGCCTCCCTCCGGGTTGGGCTCGTGGCCGATCGATCCGTCCATCTGCAGGATCAGCTGGTGGCTGATGGCGAGCCCGAGGCCAGTCCCACCGCGGCGTCGCTGGGCATCAAGGGCCTGCTGGAAGGGGCGAAAGAGGTGCGGCCGATCCGCCGGGGACACGCCCAGCCCGGTGTCGATGACCTCGAACCGCAGCCGGCATCGACCCCCCTCCAGCAGCGCCCCCTGGGCTCGCAGCTCGACGCGCCCTCGATCGGTGAAGCGCAGCGCGTTGGCGATCAGGTTGGTGAGCACCTGGGCGAGGCGCTGGCGATCGGCCTGGACCGCCGGGGGCAGGGGGGTGAGGAGCCGCAGGTCGAGCTGGAGACCCCGCGCCTCGGCGGTGGCGCGGAACGAGGCGAGGAGCTCCTGGAGGAGCGCGAGCAGATCGCAGGGAGCCGGCCTCAGCGCGAAGGCGCCCGCGCGCAGGGACGAGAGGTCGAGGATGTCATCGATCAGCCCGAGCAGACCCCGGGCCGACTGGAGCACCGCCTGGATCAGCTCGCGGGACCCGGGCTCGGCGGTGCGCTCGCGGAGCAGCTCGGTGCCCCCGATGACCGCGTGGAGCGGCGACCGGAGCTCGTGGGACACCGCGGCGATGAACGCATCCTTCGCCGCCATGGTCTGGCGCGCGTCCTCCGCCGCGCGCTCCAGCTCTTCCTCGTGGCGCTGCCGCTCGGTCACGTCGCGGTAGTGCCAGAGGTGCCCCATGAAGCGATCCCCCTCGAAGATCGGGATGTAATCTCGCTCCAGCGTCCGGCCATCCATCATCACCACCGCGTCCCGGTGGGCGGGCTGGAGGTGGCTGAGCAGCTCGTGCACGCGCATCAGGAATTGCTGGGGCTCCGCCAGCGCCGGCAGCACGCGCTCCATGGCCCGGTTGCAGTCCTGGCCGACCAGCGCCTCGGGCGCCGCCGAGATGCGGAAGAGATCGCAAAAATTCTGGTTCACCAGCGCGATCTTTCGATCCTCGTCCTCGACAAGGATCGCCAGGTTCATGTGCTGGATCACCGACAGCAGGCGGGCTGTCGCGGCCTTGAGCAGCGGCTCCTTCACCGCCACACCTCAGCGCGCCTCCTCGCTCGGATCGGTCTTCTTTCCCAGATCGATCAGCCGTCGGTAGAGGGTCGCTCGCCCCAGCCCCAGGAGGCGCGCGGCGTTGCCCACATGCCCTCCGGTCTGCGCCAGCGCTTGCTCGATCGCCAGCGCCTCCAGATCGCGGAGCACGAGGGTGGGGAGGGCGCCCGTCGTCGCAGGGGCAGGCGCCGGAGGGGCCTCGATCGCCGGCAGCGCGCGCTGCTGGAGCGAGGGAGGAAGGTCTGCGATGTCGATTCGGTCGCTGGTGCTGGACAGCATGGCTCGGTGGATCACGTTTTGAAGCTCCCGGATGTTGCCTGGCCACGAGTGGCCCCCGAGAGCGTCGAGGGCCTCGGGCGTGATGCGCTCGATGGAGCGCCCCACGTCCCCCCGGAAGGCCTGCAGGAAGTGGGCCACCAGCAGCGGGATGTCTTCTCTTCGTTCACGGAGCGGAGGCGTCTCGATGGGGTACACCATCAGCCGGAAGTACAGGTCTTCCCGGAAGCGGCCGGCCCTGGCCTCGACCTCCAGGTTCCGGTGGGTGGCGGCGATGACGCGGGTGTTGAGCTTCACCTCCGTCGTCCCGCCCAGGCGCCGGATCGCCTTCTCCTGGAGCGCCCGCAGCAGGCGAACCTGGGCGGGCAGGGGCATGTCCCCGATCTCATCCAGGAAAATCGTCCCATTTTGAGCCTCCTCGAAGCGACCCCGCTGCATGCTGGAGGCGCCGGTGAAGGCCCCCTTCTCGTAGCCAAAAAGCTCGGCCTCGATCAGGTTCTCGGGGATGGCCCCGCAGTTCACCGCCACGAAGGGCCCCTTGCGCCGGTGCCCTTCCTGGTGAATGGCCCGCGCCACCAGCTCCTTCCCCGTCCCGCTCTCCCCCAGGATGCACACGGCGACGTCGCTCTGGAGCACCCGCTGGATGTGCTCCTGGAGCTGCTTCATCGCAGGACCACGGCCCACCAGGGTCGTCCCGGTCGGAGACGCCCCGTGGCTGAGGGACCAGACCCGGCGCACCAGCGTCATCCGCTCGATGGCGTGGTGGAGCGACACCAGCAGGCGCTCCCGCTCCAGGGGTTTGGACAGGTAATCGTAGGCCCCCGCGCGCATGGCCTCCACCACCGAGTCCAGGCCGGACCGGGCGGTGATGACGATCACCGGGAGCTCCGGGTCCGAGGCCCGCCAGTGCCGGAGCACGTCCAGCCCCGGGACGTCGTCCAGTCCCAGATCCAGAAGCGCCGCCGCCAGCCCCCCAAGGTTGGCCTGGAGTGCGGCTCTTCCCCCTGTGAATTCAAGGACTTCGTAGCCTTCCGCCTCCAGCCACGCGCGCAGCAGGCGGCGGATCACCGGATCGTCGTCCACCACCGCCAGCCGGTGGGGGGCCGAGGACAGAGGCTCCAGGACAGGAGGCGTCGCCATGGTGGCACTGTTCTCGCACGGAGTCGCGGTCGTACGAGAGAGGAATCTCATGGAGATCGCTCATGTCCTCCGCAAATTCGAGGCAAAGGCCTGGGGTGGTACAGAGACCCACGTGGCCGAGGTCTGCGCCCGGGCCCCGGCCCAGGGGGTGCGCTGCTCGGTCTTCGCCCCGGGCCCCCCGCAAGCCGCCACGGAGCAGATCGGAGGCGTCCCGGTCGAGCGCTACGGCGTGCTCTGCCCTTACCTGGCCACCCCCCAGGTCCGGCGTGGGCTGGTGGCCGTGGGGGGCAACCTGGTCTCCCTGGATCTCCCGGCTCGCCTGCTGCGCCGCGCTCCTTCTCTCATCCATGTGCACACCGGCCGCCGCATCGCCGGCGCCGCCGCCCTCGCCGCGAGCCTGGAGGACATCCCCCTAGTCCTCTCGGTCCACGGCCCTCTCCTTGCCGATCAAGAAATCGCCGCCCAGGAGACCCGCCGCCGCGCCGGCCGCGCCCTCGACCTGGGCCAGCCCTTTGGCTGGCTGGTGGGGGCCCGCGAGGTCCTGCGGCGCGCCAGCCGGGTCATCTGCTTCAACGAGCGGGAGCAGCGCGCCCTGGCCTCCCTCGTCGGGGACCGGGCGGTTCGCATGGACCACGGCGTCGATGTCCGCAGGCTGCGCGCCGGCGACGCGGACCGGGCCCGGGCCCGCTGGCCAGCCCTGAGGCAGGGGCCCTCGGTGGTGGTCCTGGGGCGGCTCTGCGAGCAGAAAAATCAGCTCCTCGCCCTCCGTGCCTTCGCCGCTGGAGCCCCCGGCGGTCGCCTGCTGCTGGCCGGCGCCGAGACGGACCAGGGCTACCGGGCCCGTATCGAGGCCGAGGCGCGCTCCCTCGGCGTCCGCGATCGCCTTGAATTCCTGGGGAATATCGACCCCATCGGGGAGGTCCCGGACCTCCTCGCCGCCGCCGACGTCGCCCTGGTCCCGTCCCTCCACGAGGCCTTCGGGATCGTCGTGGTCGAGGCCTGGGCCGCCGGCGTCCCGGCCCTTTTTGCCCGCAGCTCCGGCACCGAGGACCTGGCCAGCGCCCTCCAGTGCCCCGACGCCGCCCCCGAGGGCTACCTCGTCGAGGCCTGGGGTGACGCGCTCCGCTCGCTCCTCGCCGATCCCGGGCGCCGTCGTGCCCTCCAGCAACGCGCCGGCGCCCTCGTCGACCGGCGCTTTGGCTGGGATCGCGTCGTCGCCTCCCTCGCCGACCTTTACCGCCAGATCGTCGAGGAACAACGCCTCTCCTTCGCGGAGGGATGGACATGATCGTCGATGTCGTCATGCGCTGTCGCAACGAGATGCCCCACACCCCCAGGGCCCTGGACGCCCTCCTCGCCCAGCGCAACGTCACCCCCCGCGTCTTCTTCTTTGACTGTGCCTCCACCGATGGCTCCCGCCAGGAGGCCTCACGGCGTCACCTCCCGATCCTCGACGTCGACCCCTCCACCTACATCCCTGGCGTGGTGCTCAACCGCGGCATGCGAGCCACAACCAGCGAAATTGTCGCTTTTATCAACGCCGATGCGGTCGCCCTTGACCCCTTTGCGCTGGAGGCGTTGATCGAGCCGCTGCTGGGGGCCACGACCCTGGCCGCGACCTTCGGTCGCCAGGAGGTACGCCCGGAGGCGGGGCGGCTCACCACCCTCGACCAGGAACGAGCGTTTGGCGTGGAGCGGCCCGTCGCGCTGGCGCGCGGCAGTTTTTTCTCCATGGCCGCCTCCGCCATCACCCGGCAAGCCTGGCGTTTGCTGCCGTTTGACGAGACGCTTCGGTACTCGGAAGACGTCGACTGGACCACCCGGATCCGGGCCCTGGGGCTCGGGGTCGAGTACCGGCCCCGGGCGCGCTTCGAGCATTCCCACGATTACTCGCTCCGGCAGCACTTTGTCCGGCGCCGGGGCGAGGGGGCCGCGGAGTCGCAGATCTTCCGCCTGGGTCAGCCCTCCTGGCGCGAGCTGGTGCGGCCCCTGGCGGGCAGCGTGGTGCGCGATCTGAGGCAGGGGGCCTTCACCTCGCTGCCGACCCGGGTGGCCCAGGCGGTGGGGTTTTATCTCGGCCGTCTCACTCCGGTACCACGCCCTCCCCGGGGCTGTCTCGAACCGGGAACATCCCGGGACTGACGGGCCTTTTCCCGGAGCAGGGGGCCGGTACGAGCGATGCATTGCGTGGTGGCCATGGAACGCGCGACCGCCACCGCCGAACCCACCCCCCACGCCCCCCGCCGCTTCACGCTGCGCGGGACGATGGCCGCCGAGGAGCGCATCCGCCGCGACGTGCTCCGGATTGCCCGCGAGATCCTCGGCGCGTTCGGCCCGAGGCTCCGGCTCGCGGCCATGGTGGGCGGCTACGCGCGGGGGGAGGGGGCCATCGAGATCGAGGGGCGCACCCTCAAGGCGCACAACGATTACGATCTCATCGTCGTGGTCGAGAAGCCTGACCTGAACGACGGCTTCCGGGCCCGCCGGGCCGGGCTCCTCGCCAGCCAGATGGTCGGCGTCGATGTCGACATCGCGATGGTCTCCGAGGCCACCTTCCTCAAGCCTCCCCCCACCCTGTTCTGGCTCGACGTCTCCCTGGGCGGCATCCGCTGGATCGGCGGCGATGCACGGCTCATCGAGCAGCAGCGCCTCGTCTCCCCCCGCATGGTCCCCCTCGACGAGGCCGGGCGGCTCCTCGCCAACCGCGCCCTCGGCCTCGCCCTCAGCCACCTCGGCGGAGAATTCGGCGACGAGCGCGTCCTCATCCGCCACGGCCACAAGGCCGTCCTCGCCGCCGGCGACGCCGTCCTCCTCGCCGTCGATCGCTACGCCCCCACCGCCCGCGAGCGCGCCGACCTCCTCGGCCACCTCGGCGGCGTACCCAGCGTCGGCCCCTGGCTCGTCGACGCCTACCACGAGGCCCTCCGCTTCCGCCAGGATGCAGCCTCCTGGATCCCCCCGCAAGGCGACGTCGAGGGCTGGTTCCGGGAGGTCTGCCGGCAAGTAGGGGTTTTCCATATGGCCTTCGAGGCGTGGCGGGTGGGGGCGCCGGCGGACCCGCTGGCCTTCGCCGGGTGGTCCGGGCAGCTCTTCCGGTGGAAGCCTGACGCGCGTCTGGGGGATCTGGGGGCCGGCCTGCGGGCGTGGTTCAAGGGGGTCTCGCCCCTGTCGCGCTCGCTGCTCCACCCGCGAGAGCGGCTGTCCCGGGCCGCGGTGGCCATCGCCTACGGCGGGGAGGCGGGGCAGCAGGAGGCCAGCAAGCTGCTGGGCCTCGACCCGCAGACCAGCCACGAGAGCCTCCGCAGCCACCTGCTGCGCCTCCGCTCGGTGGGGAGCTGATGCGCACCCTGGTGGTCTTCGTCGACGCGCTGGGGCCTGCCCTGCTGGAGCGGCTCCGGCGGCGCCTGCCCTGGCTCTCGTCCTCCCGCGGGCTGCGCGGGGAGCTGGGGTACTCCTCGGGGGCGCTGGCCACCATCCTCACCGGCAAGACCACCGCGGAGCACGGCCGGTTCTGCCTGTTCTCCGCCCACCAGGGGGCCGGCGCCGGGCCGCTCGCGCCGCTGCGCTGGCTCGGCCTGCTGCCCTCGTTGATCCACGAGCGCGGCGGGGTGCGACGGCGGGTGGCGCAGGCCTTTGCCCGGCTCCAGGGCTGGTCGGGGTACTTCGCCCTGCACCGGGTCCCGCCGGAGCTCTTCCCCTGGCTCGATGTCCCCGAGCGCGACGACCTCTTCCAGACCCCGGCGATCAACGGCGCGCCGACCTTCCTGGCGCAGGCGCGGCGCCGGGGCCTGCGGGTGCTCTCGGCCCGGTGGCAGCTCGGCGAGCAGCAGCGGTGGCGCGAGGCCCTCGCCGCGATCGAGCACCAGGACTCGGATCTGATCTTCCTCTACTCCGCTGAGCTCGACGGGTTGCTGCATCAACAGGGGGCCTCGGGGCCTGGCATCGACGCGGCGCTCGACCGCCTCGCCGAGCGCATCGACCGGGCACGGGACCACGCCCTGCGCCGCGGCCCCCTGCGCACCCTGGTCGTCGGGGACCACGGCATGGCCGAGATCCATTCGGTGATCGACCCGAGGCCCGTGACCCGCTCGCTGCCGGGCCGCCTGTTCATCGACAGCACGCTGGCCCGCTTCTGGGGGTCCGAGCGCGAGCTGGCCCAGATCCGCGCCCGCACCGAGCGCTGGCCCGGGCGCTGGCTGGGCCCCGACGAGCTCCGGCGCCTCGGCGTCCAGGGAGCCACGGGGCACGCCCCCCACGGCGACGCCATGCTCGCCCTCGACGAGGGGCACCTCTTTGCCCCGAGCTTTGTCGGCGGCGTCGTGCGCGGCATGCACGGCTACATGCCAGACAGCGCCTCGGCGGTTGCCGGCGTCGCCTCCGATCAGCCGCTCCCCGAGCTCGCCTCGCTGCGCGACGTGGCACCTTTCGTGCTTGAAAGCCTCGCGTGAAGCGCGTCGTCCTCGACACCCTCAGCCTCCTCGCCCGCCACTTCCTGGGCCTCCTGGTCGGCGTGCTCACCGTCGGCCTCGTCGCCCGCCAGCTCGGCGCCCCGGGCCTCGGCGCCTGGTCCCTCCTCGGCGTCGTCGCCTTCCTCGTCGGCCTCTGTGACCTCGGCCTCTCCGTCGGCGTCGGACGCGCCATCGTCGCCGGCTCCCCGCCGCGCGCCATCGCCGCCGTCGAGCGCTCCTTCCTCGTCATCCTGCTCCTCGCCCCCTTCCTCGGCGGTGGCGCCGTCCTGTGGGCCCTCCACGAGCTCACTCGCCTCGGCGCTCCCCTCCCTCCCGAGCGCCTCCTCGTCGTGGGCGCCCTGGTCTGGCTCGGTGGCCTCGCGGGCGCCCTCGCCATGCCCCTTCGCGCCCTGCTGGTCTCGGTGGGTTCCATTGCACCTACCTCCGTGGCGCGCTCGATGGGGGCGGCTGTCCAGGCGCTCCTGCTGCTGGTCGGGTTCCGGTGGTTCCGGGGCCTGGAGGTGCCCACCGCGGCCTTCGCGGCGGGGGCCTGGATCGAGCTCTGGGCGCTGGGCAAGCGCGCCCGGGAGCACGAGCCGTCGCTGCGCCTGCTGCCCTCGCTGGGCGCCGCCCGCGGGCTGCCGGGGGCGCTGCGGGAGGGGCTGGCGATGCTGGTGATCAACGTGGCGGTGGTGATCGCGCTGCGGGTGGACGCGGCGATCCTGACGGCGGTGGCGTCCCTCGGGGCCATCGCGGCCTACGGGGTGGCGGCGCGGGCGGTGGACCAGGTCTTCGGGCTGGTGAAGCAGGTGAGCGTGGCGTTGCAGCCCCGGATGGCGACGCGCCAGGGCCGCGAGGAGGTGCTGCGGCTGGGCGCCTGGGTGCAGCCGCCGCTGGTCATCGGCGCCATGGCGGCGCTCTGGTTCTCGGGGGAGCCCCTGCTGCGCCTCTGGGTCGGCCCGGTGCTGGACGACGGCGCCTTCCGCGTCGCCCTCGGCTTCCTCGGCGCCGCGGCGGTGCTGGCGGCCTTCTCCGAGGTGGCCAACGCCTGGCTGGCCCTGGCGGCGACGAGCCCCTGGGTCTCCGCCTTCGCCATCGGCCTGGGCTGCCTGGTCAACCTGACCGTCTCGCTCGCGGGCCGCTCTTCCTGGGGGGTCGCCGCGGTGGCCGCCGGGACGCTCCTGGGCAACCTGATCTCCTCCTCCGTGGCCTGGGTCATCGCGGCGCGCGCCTCCCGCTGGCGGCTCCGCCAGCTCCTCGCCGCCTTTGCCCCCGCCGTCGCCTCCGCCGTCGCCGTCCTCCTGGTGGGCCCCTGGTCCTCCCACCTCGCCGCCCGGGGCCCTCTGATGGCCTTCCTGGGCTGCTGCCTCGTCGGCCTCTCCGCCCTCCTCGCCGCCGCCGCCGTCGCCTGGCCCCTCGTCCCGGCCCCCGCCCCTGCATGTCCGGAAGTTCCATGCACCTCGGAATCCTTACCCCCGTCGAGGGCTTTCAGGGCGGCATCGAGCGCATGTCCTTCGAGGTGGCGCGGGGGCTGCGGGCGCGAGGGCACCGGGTCGAGCTGCTGCCCGGAGGGCGCCCTGGGGCCGACGCGGCCCGCTTCCGCTCCGCCTTTGATCCTGCCGAGCCGGGGCGCCCCCCGGAGGTCATCCTGGCCCAGAAGGTCCTCGACCCCGCGGCCCTCGCCCCCTTCGGCTCCACGCCCGTCCTCCTCGCCGCTCACGATCACGACCATACCTGCGCCCGCTCCCACCGCTACCTCCCGGCCTCCCACGAGCCTTGCCACCGGCCCCCCGGCGCGGCCTGCGTCCTCCACGGCTGCGCCCTCGTCCGTCGCCGCCAGCACCGCGTCCCCCTCGCCCTGGTGAATCCGTTTGATCTCAAATCAAATCTCCAGCGGCTCGCGGCGCGGGGTCGCTTCGTGGCCTGCAGCAACTACATCGCGGACAGGCTGGTGGAGGCGGGGGTGCCCCGGGGGCGGGTCCTGGTGGCGCACCCGAGCCCCCCTGGCTCCGCGCTCCAGACGCGCCCGCCCCCCCGGGAGCCTCGCCTGCTTTTTGTGGGCCAGCTGCTGCGAGGCAAGGGGGTGGCCCATGCGATCGAGGCGCTGCGGTGGCTCCCCCGGGTGACCCTCACCGTGGTGGGCGACGGGCCGTCCCGCCGCGAGCTGGAGGAGCAGGCTCACCGCGTCGCCCCGGGCCGCGTGCGCTTCGAGGGGTTCCTGCCCGGGGAGCAGGTGGATCGGTGCTACGACGAGGCCTCCGTCGTGCTGGTCCCGTCCCACTGGCCCGAGCCTTTTGGCATGACCGGCATCGAGGCCATGCGCCGCGCTCGCCCGGTGGTGGGCGCGGCCCACGGCGGGATCCCCGAGTGGCTCCCGGAGGGCACCGCCGGTTATCTGTTCCGCCCTGGCGACCCGCGCTCCCTTGCCCTGGCGGTCCAGCGTGCCCTGGGCGACGCCTCCCTGGGCGAGCGCGCTCGCGCCTTTGTCCAGCGCGCCTTCCCCCACGAGCGCTACCTGCTGCAGCTCGAGGAAGCCCTCGCCGCCTGCTTGCCCGGGCCCCCCGCGGCCAGCGCTGTCACCTCGCTGTTACACGGCAGGGCAGGGGAGGAGGCCCATGGACCCACAGAAATCTTGAGGCGACCGCGGCGACAAACTTACCCTGCGCGCCCATGAGCGACGCTCTTCCTGTCGTGGACTTCCGCCTCCTCTCGGGCGACGAACGATCGCGCGACGCCTTTGACCAGGCCTTCGGCGATGGACTCAAGACCTATGGTTTCGGCGTGGTGGCCGAGCACCCGATCGGCCCCGAGCGGATCGCCCGCGCCTTCCAGCTCTGCGAGGCGTTCTTTTCGCTGCCGGTCGAGGTGAAGCGCAGGTACCTGGTGAACGAGAGCGCCGGCAACCGGGGCTACGTGCCGATGGGCGGCGAGCGCGCCCTCGGCGCCAGCGTGGCGGACCTCAAGGAGTTCTTCCACGTCGGCCAGGAGCACCCCCTCGACGGCAGCAAGCTCCGGCCCAACCTGTGGCCCGGCGAGGTGCCTGGCTTCCGCGAGGAGCTCTACGCCCTCTTCCGTGACTTCGAGCTCACCGCCCGCGCCCTCCTGGCCTCCATCGCCCGCTACCTGGGCC
>JALOQB010000449.1 GCA_025453595.1 Polyangiaceae bacterium
GGGGGCCGCGCGGGGCGCCAGCCCCATCGGCCCCCTTGCCGCGGGCGTGGGCTGCGCAAGCCCACCGTTTCCACAAAGCCCCGGGGCGCAGCCCCACGAACCCCTCGAACTTACCGGACGAGGCTAACCCGAAGGTACGAGCCATCTTCATGGCCCAGAGGAGGTAGGCAGCCCCCCCGGTGAGGGCGAGGCCGAGGGACCAGCGGGCCAGGTTCAAGGTGATGACACGACGACGATGCACCTCATCGAAGTGACGCCCTACATGGTCCCGGACCTCCCGGTGGCGTGAAGGGTTCATTCCCCGCGTCGGGAGGGAACGGAGGGCTCGCGCTGCGGACGGTTTGTTCACCGGGCCCTCCTGGCTGCGACCTGCACGCTATCCTCCCGGGCCAGGGCTTCGAGGAGCAGCGCTCTGGCACGAGACAGGCGCTTGCGGAGGGCCGCAGGGGAGACCCCGAGGATCTGGGCCGCCTGACCTTGCTCGAAGCCCTCGGCATGGACCAGCAAGAGAGGTTCGCGGTAGACCGGCGAGAGGTTGCCGAGGGCCTGCTCCAGGCGCTCGCTGGTGCGGGAGGCATCAAGCCAGCGGTCGGGGGTCGGGGCGCCATCGCCGATGTCGTCGCGCTCGGGAGCGGCGAGGCGAAGCAGGTCGAGGAGCGACCATCGACGGTAGGAGCGAGCCTCGTTACGGGCGATGGTGAAGAGCAGGGCAGCCAGGTCGCTGCCATCCTTGAGGGAAGGGGTGGCCCGGGCGAAGGCGAGCCAGGTATCCTGGGCCAGATCATCGGCCACGGCGGGGTCCCGCACCAGACGGAGCAAGAACCCGTGGATGCGGGGAGCGTGACGCTCGTAGAGCTGGTCGAAGGCGGCCCGATCCCCCTGACGCAAACGTTCAATCGTGGCGGGATGTTCTGATGGCATGGCACCCTGAGCCGGGCGAAGGGGCGCCGGCAAGGGGCTGCGACAGCGAGAAGAGAGGGAGGTTCCGGGGGAGGAAAGAAATCCGGTCACACCGGGGCACGGCGAGCGTTCTAGAGGGAGCACACGGCAGGGGCCATGGTGCAGAAGGAGCGCGACATGGAGTGGTTCCGTCAAGGTGGTTGGGGCATGTTCCCGGTGCTGATCGTGGGGCTTGTGAGCCTGGGCAGCGCGGCCTTCTTCGCGGCCCGTGGGGACGCGGGGCTCAGGCCCTCGTTGCGAGCGCTGAGCCGCGCGCTGGTGGGCTTCATGGTGACGGCGGTGGCGTCCAACCTGATCGCGGTCTGCTTCTTCTTGCAGCGCCCGGAGCTGGACGACGGGACGCGCGTCCGTCTGCTCTTGCAAGGCACAGGGGAGTCGCTGACGCCGCTGACGCTGGGGGGGGCGTTTCTGGCGTTGCTCTGGCTGCTGGTGGCCGTCGGAGAGCGACGGATAGCGCAACGGCTTGCTTGATCACCCGAGCTCGCCCCCTCGGCTAGCGGTTCCAGGAAAGATCTGCACTCAGGAGGAATCGAGAGGGCGAGCGCCGGTGATGGAAGGGGTTATGGTTTGATTCCCAACGAACCTCAAGGAGAATCGCGACGCCCCCCTGGGGACGGATCACTTGACGGCGGGGAGCTGAAATTTGAGCTGGGCGAGGAGGGCGCGGAAGAGACCCTCCTCCTCGCGAGACTGGCGGAGGAACTGGAGGAAGCGCTGGTGGTCGCCCTCGGCAGCAGCGGAGGCCGCGCGCTCGGCGTTCTCGAGGCAGAGGAGCAGGTGGGGGTGAGCAGCGACGATCTCCTTGGGGATCTGCATCTTGCGGGCAGCCTTGAGCCGGGCCTCGGCGGCCTCGCGGATCACCGTGGCCAGCTCGCGGTCAGACAGGTGCGCCAGGAGCCACTCGTTGGCGCGGCGGCACTCATCCAGCAGGAGCGCGGCCCGGTCGAGGTACGAGCCAGCCCAGGCCCACCGGGGCAGCAGGGGCAGCGAGAGGAGAGAGTGCAGGAGGGCTCGTCGGTTCTGGGGGAGGACGCGGGGGGGTCAGGGGGGGAGAGCAGGGCGTTCTTGGCGGCGGCGAGCTCGGCCAGCTTCTTGGAGCGACCCCGGCCTCGGCCCAGGACCTGCTCGCCGGAGCATACCTCGACCTCGAACCACCGATCTTGCTCCGGCCCCTCGGCGCTGACCAGCCGGTAGACCGGCACAGGGCCCCGGCGGGCCTGCACCTGCTCCTGCAGCGCGCTCTTCGGGTCTGCCCCCCGCAGCTCGGTCGCGTTGCGCAGCCCCTCGCTGACCACCCGCTGCACCAGCTCCCGGGCCCCGTCCAGCCCCCGATCCAGGTAGACGGCCCCGACCAGGGCCTCCACCGCGTCCGCCAGCACGTTGGATTGCTGGTGATCGCCGGAGGCCAGGGCCCCCTTGCCGAGCTGGAGCGCGGGGCTCAGCTCAATGGATCTTCCATACTCGGCGAGGAGCTCGGCGTTGACGAGGTTGGAGCGCATGCGAGAGAGCTGGCCCTCGTCGGCGTCGGGGAAGGCGGCCATGAGGAGCTCGCTGACGCAGAGGCCGAGCACGGCGTCGCCGAGGAATTCGAGGCGCTGGTTGTCGCGGAGGCGGGAGCCGCGGCCGCGGCGTTCGTTGGCGAAGGAGCGGTGGGTGAGGGCCTCTTCGAGGAGGGGAGGAGGCCTGGGGAGACCGAGGCGTTCGAGGAGGGGCAGGAGCAGGGCGGTGCGCTTGGGGTCCGGGGTCATCGGGCGAGGGCGTCGGCGTGCTCGGCGAGGGAGAGGTCGAGGGGGGAGAGGCCGCCGGCGTCGTGGGTGGTCACACGGAGCAGGACGCGCCCCCAGGAGACGAGCAGATCGGGGTGATGGTCGAGCTTCTCGGCGGCGAAGGCCAGGCGCGTGACGAAGGCGATGGTGGCGGGGTAATCGGGGAAGGTGAAGGATCTTTGCAGGTGATCCTGGTCGATGGACCAGCCCGGATGGGCGTCGAGCCAGGCGATCAGGGCCTCGTGGGGGAGCCGGGTAGGGGTCATGGAGGTTTGTTTTTCGAGGGGAGAACCTGGCGGGCCTCACCGGTGTCGGTCGTAGTATGTATGCTCTGCCGGCCGTGCAAGGACATGATACGTGCCCCTTCTGCAAGGAGACCTTCCCCGAGGGGAAGTTCACCGCCTGCCCTTCCTGCGAGGTGCAGCTGATCCCGTCGATGCGAGCGGGGGGCTCGGTGGACGCGGCTCTGGAGGATGACGACGGCGAGGACGGCGACCCGGAGCTTCCCTGGACCCACTGGGGCCACGCCCGGGGGCCGGTGCTGGTGGCCTGCTTGCTGGGCCTCCTTTTCTTCTTCCTGCCGTGGGTGCGGGTGTTCACCCCGGACGCGGCGGTGCACACGGGCCTCGACCTGGCGCGCCGCACCGGGATGGCGTGGGCAGCGGCGGTCGGCTGGTTCACGCTGCTCCCGGCGATGCTCAGCCGGCGCACCATCCGGAAGCTCCGGGGGGCTCGCCTGGCGGCAGCGCTGCTGTCCTTCATCCCGGCGCTGGTGGCGGCGCTCTTCCTGATGAACCCGCCGGGCTCGCTCCAGGCGGGCGGGGTCTCGCTGCGGATCCGCTTCGAGTGGGGCATCGGCCTCTACCTGACCCTGGCGCTGGGGCTGCTCACCGCGATCTACGCGGCGCTGCGCCTGGGCAAACCCTGAAGGCGCCGAGGGGCGGGGCGCCGGGCACCGAGGGGTGCTAGAGTGACCCCATCGTGAGCCCTCCCGACGACCGCGAGCAGATACTCCGGAGACGAGCGCAGTTCCTGGCGGCCCTGGTGGGGGCTTCGGTGGCGGGCGAGGCCTGCTCCAACCCGACCCCCCAGGTGTGCCTTTCACCGCCGGTGCAGAGCGTGGAGCCCACTCCATCGGCAACGGTTGCGCCGTCGGCCTCCTCGGCGGCGACGGTCCCGTCCGGGGTGGCATCGGCCCCGGCGCCGGAGGGCAGCGTGATGCCCGGGTCCTCGGCGCCGAGGCCGCAGATCTGCCTGTCACCGCCGCCGCCGCGCCCTTGCCTCTCGGTGCGCCCGCCGGACCGGAACAACCCGGGCAAGTGAGGGCAAATCGCGCAAAGGTTTCGCCGAAATTTCCCGAGCCGCGGGGGGGCGGTGGGGGTATGACCGGGGGTGATGCTGCGCTACACCTCTGATATCCGGACGCTGCTCTGGGCGGCGGCGTTCCCCGTGGTCGCCCTGGCGCACTACGCGCGCCCCGAGCTCTGCGGTTACCTCGCCCCGGTGAGCCTCTATCTCGGGTTCTGTTCGGGGGTTTTCTCGCACAACCAGAACCACTGCCCGACCTTCAAGGGCAAGCGGCTCAACGCGATCTACGCGGCGTATCTGTCGTTCTTTTACGGTTACCCGACCTTCGGCTGGATCCCGACGCACAACTTGAATCACCACAAGTTCGTGAACAAGGCCGGGGACGCGACGATCACCTGGCGGATCTCCCGGGAGAACAACCTCTGGACCGCGTTCTCCTACTTCTTCCTGTCGGTGTACCACCAGGCAGAGCCGATCCAGTCGTACATCCGCAAGGCGCGGGGCAAGGGTGGCACCCTGTTCCGGCAGATCATGACCCAGTACGCGGTGGTGGCGCTGGGGCACGTGGCGATGCTGGCGCTGGGGGTCTGGCTCCACGGCTGGGCCCGCGGGTTCCTGGTGTA
>JALOQB010000450.1 GCA_025453595.1 Polyangiaceae bacterium
CGACCCTCTCCTGCAGCCGCAGCCGCAGCCGCAGCCGCAGCCGCAGCCGATTCTTCTTGTTGGTTTGAGGTCAACAGAATGGTTGGTTTGAGGTCACCAGGATGGTTCTATGGTTCTGATCGTCCGTAGATAGAAATACTCTATAGAGTATCACCATACACTCTTACCTCTCGAAGAATCTCTCCGCAGAAAGATCGATACCGATCACGGCTGCGGCTGCGGCTGCGGCTGCGGCTGCGGCTGCGGCTGCGGCTGCGGCTGCGGCTGCGGCTGCAGGAGAGGGGCGGCTGCGGCTGCGGCTGCAGGAGAGGGTCGGCTGCGGCTGCAGGGGAGGGTCGGCTGCGGGGGGTAACTGTTGGTTCGGAAGGGGATGCTCGCGCTGCGCCCTTACTCCTGGGTCCCCGGGGGTAGAGCCGGCGGCCCCAGATCCGGGTGAGCATCCAGGAAGCGCTCCCGCTGCACCGGAGCCAGCAGCGCCGTCGCGGGCTGATCGTGGATCGTCGTCGCCACCAGCATCAGCGACCGCTCCACCTTCTCGATCGGGTTGACGTTGTCCTGGATCACCGTGTCGAGCAGCGTCTTGTCGAAGCAGTGGGTGGACGCCATCAGCACGTGAAGGCTCGCGTGCTCCAGAGGCAGCGCCCCGGAGCGTGAGAGCGCGTCCAGCAGGTCGAACGCCTTGTTCCGCTCCGTCTCCTGCTCCCGGGCCTGCAAGGTCGCCGTTGTTGGCTCCGACAGCAGCCCCTTCTGGTACGTCCGGGTCCAGGGATCCCCCGGGTTGATCACCGTCGGTCGTAGCGCCGAATCGTGGTCAAATTGCTCGAATTTCTTGTCAAGGTCAGCAGGAACCCGGGTGTAATCCACGAGGCCATCCTGGGGCTCGGTGGTGGGCTGGATCGTGCCGGATACGACGGGGCGCCGGGGCTCGGGTGGGGCCACCTGGGCAGGCGCTGCCACGGGGGCCGGTGCGGGGGCCCCGGTGGCCGGTGGGGGCGCCTGGGGACGGGCGGGGGCAGGAGCGGGCGGGGGCGCCATCTTGGGCGAGGGCGCGCCCGGGGAAGGCGGGGGCATGGGAGCGCTCATGGAGGGCATGGGGGCCCCGGTGGGTGCGGACATGCGAGGTGCTGCCATGGAGCGCATGACCATGCCCTCGTCCGCGCTGCGCAGCATCAGATGCTCGTTCTCGGGGGGGAAGAAGGGCGTCTTGTTGGCCTCGGCGAGGCGCAGCCGCTCGCGCTCCTGGGCCTCCTCGATCTCGCGGTTCTTGGAGAGCTGGATCATGGCCTGCATCCGGGAGACATGCTCGGTGACGCGGGCGAGCTTGTGCTCCGCGGGGGCGTCGGCGGGGCCATCGTAGGAGATGAGATCGCTGGGGATCTGGTACTCGATGAAGAGGGAGAGGAGCTCCTGGGTGAGCTTGATCTCCTTGGTGAGGCTGTCGGGGGGCAGGTTGAGGAGGGCCTCGAGCTGGGGCTTGATCTGGACGATGCAGACGCCAAAAAGGGTGCTCTCCAGCTGCATGTCGCGGAAGGCGCGGGCGAAGCGCTGCTGCTCGGGGGACAGCGACTCGATGGCGTCCCGGAATTCCTTGGGGGTGGGGATCTGCTCGAGGAGCAGGGGGATCTTCAGTACATCCTTGTTCTGCAGCAGGATGGCGTGGCGCGGGGCGAAGGTGTCGGCGGAGACGATGCGGCCGACCAGCAGCAGGAAGCTGCTGAACTGCCGGGCCCGGGCCACGAGCTGGAGCGACAGCCGGGAGCGCCCGGAGAACTGGTGAGCCACCCAGGCATGCAGGTGGCGCTCGCCCAGGAAGGAGACCCGGGTGGCCGCGTCCAGGGAAAAGTACATCGGGCGCCGTGCCTCGCGGGAGGCGCAGGCGGTGAAGATCGGAGCGGGGGTCGCGCCGTTGTGGCTGGCCTCGATGGAGAGCACCCCCTCGGGCGAGTGCTCGGGGCGACGGATCGCGTGTGAGAAGGG
Organism: Polyangiaceae bacterium; assembly: GCA_025453595.1. Lineage (GTDB taxonomy): Bacteria > Myxococcota_A > Polyangia > Polyangiales > Polyangiaceae > JANWXX01. Next base: position 1,978 of record JALOQB010000450.1, read on the forward strand.
CCGCGGCTGGAACGCTGGCTGGAAGATCTTGCGCTGGTGAAACTCGATGTACGCTGCAAAATCCGCGGGGGAGAGCACCTTGCCGATGGCCGCGATGAGCTGCTGCTGGAGCATCGCCTCGATGTGATCGACCCCATCGGAGAAGCGGTTGCAGATGTCGATGGCGTGGAGCAGCGTGACCAGCAAGGTGGCGTCGGCGACGGTGACCAGGGAGGCATCCCGGGGGAAGAGCTGCGCAAGCTGGGCGCGGCGGGCGGCGAGGCTGCGCTGCTGCTCCGCCAGGAAGGTCGCGGCGTAGCCGGCGGAGCGCTCCCCCACGCTCTCCTCCGTGGAGCCGCTGGCCTCGAACACCGGCACCACCGGCACGAAGACGTCCCGGGCATGGATGGCCGAGAGATCCCGGCCGTGGTCCGCCTGCAACGAGAATATTTCGTGCACAAAATAACCGTGGACCCGGGCGCACCAGGAGGCCAGCTCCTGGAAGCAACGGAGGGCGGCGTCCACGGGCTCGTTGCGGCGCGGGGTGTGGCAGGTCGGCGCTGCGCGGTCGATGGAGAAGGAGGCGCGGTGGGCGACGTCGATCTGCCCGAGGAGCCAGGTGATGTTGGCGTCGAGGCAGGGGCGGATGGCCTCCTCCGGGCGTGGCGAGGTGCGGGCGGCGGTCTTGAGCTCGACGCGGCCGGTGCGGCCGTGCAGCTTCACCGTCTTCTCGGGCATGTTCCCCTGGAAGGCGACCAGCTCGTAGGAGAATTCAACGCTCCAGAAGTACTCACGGACGGTGGTGACGATCTTCTCGGTGGTGGTCTCGGTGCCGCCCCAGCGGGTGCGCTTCTCGACGACGTGCTGCTGGGCGGACTCGACCTGGCGCACCTCTTCCCGCAGGAACTTGCAGGTCTCCTGGGCGTTGAAGCGCAGCGTCACGGAGCGGGTGCGGGCCCAGTCGAGGAGCTGCGCCAGGCCCTCGTCCGAGAGGCCGACGCTGCCCAGGCACTGGAGCAGGGCCGCGATCGAGGTCCGGGCGAGGATCTCGGCCAGCGTGTACTTGTCGTCGTAGCGGTGCGGTACATCCGCCGGGCGCTGGGGGTTGCGGGTGTGATCCAGCAAGGTCCGGATCTGCCGCATCGCCGCCTCGACCGCCTGCTGAAAACGAGCCTCATCGTACCGTTCCATGGTGCCTGCTCCTGCCTCTCCGGGGGGCCGCTACCCTGCCCCCTCCCCCGGGCCCGGGGCCCGGAAGCATAGCCCGGATTTTCGGATCGTCACCGGCCAGAACCTGGTAAGAACGGCCCTCATCATGGGGCGATTTGGCAGGAAGATTCAGCGCAAACAGGGCCTTTCCAGGGGCGACACCTTCGTCGACTACAAGATCCTCAAGAAGGCCGGCTTCTCGATGGTCCCGGACACGGACCCGAGGCTCATCGCCTTGCCCCCGCTCGCCAGCCAGCTCGAGGCCATGGCCTCGCCGGTGCTCGCCATGTACCCCAACGAGCCCGAAGAGATGCTCCAGCCCATCCTGGCCTTCGTCGTCCTGAGCTGGAACCTCGGCTTCATGGCCCGCTTCGCCCCGGAGCAAACCGCCGTCGATCGGCTCCTTGAGAAGAACCTCGGCCCCATCCTGGCCCAGGAGCCCCCCGCCGAGCGCGATCGCATGTTCGGGCTCTGCCGATCCCTGGTCAAGATGCGCCAGGAGTTCTTCGGCCACGACCCCCGCATCATCGAGAACTTCTCCGTCCGCAGGCAGGGCACCGAGCTCGTCTTCGGTGCCTCCGGCGTCGCCGCCCTGCGCCTCGGTTGAACCTCCCCTGCTCCCCGGTGAACACGCGATGGCGCGGCAGACGCTGAGGAAGGCGCGGCTCTCCCCCGCTCCCTTCGACGGCCAGTTCTTCCGGCGGGCCCCCGGGCTGTGGCCCATCGAGGCCGCCGCCTCGGTCTTCGCCACGCGCCAGCAATGGCCAGCCCCCGAGGAGTACCTCCTCGCCTTTCGCGGGGCTCCGGCGCCGGTGCGCTTCGAGCCTGCGGGCCCTGCGCGCCGCGTACCGGGTCAGCCGCTCGACCTGGACTCCATGTACGACGCCTGCATCGTCCGGGGCGTCGTGCCCACGCGGCCCTGCAACTGGCACGACTTCATGAACGCCCTGGTGTGGGCGACCTTCCCGCAAGCAAAGGCGGCCCTGCACCGGCGGCAGCACGAGCTGATCCGCGCCTGGGTCCCTCCGGGGGCCACCCGGCTCCCCAACGCCCGCACCCGCGAGCAAGACGCCCTGGCGCTCCTGGACGAAGGCGGGATCCTGCTGCTCCAGAGCGCAGGGCGGCGCACCCCGATCCCCTTTGGTCACGGCTTCTTCGAGGGCCTCGCCCTCGGCACCATGGCCCTCCTCCCCCGGGGCTTTGTCCTGGAGTGTAGAGAACTTCCATGCACTCCGGCGGAGCAGCTCCTCCAGGCCGACGCGCTGCTGGCTGCCGCCGTCGAGGGCCCCCTCCGGTGGGTCCCGTTCGAGCTCTCCGGAGGGCTTTTACAATTGTTTTGACACAAGGGTACTTTTCTTTAGCCTTGATTTTCGGAGAAGATGCGATGAGCCAAGCCAAGCCAAGCCACTTTGTTTACCTACTTACAGCTCTCCCTCTTCTTCTCTCGATGGGCTGTTCCGACGAAGCTCCTTCTGGCGTCCCAGGT
>JALOQB010000151.1 GCA_025453595.1 Polyangiaceae bacterium
ACCGAGCGCAGAGAATGGCCTGGAGCGAGCCTTGAGGAGGGTGGCCGAGAACCACCCGAGGAGAGGCGGCTCGACGAAGGAACCTTCAAGGGAGACGGAGCGGAGGAGGGGTTCGCAGGCGGCAGCGCTGGCGTGCTCGACGCAGGCCAGCGAGCAGAGCAGGGCGCGAGGGGGGTCACCGACGTAGCCAAGGAAATGCTTGCCACGGACCGCGACGCGGGCCCCCGGGCGAGCCTTCAACTTGCGGGCTTCGAGGGAGAATTCACGGCCTTCCAGGTGCCCCTGGAGCAGCAAGGGCCGGGAAGAGATGGGATCGACCTCGGCGCCTCCGCGCTTGAGCTCCGCCTCGACGGCCTCGTCCATGCGCTGGAAGGCCAGCTCATCGGCGGCGGCGACGGCCCTGCCAGCGGCGGTGGCGCAGAAGGCATGGACGACGGGGCCATGAGGATCGACGGGGCTGGGCGGGAAGCGAAGGCCCTGGCGCAGGACGACGCGGGCCTCCGGGACATCGCGGAGCGAGGGCTGGGGCAAGGAGGCGCTGTCGAGGGGAGCCGGAGAGGCGAGGCCCTGGAAGCGCAGGCGAGCGAGGCTCTCGACGGGCCAGGAGGTGGGGGCGGGCTCTGGATCCGCGGCGTGAGCAGCGGAGAAGAGGCCCGCCACGAGGGCCGCGGCGAGGGCGCCAGAACGGTGAGGCAGGGGCTTCATGGGGCGGGGCGCTCCTGCTCGGCGTCCGCGTTGAGCTCGTCGCGGAGGATGGGGCTGGGGCGGAAGGTGAGGACGCGGCGCCCCTCGATGGTCATGGGCTCCGCGGTCTTCGGGTTGCGACCGAGCCGCGGCTTCTTGTCGCGCAGCATGAAGTTGCCGAAGCCCGAGATCTTGATCTTCTCGCCCCGCCCGAGGGTCTCCTTGAGGGTGTCGAACACGAGCGCGACCAGCTCGGCGGCGTGGGTCTTGGAGAGCCCCGGGACCTGCTGATGGATGGCCTCGGCGAGATCCGCCTTGGTCACATGAGCGCTCTTCCGGGGTGGGGAGGGGGCCGACATGGCCCGGAGGGTAGCTCAGGTGACGAGATCGGTGACCAGCGGTGTTTCGTCGGCAGCAGCGGGGGTACCGCTGGAGGGCGGGGCGATCCCCTCCTCGACCTCGCGGCGACGGCGGAATTGCTCGGCGATCACCAGGGCGGCCACGTAGCCGTAGCCGAAGGCGAACATCATGGCGAAGGGGGTGGCGAAGTAGTGGTTGGTCTGGACGCTGGCCACCACGCTGCCGAGGGAGAGGGCGCTGAGCATCATCTCGGTGAGGGGCAGGTTGGCGCGGGCGCGGTAGCGCCCCTCGCGGGTGCCCTTCTTGGGGGTGCGAACAAACTCACCGGCCATCGAGCGGAAGCCCTCGAACACCGCCTTGGAGAGGTGCGGGGCCAGACCGGCGCCAAGGGCGATGAGCATGGGCAGGCGCACGATGGCAGACCAGCGAGAGCGCCCCTGGGCGGCCTCGGCCTGGGAGTAGAAGGCCGCCAGCGAGCCCGTGGTCCCGACGATGAGCGGCAGATCGATGAGCAGCATGGTGCGCGGATCGGTCGCCGGCATCAGCAGCAGCGCCGGGAGCAGCAGGATGCTCAGCACCACCATCAGCGGGTAAGCAAAGTGAGGCGTCAGGTGGAAGAAGGCCTCGATGCGCTGGCCCGTGGTCAGGGGCGCGCGGAGCAGGCGCCCCATGAGCTTGCGCGCGGTCTGCACCGTGCCCTTGGCCCAGCGGTACTGCTGGGCACGGAAGGCGGAGACGTCTTCCGGTAGCTCGGCCGGCGAGATCACATCGTCCCGGTAAACGAAGCGCCAGCCCGCGAGCTGGGCGCGGTACGACAGGTCGAGGTCTTCCGTGAGGGTGTCGTGCTGCCAGCCGCCGGCCTCGTCGATGGCCCTGCGGCGCCAGATGCCCCCGGTCCCCGAGAAGTTGAAGAGGTTTCCGGCGCCAAAGCGGGCCCGGTTCTCGACCAGGTGGTGCCCGTCGAGCATCAGCGCCTGGACCTGGGTGAGCAGCGAGTGATCGCGGTTGATGTGACCCCAGCGGGTCTGCACCATGCCCACCGTCGGGTCGGCGAAGTGCCCGACGACATTCTGGAGAAAATCGGCCGGCGGGAGGAAGTCGGCGTCAAAGATCGCGATGAGCTCGCCCTTCGCGGTCTTGAGCCCATGGTCGAGGGCCCCCGCCTTGTACCCGACGCGATCGACGCGGTGAATGTACACCATGTCGATGCCCTCGCGCCGCAGCCGCTCCACGGCCATCCGGGCGATCGCCTGGGTCTCGTCCGTCGAGTCATCGAGGATCTGGATTTCAAGCAGATCACGCGGGTAATCGACCCGCGCCACGGTCTCGATCAGCCTCACCGCCACCGTCGCCTCGTTGAAGAGTGGCAGCTGGATCGTCACCTTCGGGAGCGCCCCATCGTGGTGCCCCGCGAGGGCCGGCAGCGCCTTCACGCGCTTGATCCGGTGGCGGTAGCGCCAGCACTGGTACACCAGGTGCGACCGGTGGACCCCGTAGGAGGCCAGGAGCAGCAGAACGGCGAAATACGACACACACAGGACGTTCGGCATCGCCCCTCTGCCCTACCATCGCCCTCCCAGCGGATTGTCACTGACTTGTAAATCGTTGCAGAGTTTTGTCCTATTTACCCGGGATTTTGGCCCTGTGTTCCCTTTGGGTGGGTGCCGGTATAGAGGCCATGCATGGCCGCGAGTCTCCCTGCTGCGGGCGCCGAAGACGTCCTCTACATCCTCGATCTGCTGGGCTACATTTTCCGGTCGTACCACGGGATCTCGTCGCCGCTGACCAGCCCCACGGGGGAGCCGACCTCGGTGACCCTGGGGACGCTGACGATGCTGCAGCGCCTGATGGCCGACCAGCAGCCGCGGCGGATCGCGGTGGCGATGGATTCGGCGACGCCCACCTTCCGGCACCAGCTCGACGCCCGGTACAAGGCCAACAGGCCCCCGCCTCCGGAGGACCTGCGGGCCCAGATCGTCCGGAGCCGGGAGCTGATCGAGCTCTATCGCTACCCGGTGCTGCAGCGGGACGGCTTCGAGGCGGACGACCTGATCGCCTCCGCGGTGCGCCTCGCCCGGTCCGAGGGGGTCCGCTGCGTCATCGTGTCCGCCGACAAGGACCTGATGCAGCTGGTGGGCGACGACGTGGTGCTCTGGGACACCATGCGCAACAACGTGTACGGGCCCGAGGAGGTGAAGGCCAAATGGGGGGTACCTCCGGCCCAGCTGCGGGACCTTCTGGCCCTGATGGGCGACACCTCGGACAACGTGCCCGGGGTGGCCCACATCGGCCCCAAGAAGGGCGCCGAGCTGCTGGCGACCTACAACGACCTGGACGGCATCTACGCCCACCTCGACGCCATCAAGGCCAAGGCCCTGCGCCAGACCCTCGCCGAGCACAAGGACGAGGCCTACCTCTCGCAGAAGCTCGTCACCCTGCGCGATGACCTCGACGTCGGCTCCACCACCGCCGCCCTTGTCCAGGGCACCCCGGATGTAGAGAAGCTCCGGACAATCTTCCGGGAGCTAAACTTCAACCGGCTGCTGGCGTCGCTGAGCCCGGCGCCGGGGGCCAAGGGGGGCGCCCAGGTGCAGGCAGCGCAGGCGCCGGCGGCGGGCCCGCGGAAGCGTGGCGGGAAGGCCATCGAGCGGGAGGAGGAGCTGGTCGCCTTCTGCGACAAGGCGAGGGCCGCGGCGCAGCTCGCGGTGAGCGTGGTGGCGCAGGGGTCCCCGACGGAGGCGAGGCTGCTGGGGCTGAGCCTCTCGATCGACCCGGAGGAGGGGTTTTACCTGCCGCTGGGTCATGAATGGGGGCTGGGTTCGTCGCCGCAGATCGCGCCCTCGGTGCTCAGGGCGCACCTGGGCCCGCTGCTGGAGGCGGAGCGGCCGGTGAAGGTGGGGCACGACCTGAAGTGGATCGAGATGGTGCTCCACAACGAGGGGCTGAAGCTGGGGGCGACGGGCTTTGACACGCTGCTGGCGAGCTACCTGCTGGACCCGGAGGCAGAGCACGACGTGGGGGCGGTGGCGCAGCGGGAGCAGTGCGGGGTGCTGGTGACGCTGGAGCAGATCTTCGACAGGAAGAAGAAGGGCAGCCGGATGGAGGAGATCCCGCTGGAGCGGATGGTGCTCTACAGCGCCCCGCAGGCGGCGGTGATCCATGACCTGGTCGAGCGGCTGCGGGCGAAGGTCGAGGGGGCCGGTATGCTGTCGCTGCTGCAGGAGGTGGAGCAGCCGCTGACGCGGGTGCTGGTGGCGATGGAGGAGCGGGGCGTGCTGGTCGACACGGCGGCGCTGCGGGCGACCGGGGACGAGCTCCAGGTGCGGCTGAACGAGCTGGAAAAGAGGGCCAAGGAGGCCGCGGGCAAGGAGTTCAACATCAACTCGCCGAGGCAGCTGGAGGAGATCCTTTTTGACGAGCTGGGGTTGCCCATCCTGAAGCGGACCAAGACGGGCCGCAGCACCGACGCGGAGGTGCTGGAGGCGCTGACCCAGTACCACCCGCTCCCCGGGGCCATCCTGGAGCACCGGCAGCTGGCGAAGCTCAAGAGCACCTACATCGACGCGCTCCCCCAGCTCGTCAGCCGCAAGACACGGCGCGTGCACACGACCCTGCACCAGGCGGTGGCCTCGACAGGGCGCCTCTCGTCGAGCAACCCGAACCTGCAAAATATCCCGGTGCGAACCGAGGAAGGGCGCCGGATCCGGGCGGCCTTCGTCGCCCCCCCGGGGCAGGCCATCGTCTCGGTGGACTACTCGCAGATCGAGCTGCGCTTGCTCGCGCACTTCTCCCGGGATGCCACGCTGCTCGACGCGTTCCAGAAGGGCGAGGACGTGCACTCCCGGACCGCCGCCACCATGTTCGAGAAGCCGGTCAACGAGATCACGCCGGACATGCGCAGGGCGGCGAAGACCATCAATTTCGGCGTCATCTACGGCATGGGAGACTCGGCGCTGGCCAAGCAGCTCGGTGTCCCGCGGGAAGAGGCGGCGCGGTTCATCGAGGTGTATTTCCAGCGTTATGCGGGGGTGAAGGCCTACTTCGAGCGGGTTCTAGAGGAGGCGCGGGCGTCCGGGAGCGTCGGTACGCTGCTGGGCAGGCGCCGGTTCTTGCCAGAGCTGGGCAGCGCCAACCGGGCGGCGCGCCTGCAGGCGGAGCGCATCGCCCAGAACACGCCGATCCAGGGGACAGCGGCGGATATCCTGAAGCTGGCCATGGTGGCCCTCAAGGACCCGGTGGTGGAGGGCGCGAGCATGGTGCTGACCGTGCATGATGAGCTGCTGTTCGAGGTGCCCCTCGGCAAGGAGCAGGAGGCCGGGGCCCGGGCCAAGGAGCTCATGGAGGGCGTGGGTCAGCGGCTCAAGCTGCTGGTGCCGCTCCGCGCGGACGTCGGCTTCGGCCGCAGCTGGACCGAGGCCCACGGCTGAATTCAGAAGGCCGCAAAGCGCCCGATCTCGCGCTCGTAGAGCCGGACCAGCGCCTGGTTGTCCAGGCGGTTGATGGGGCCCTCGACCCGGGCCAGATCCGGGGGAAAGTGGAAGAGCGAAGAGAGCTGCTGCCCGTCCAGGAAGCGCAGCCCCTCCAGCCGGAGCCGGGTCGGTGGCTCGAACGGGGTCGCCCTGGCCAGGGCAAAGCCCCACTCGCCGAAGGCAGGGACAAAGGCGTGGTAAGGCCGCACATGGAGCCCGGCGGCCTCCATGGTGCGCACGATGCACCAGAACGAATGCCGCGAGTAAAAGGGGCTCGTCGACTGCACGACCATGGCGCCTTCGGGGCTCAGGTGATCGCGCGCGATGGCGTAAAATCGCGTGGTGAACAGCTTGCCCAGGGCCAGGTTGTTCGGGTCAGGAAAGTCGATGAACAGGGCATCGAAGCGCTCCGGGCTGCGGGCCAGGTAGCTCATCGCATCGTCGTTGATCACCTGGACCCTGGGGTGGCTCAAAGCCCCCTGGTTCTGCTCCGCCAGCAGGCTGAGCGTCGCGCTGGCGCGGGTGATCGCCGGGTCAAGATCGACGAGGATGATCCGGGAAATTTCCGGGTATTTCAGCGCCTCCCGGGCCGCCAGGCCGTCACCTCCGCCCGCGATCAGCACCCGCAACCCGGGGGAGGTTGCCGATGACCCCCCCGCGCTGCCGTCGCCTGTTCCTGGGGCCGGTGGCACCAGCGCCATCGCCGGGTGCACCAGGGCCTCGTGGTAACGGTGCTCGTCCGTCGAGGAGAACTGGAGGTTGTTGTTCAGGTGCAGGGAGAAACCAGCGCGCCCCCTGGAGACCACGATGCGCTGGTAAGAGCTCTGCTGGGCGAACCAGATGGGGTCCGGATAGAAGGCGACCTCGGCGGCCCGGGTGAGCCGCTCGGCCTGGGAGAAGAGGACCAGCAGGAAGGCCACGACGAGCAGCGAGCGCACCCGAGCGGCGCGCATGGTCTTCCCCTGCTCATCGACCAGCAGCCATGTGCTGCCGAGGCCCACGAGGGCGTTCAGCAGGCCAAAGAGCAGGCTGGTCCGCACCAGCCCGAGGGTGGGCACCAGCACCAGCGCGAAGAGCACCGAGGCGGCCAGGGCGCCCAGGTAATCAAAGAGCAGCGCGGTGGCGATGAGATCCTTGAATTCGACCTGCCCCCGCAGGAGCCGCATCAGCAGCGGGAGCTCGAGCCCCACGAGGGTGCCTGTCCCCAGCACGACCCCCCAGAGCACCAGCTGAAACGAGGCGCCCCGGGCGAAGGCGAAGAGCAGCAGCGGCGCCGAGACCCCGCCCAGCAGCGCCGTCGCCAGCTCGATGTCGACAAAGCGCGCGGCGACATCCCGCTCGACGAACTTGGAGAGGTAAGCCCCGATGCCGAGCGCCGACAGGTACAGCCCGATCACCAGCGAGAACTGCGTGACCGAGTCGCCCAGCACGTAGCTGGCCACGGCGCCCGCCACCAGCTCGTAGACCAGCCCGGCCGTGGCGATGAGGAAGACCGTGAGGAACAGGGCCCAGGGCCGCGGGGGGCGCGGCGTGGGTAGGGAAGCTCCGGACACCGATGCTCAGGGCTTGCCGGTGGAGGTGCCGCCCTGGGCGGGCTCGGCGGACCAGCGAAAATCGTCGACGATGCCGGTGGAGTCCAGGACCATATCGCCGGAGTCGTAGGCCATGAAGGTGAGGGTGAAGGTGCTGCCCGGGGTGACGTTGGCCTGGGTCTGGAGCCAGACCGTGGCGCCGCTGCTGTCAAAGCCCGTGCCCTGGAGATCGGCGGTGCCAGCTGGGCAGGGGAAATCCTTGCCGCCGTGGAAGCCGGGAGCGCACACTTCGAGGAAGGAGTTGTTGACGCTGATCGGGTTTTTCTGGCTATCGAAGGTGATGTTCTTGTTGGCCGGGTTCACGTCCGGGGGGGGCGGGTCCATGAGGACGGCGAAGAAGTCGTTGAACTGCGAGCAGATGTAGTTCGGGTACTCGAAGGTGAAGAACCGGAACTTGAAGGAGAACGACTTGGCGTTGGTCGGGGCCTTGAGGGTGAGCTTCAGGGCCACCGAGTCGCGGGGCGGGCCGGTCACGGCGCCACCGCAGCTCGGAGATTCAAGGGGGAAGCCCGGCGGGTGGTTGGCCACGGAGCCTTGCATGAAGCCGCTGGGGGATGCAAAGCCAGGATCGCCTGGCGCGCGGGCGGTGCCGGAGGAGACCACGAACATGCTGGAGCCGCGCTGGGGGTTGGTGCCTGCGCCAAACTTGGTGAGCAGGCCGTGGCCCAACTGGCCGTTGCCGCTGAGAGGCTGGCCATCGATGGTCGAGTAGGTCGCGCTGACGATGCCCCAGGAATTGCCCTGGGCCACCTTGCAGATATCCATCGCGAAGGCGCCCTTGATCGGATCCGTGTCGGCGAGATCAAGGCCCTGGTCGCAGACGTCCTGGCCGGGGAGCGTCGGGGTGCCGTCGCAGTCCTCGTCGGCTTGCACGTCGGCGGGGGTGCCGTCCGGGTTGAGGGTGACGATATCGATGGCGCCGGGGTTTGCGTTGACGTCGCAGTCGTTGCAATCGCCTTCCGACTCGGTGTAGCCATCGCCGTCGTTGTCGCTGTCCGGATCGCCCGCGCAGTTGGGCGTGCTGCCGCCGGTCCCTGCGGGGCCCGAGCCACCAGTCCCTGCGGGGCCGCTTCCACCGGAGCCAGCAGGATTGCTCCCGCCTGCACCTGCCGGATCGCTCCCGCCCGCGCCCGCCGGATCGCTGCCGCCTGCTCCCGCCGGCTCGCTCCCGCCCGCGCCCGCGTCGCCACCGGCACCGGCCTCGCCGGCCTGTCCGGAAGTTCCGGACTCACCGGAGCCGCTGGACCCGGCCTGACCGCCCTGCGTGGTGCCGCCCGAGCCGCCCTGGGGGAAGCTGCCGCCCTGACCCCCGGAGGTGCCCCCTTGCCCTGATTCTCCGGAGCTACCGGCCTTGCCGCTGCTGCCCCCCTTGCCGGCCTTGCCGAGGGGGCCTGTCGCTTCACCGTCCGCCGAGCCAGACCCGCCGCAGGCGAGGAGCGCGGCCCCCGAGAGCGAGGTGAACAGGACCAGCGAAGAAGCCCGGATAAGTCTGGAAATCAGCATGGCAACTCCTTGTGGAAAGGAGTGTACCACCGGGGTTCCAGGGGAGTGAGGTTGTTTTTCCTTCGGGCCCGTTCGTGGCGGCGAGCTTTTTCAGCGCTTGCGGGGCGCAGCCGAGGGGATGGGTGCGCGAGCCGGAGCGGAGCGGACCGGGGAGGCCGGGGTCACGGAGGCCATGGCGGAGGCGGAAGCCGCGGCGCTCGGGCCCTCGGCGGCCTCGCTCTGGAAGGTGGAGGACAGGATGATGGCCAGCCCGAGGAGGACGGAGAAGAGGATGATGCTGACCGCATCGTTGCGCTTCTCTCCGATGGCGGATTTGATCGAGAAGGGCAGCACCTTGCCGAGGAAGGTGAGCGCAAGGATCATCAAGGCCAGCCCGATGACCACCGCGGAGACGGTGGAGAGAGAGAGGGCCCGGAGGGTGAGCAGATCCATAAGGGAGAGCTAGCCGATTCCTTGGCGCAACGGAAGCCGACGCCGTGGCTCACGGTGTCGGGCGGGTACTTGAAGCGGAAGGAAGGCCGGACCCAGACCATGTGGCCGGCGTTCCAGGCGCCGCCGCGGATCACGCGCTCGGTGCCCTGGGCCGGGCCCCCCGGGTTGACCTTTGCTTCCTTGGAGTAAGGGCCGTCCCAGTCCTGGACCCACTCCATGACGTTGCCGATCACGTCGTCGAGGCCATAACGAGAGCGCCCCTTGGGGAAGGACCCGACCGGGGCGGTGTTGGGGAAGCTGTCATCCTCGTTGTGCATCGCCGTCAGCTCGGAGGCGACGCCGTTGCTCTTGCCCCAGGTGAGGCATTCTTTCCCGCAGGCATTGAGGTGGTTGGCGTCCGGTGGTTCGTTGCCCCAGGGGTAGGTGCGCCCGTCGGGGCCGCGGACGGCGAATTCCCACTCGGCGCTGGTGGGCAGGCGCTTGCTCTGCTTGCGGCAATACTCGTCGGCCATCTCCCAGGTGACGCAGTTGATCGGGTGCCGGTCGCGGCCAGGTTTCTTGAAGTTGCAGAGCGGCTCGTAGACCTGTTTCTGCTTGCCGGTCATGCCTGGCCACTGGAGGGGCATGGTGGCGGGGCGGCACATCCCGTCGTCGGAGCAGGACTGGTACTGGGCGACGGTGACCTCGGTCACGTCGATGCAGAAGCCGTTGAGCTTGACCGAATGGAGAGGTTTTTCGCCATCGAGGGCCCCTTCTCCCTCGTAACCCATGAAGAACTCGCCCCCCTTGATGAAGGCCATCCCGTCAGGGCAAGGAGGAGGCAGGGGGGTGGCCGAGGCGAGGGTGAGGGCGCTGGCAGCGAGGGCGAGGGCGCTGGCGGCAGGGAGCGGGGCTTCTGGGGGGGCAGGCCGGAGAAAGAACGCGGCAGCCCCGAGCAGGGCGGCGCCGAGGGCCAGACCGGCGAGGAGCCTGGAGCGCCCTGGTGGGTTCGCAGGCATCACCTCGGGGAGCGTGGAGGGGCTCGCGGTGGTGTTCTCGTGGAGGATGGGAGCAGAGAGCGTGTCGGCCCGCCCGAGGTCGGCGGCCCCCGGAGAAGAAGTGCGCCCCTCGATCATGGGGAGCTGGAACCCCTGGGTGGGGGCGTCCAGGAAGATGGACGAGCCAGCGGCCTGACAGAGGTCGTTCCAGAAGAGGCCCACGGTGGCGTAGCGGTCTTGCGGGTTCACCGCGAGGGCCTTGAGGAAGACCGCCTCGACCCCCTCGGAGACCTCGACGCCGCGTTGCTTTGGCGAGGGACGCTCGGCGGGGTTGATGCTCTGGAGGGAGAGCTGCAGCACGTCATCCCCTTCGAGCGGGGAGCGCAGCGACAGCATCTCGACCATGAGGAGCGCCAGGGCGAAGACGTCGGTCCAGGGGCCCGTGGCGCCGTACCGCTTGCTGAATTGCTCGGGGGCGCCGTACCAGGGGGTAAACGAGGAGATCGCGTTGCCGGTCTGGGCCTTGGCGGCGGATATCTCGGCCATGTCACCGAGCACCTTGGCGATGCCGAAGTCGAGCACCTTGACGAAGGATTCTTCGCCGAGGAGGCCGCCGATCACGAACAGGTTCGCTGGCTTGATGTCGCGGTGAGCGATGCCCTTGCGATGCACGACGTCGAGGGCCTTGGCGGCGGGCTCGAGGACCTGGAGGATCTGGGGGAGCGAGAGGGGAGGCAGGCCCTGCTCGCGCATCTCGTCGAGGATGAGGTCGAGAGGCTTGCCGTCGAGCCACTCGAGGATGAGATAAGGGTACCACTCGCCGGACGGGCCCACCCAGGTCCCCACGTCGTGGGCCTGAAGGATGCTCGCCGTGCGGCTGGAGAGCTGACGCAGCAGCTGACCTTCCTGGAGGAACCCGTCGAGCAAACCCTGCCGCTCCGATGGTGGAGCGCTCGCCATCGCCTTGAGGAACTTGACAGCGACCGGCTGCTTCCAGACGAGGTGCTTGGCCCTGTAAAGCAGGGAGAACCCCCCCTCGGCGACAAAGCGCTCGATCTCGTATTTCTCGGCGATGGTCGTGCCAACGAGCGCCAGCGGGTCAAGGGCAGGTTCAGGGGAGGTCACGTCGGGTTCTTGTGAAGAAAAGGTTGCGGGGGTGCGTCAGCCGCGGCAATCACACCACGAGGTACGCCCCGTGGTACAGGTTGGTTTCATCGCACGGCGCTCGCGCCGCGTCGCCGGGCTTCTTCTAGGATTGTGGGCGCCGGTGTTCGGTTGCTCCCCCGAGGTTTCGGAGGAGAACCCCCAGGACGCCGATGACACCATCGGGGCCTACTGCGACGCCCTGCTACCTGCGCTCTGTACCCATGCCGTTGACACCTGCGGGGCAGAAGGTCCGGTGGCCCGCTGCGTGGACAACGCCCGGGCGATCTGCTGCCAGGGCGCCTGCTCTCGCCCCGCGAAGCTGGTGAAGGACCTGGAGGCCTGCAAGGTGGCCTACGCCGAGCGCCCTTGCGGTGAGGTCCTGGCCGGGCTCTCGCCGGAAGCCTGCAGCGAGGTGGTGGAGCTGCTCGCGCAGCGGGAGGTCGAGGGAACCCGGTAGCCGTGCTAGAGGGGTCCCCATGAGCAGGTCATGGCGCGTCGTCGCGCTGACACTGGCGGCGCTGCTGCTCGGGGGCGCGGGCCAGGCGGCCCCTCCGAAAGGGGCCAAACCAGGGCACAAGAAGCACAAGCCGCCGCCCTTCGCTCCCCCGCCGGCGCCGCTCGCCCCCCCGCCGGTCACCTTGCGCTCCCCACCCCTCGCCATCGAGACCTTCTCGATGGACAACGGGCTCCGCGTCGTCCTCTGCCCTCAGCCTGGCGCGGCCACCGTCTCGCTCACGCTGGCCTACGACGCGGGCTCCCAGCGCGAGGCTCGCGGCGCCTCGGGCCTCGCCAACCTGCTCCGCCACTCCGCAGGCCTCGGGAGCGCCAACCTGCTCCGCGGCGAGCACGAGAAGCACCTGAGCGGCCGCGGTGGGCGGGCCTGGAGCGAGCTCTCGACCGAGCGCGTCGCCTTCGTCAGCGAGCTGCCCCCCGGCGAGCTCGCCCTCGGGCTCTGGCTCGAAGCCGACCGGCTCAAGTCCCTACAGCTCTCTCCGGACGGGGTGCAAGCCCAGCGCGAGCGCCTCCTGCTCGAGCTCCAGCGGCGCGCCGCCAACCCGCTCCTGGCCGGCGAGGAGCAGCTCCGCGCCCTCGTGTTCCAGTCAACCTGGCCCTACGAGCACGGCCCCGCCGGCAACCCCCTCGACCTCGCGGCCCTGCGCCCCGAGTTTACCCAGCCCTTCCGTGACGCTTTCTACACCGCCAGCAACGCCGTCCTCGTGCTGGTCGGCCCCCTCGAACCCGAGACCACGCGCCAGCTCGTCCACCGCTTCTTCGAGACCGCACGGCGCCAGGATCGACCCCCTCCCCCCTCGATCTCCGTCGCTGAACAGACCAGCCAGCGCTCTGCTCACCAGGAGGCCACCGGGATGCCCTCCCCCACCCTGCTCTTTGGCTGGGCTACCCCCGGCGGCCGCACCGACGACGCCATCGCCTTCGAGGCCGCCTTCCACGTGCTCGCTCGCCAGCGCCTCCCCGCCCGCCTCCAGCACGAGCGCCCCCTCGCCGGCGCCATCGATGCCGCCATCGAGGAACAGCGGACCTCGGCCCTCGCGCGCCTCCGGATCTCCCTCCTCGATCCCTCCGCCCAGCCCGCCGTCGAGAAGGCCCTCGACGCCGAGATCGAGGCCCTCCTCTCCCGCGGGCCCTCCGACGCCGAGCTATCCCTCTTCCGCCAGCACACCGAGGCCCAGCTCTGGCAGCTCCACCACGAACCATCCAGGCTCTCCGTGCGCCTCGCTGATATGGAACTTCTCTACGGCGACGGCAAGCTGCTCCACCGCGAGCTCCCCAGGGCCGAGGCCCTCACCCGGGAGCAGGTACGGGCGGCCGCGGCGCGCTACCTGCCCCAGGCGCGCCGCTCCTACGTCTTTGTCGGCTCCACGACCGCCACCGCCGCCCCTGCGCCCAGACCTGCCCCCCTCCCCACGCTCCAGGGGCCCACGCGCCCCCACCATCCGCCTCCCCCACGCCCGCCTCGACGCCCCAAGCCGAAGCCCCACCGATGAAGCCTCGCGCATCGCTGTTGCTGGCGGCGCTCCTCCTCGGCTGCGCCCCCGTTGTCCCTCCCGAGACCACCGTCCGCGGGCTCACCTTGCCGGTTCGCGACCCCACCCCTCGCCCTCCGGATGACGACGACCCCCGGGAATCCCCCCCAGAGACCGAACCAACCGCTCCCTGGGCCCCCCCCTCGCTCCAGCGCGAGAGCTTGCCCTCCGGCATCGAGCTGCTGCAAGTCCAGCGGCCTGGCCTCTCCCGCGTCGAGCTTCGCCTGGTTCTGCGCGGCGCCGGGCTGGACGCCGAGGGGCCCTCTCGTGGCCTGGCGATCGCGGCGCTCCAGCTCTGCCTGGAGGGGGGTACATCGAGACTCAGCCCCCGCGATCTCGTGGCCCGGTGGCGCTCCCTCGGGGCCACCTTCGAGCTTCATTCGCGGGCGGACGCGACCATCCTGTCCACCTCGGTGCTGCAGGCCAACCTGAGGGAGGTGCTGGCGTTGCTGCTCCAGGCCCTGCGGGAGCCGCGCCTCGACCCCGGGGAGCTGGCCCGCATCCGGCAGCTGCGGCAGCCACCGCTGCCAGGGCATCCGGAGGCCTGGCTGCCCAACCTTTCGCGGAGAGAGCGTACGACGACCGGGGCGGCCCCGGCCATCGGGGTCCCGGAGATCAAGGCATTTCTGAGGGATCACATGGGGCCGGCGGCGCTCTCGCTGGTGCTGGTCGGGGAGCTGGAGGCGATCCACCGGCAGACGCTGGAGCAAGGGACTGCCACGTGGAAGAGCGGCGCGTCGTCAGCGGCGACGCCTGCCCCGACGATCCCCCACCCGGATCCGCCCCGTATCTACCTGGTCGATCAGCCACGAGCCACCGTGGCCGAGCTGTGGCTGGTGAGCCACGGGCCTCCGCAGGGGGAGGGCGCGCTGGCGCTCCGGCTCGCAGGGGAGGCCCAGGTCAGGCCCTCCACCGGCGCCATGGCGCTGGCCCTGCAGGGGCCGCCCTTGCTCGGTACGTCGCCTCAGCTGCGCTGGTTCGATGAGGCAGCGGTGGGCCAGCTGAGCTTCCAGACGAGCGTCGACGCGGTGAAGGTGCCGACGGCGCTGGGGGCCATGGTGAACGCCCTGCGCCGCCCCCTGGAGCCGCTGCCAGACCCGGATTTCCAGGCATTGAAGCTGCGCCACCGGTCCGCGCTCCAGCAGCGCATGGCCCACCCCCGGCACCTCGCGGACGATCTCGCGCGGCAGGCCGCAGGGCGCCCGGAGGAGACCCCGGAGCGATGGCTGGAGCGGCTCCAGAAGGTCGAGGTCGGTCGGCTCTCGGAGGCCGCGCAGGCGCACCTGAGCAGGGGCTGGCATGCGCTGATCCTGGGGCCTGCCGAGGCCCTCGGGGGCCCGCTCCAGCGCCTGGGTGAAGTCCTGATCCTTGATCCTCACAAGGAGCAAGAACCCACCCGGACCCTCCCGTTCACCGCCGCCACGAGGTGACACGCGAAGGGGCGCGGCATCCGTGATAACGGATAGGACACGATGCGCTCCATCCTCTTGCCTTTGCTCTCCGTGCTGCTCTCGACGGGGGTGGCCCAGGCGGCCCCCTTCTTCCAGGAAAACACCGCCAAGGTGCCGCCCCCGCGCTGCGGTGGAGGGGCCGATCAAGGCTGCTACACCAGCGCCCTGGTCGTCGCCGATCTGGACGGCGACGGGAAAAAAGACGTGATCTTCGCCAACGGTGGCGGCTACTACGAGCCCGGGGTCGCCGAGCCCGCGGTGGTCTGGTTCAACGACGGTTCTTCGTTCTCCGACGGCACGGAGACGTCCTTTGGCGGGCTCCTGTCGCGGGTGCGCCAGGTCGCCCTGGGGGACGTGGATGGCGACGGCGATCTCGATGTCTTCCTGCCCGGGGGCTATGGCCTGGATCAGGATCGATTGCTCCTGCAGCAATCCCCTCGCGTCTTCCAGGAAGAGGCGAAGGAGCGGCTCCCTTTCGGGCAAAAATCCAGGGCCGGAGCCGCCCATCTGGGGGATCTGGACGGCGACGGCGATCTCGATCTTGTGATCGGAGACTGGGGGGATGAACCGCTCTCCTCGCAGGCCGAGGTCCGGCTCTTGCTCAACGACGGCCAGGGGTACTTTGCCGCGGTGAAGGGCCGCCTGCCGCCGGCGCTGCCCGCGGCGCAAGGGTCGACCCCGATCGACATCGATCTTCACGACGTCGACGGAGATCTGGATCTCGATATCCTCGTCAACCACCGCAACGGCCTGAGTCGCCTGCTCTTGAACGACGGGAAAGCGACCTTCACGGAGGCCCCCTTCCCCGCGAAGAAGGGCCCCTATACCTACAACACCGAGGCCTGCGACATCGACGGAGACGGGGACCTGGATCTGCTCCTCGACAACGCCGCCG
The DNA here is from genome assembly GCA_025453595.1 of Polyangiaceae bacterium. Classification (GTDB taxonomy): domain Bacteria; phylum Myxococcota_A; class Polyangia; order Polyangiales; family Polyangiaceae; genus JANWXX01. Next base: position 15,555 of record JALOQB010000151.1, read on the forward strand.
CTGACCTGGGCGACGGCCACCGAACCCAGGTGCTGATCAACGACGGCAAGGGGGTCTTCTCTGACGAGAGCGAGCAGCGCATCACGGGGGAGCCCAACACCGACGACAACATCGTGAAGTGCGCCGACGTCGACGGGGACGGGGATTACGATCTGATCGTCGGCAGCCTGCAGAACCCCTCGGAAAAATTGCTACTGAACGACGGCAAGGGGGTCTTCTCCACCGTCCTCGATGCCTTCCCCACCACCAGCGACCCCACCCTCGGCCTCGATGTCGCGGATCTGGATGGCGATGGTCTCCTCGACGTGGTGACCGGCCAGGGGGAGGGGTCGCCTCGTCTCGATCGCCTGTTCCTCGGCGTGGCCCCCTCCAAGCCTGACACCAGCTCCCCTCGCTTCCGTCAGATCGAGGCCCCTCCCGCGTCGATCCTCGCAGCCCAGACCCTGCGCCTGCGCCTCGCCGTCACCGACGCCTTCACCAGCGAGGTCGGCCAGCATGCTCGCGTCGAGATCGCCTACACCACCCAGGACAGCAGCGGCACCGTCCCGGCACGCTTCCTCGGCGGAGACCTCTTCCTCGCCGAGCTGGGCCCCTTCCCCGGCTCCACCCAGCTCTCCCTTCGCCCCCGCGCCACGGACCCCGCCGGCAACACCGTCGAGGCCCCCCCCTTCTCCGTCCTCGTCGAAGGCACCGGCGGGGCGGGCGGGGTAGGCGGCTCGGAGATCGGCGGCGCCGCGGGGGCGGGCACCGGCGGCGCCGGTCAGGCAGGCTCGGGCCCGCAAGCCGGGGCCGCCGGCAGCGTCGCCGGACAGGGGGGCGCCGGGGCCGGGGGCAACGGAGGTTCCCTATCCGGAGGTTCCGGAGGGTCCGCCGCCCTGGAAGGTCCTGTATCGAGCGACGGCGGGTGCCGCTGGGCGTGCTCAGGGAAGGATCTGGCGGCAAGGTGGCGGGGCCATGATCGAGCGGTTTTCAGTGGAGAAGTTTGGTTGTATCCAGAGTGTGGAGTGTGGTCTTTCTCCTCTACACGCCTTCATCGGTCCAAACGATAGTGGCAAGACCACATTGCTGAGAGCACTCCGACTGCTGGCAACCCAGGCCTGTATCGCGTCGAGGGGCGATCCATCGAAGGTGCTAGACCCCAGCGATGAACGTATTTCCGTTGAATCTCCTACGATCTTGAAGGCTACCCTGAGCGGAGGCGCCCAGTATAGCGTTCAGATGCCTTCAAAACTCTACCCTGAACTGCACGAAACACTCCGGGTTGGCGAAGAATTCGAACAAAGGAAGAGAGCCTTGGGGCATTCTGCGGAGGCGCTCAGGATGACCGGTTTGGTGCAGAAGGATCGGGAGACATTGCAGGCTGGAGCCTCTTTTTTGCGCATCGATCCTCGGGTCGCAAGGAAGCCTTCCGAACTCATCAGTTCGGGTCAACCGCTGAGGTTCTTCGATGAAAACGGGGCTGGCCTTGCCTCGGTTATCCAGGGCATCAACGGCCGTGATGTCGATGCATTTGTCGCGCTTCGAGATGAGTTTTGCAAACTATTCCCTGCAGTAAAAAGGCTAAAAACACTTATCGACTCAGAGAAGCGTGGATCGATCGAAGTCGATCTCATCGGGGGCGATTCGATCCCTCCTTCTGCGATGAGCGAAGGGATGATCTACTTCCTTTCCTTTGCTGCCCTGCGCTACCTTAACGGGCAAGGGTTGCTGCTCATCGAGGAGCCGGAGAACGGTCTCCACCCTGCCAGGATCGCCGAGGTCGTGAAGATATTGCGCCATGTTTCTCAAGAAACTCAGGTCATCGTGGCGACACACAGCCCTCTGGTCATCAATGAACTCCGCAAAGAGGAGGTCTCTGTTGTGACGCGCAACATTCATCGCGGGACGCAGATCACTCCCCTCAAGGACACGTTCAACTACGACGAGCGCTCGCGTTTTTACTCGAACGGCGAGCTCTGGCTCCTGCACTCGGACGGAGTTGAGGAGCACGATCTTCTGCAGGAACCCGCGCCAGCCTACCTCGGGGGGGACTCTTGAACCCCAGGGTTGTCTTGCTCGCGGGCGAGGGGAAAAATGAACTTGGAGACTGGGCGCTGGAGCCTGCTTACCGCCCTAAACCCCCTGCTCCTGGAGTGCTCGAGGCACTGGCAAGGCTTCAGAAAGAGAGTGGTTGGCTTGTGGTGGACGCCCGGATGTGGAGCAAGATTCCACACTACCAGGCTGGGGCCCACCGGGGGGCTGAAGCCAGGACCGTCCTTGGGCTTGTGCAGTGGGCCAAGGAACGGAAGTTTGATGCGATCCTCTTCAGTAGAGATCGGGACTCCGCCAAGCGCGAGGGCAAGGAGCGCGAGCGATCCTTCAACGAGGGTCTTGAGGCGATCGCCTCGCAGCTCCCTTCTCACCCAGCCATCGTGGGCGAAATGGCCATCGAGCGTCTCGAGTCGTGGGTGCTGGCGGTTGCAGGGCAGAGGAAGAGCGAGTCGCTACCGGATGCCAAGGTAGACACCTTGCTGCTCGCCCAAGGCGTCAAAGCGAAGGATACCGAAGCCATGACCTCTCTTATCCACAAATACAGGCTCGTTCAGATTCCAGACGACGCGGTGTCCTTGCGTTCGTGGTTGAACAAGATCGACAAGCTCTTGTAATCCCCCTGCTCTGTCCAGGGGCAGGCCACCCTGAGCAACCTGCCAGGAAGTGGCAAACAATGTCCATTGGATCCAGAG
>JALOQB010000451.1 GCA_025453595.1 Polyangiaceae bacterium
AGGAAGGGCGGGCTGCGCTCAAGGCGAGCCCGGTGCGCGAGTGATGCAACGCCCCCTCCTCCGCTCGCTCGTCTCCTTCGCCCTCCTCGCGCCCTCGACGGCGCTTGCCAACGGCTTCGAATTCCCCTCGAACGGTGTCGAATCCTTTGGCCGTGGCTCTGCCTGGCTCGCTCGGGCGACGGATCCGCTGGCGACCTACCACAACCCGGCGGCCCTGGCGCGCAACGGACGAGGGGCCTCCCTCTCGGCCAACATCATCTGGCAAAAAGCCTGCTTGCAGCGCCGGTTCGGCGGCAGCGACCCGGTCGCCAACGGCGTGACGGCGGGCAACGTCGCCCAGCTCTACCACCAGTCCTGCAACGACGGTGATCCGTTCCCCAACCCCCAGATCGCCCTGCAGTACCGGCTGAGCGACAAGCTCGGCATCGGCTTCGCGGCCCTGGGCCCCTCGGCCTACGGCAAGACCTCGTACCCCACCTTCACCGATAACACGTCCCTGGCCCCCAGCAGCCTCGGGCAACCGGTGCGAGGGCCGTCAGGGTCTCGCTACATCGTCACCGATCTCAACAACATCGTGGCGTGGCCTCAGATCGGCGTGGGCTACGAGGTGGCCAAGAACATCCGTGTGGGGGCCTCGTTCATCTGGGGTGTCGCCTCCATCGGCTTCAGCAACGTGGCCATGGGGCTCAACGCGGGGCAGGCGGTCAGCAACGGCCGCCTCAACGAGAAGAGCGACCAGGACGTGCTGGCGAAGATCTCGGCGCAAGACTGGTTCATCCCGGGCTTCGTGCTGAGCACCCTGGCCACGGTGGTCGACCAGGAAGAGAGCGGCCTCGATGTCGCCGCCTGGTTCCAGTGGTCTGACGCCATCCAGGCCCGGGGCAAGGCCGATCTCACCGCCTTTGTTTACACCCCGAACCTGCAGCCCACCCCGAACCCCACGGTCCAATCCACGGCGGACAGGCAGGTGCGCATCGAGGTCCCGCAGCCGTGGCAGGCACGGGCGGGGGCAAGGTACTACAAGAAGCGCACGGGGCTCGACCCCGCGCGGCGCCCCGGCCTCGATCCGCTCCGCGACGAGGTGTTCGACATCGAGCTGAACCTCGAATTCTCCAGGGATAGCCAGTTCCAGACGCTGGGGGTCTTCTTCGAGCAGCCCCAGATCAACCTCAACGTCGAGGGCACAAGCATCGCCCTCCCCGAGAACGCAAGCGTGCCCCACAACTGGAAAGACGCGTTCGGGGTGCGCCTCGGCGGCGATTATGTGGTGCTCCCGGGCAAGCTCGCCCTGCGCGGCGGCGCCTGGTTCCAGACCGCCAACGTCGACGCGAAGGACATGCACCTCGACTTCATCGGGGCCCAGCGCCTCGGGTTGACCGCCGGCGGCACCTTCCGGGTCGGCCCCATCGACATCCAGGCAGGCTACGGCCACATCTTCTTCAAGACCCTCGACAACAACGGGCAAGGTTCGCTCAGAGCAATCACCGGGAGCTCCCCCACCTTCCGCAGCGATCAGGCGGTCAACGGCGGCCGCCTCAAGGCCCGGGCCGACATCGTCTCGCTGGGGTTGGTCGCCCGCTGGTAGCGGTGCTAACCCGGCCCGCATGAGCGAAGAGATCCGTAACGTCATCATCATCGGCTCGGGCCCCGCGGGGCTGACCGCCGCCATCTACGCCGCCCGCGCCAACCTCAAGCCTCTCTGCGTCGAGGGGTTCTCCGCGGGGGGGCTGATCCCGGGGGGGCAGCTGATGTTCACGACGGATGTCGAGAACTACCCTGGCTTTCCCGAAAAAGTCACCGGCCAGGAGCTCATGACCCGCTTCCGCGATCAGGCGACCCACCAGGGGTGCGAGATCATCACCGCGGACGTCGCCAGGGTCGATTTCTCTCAGCGTCCCTTCCGCGTCTGGGTCGAGGGCGAAGAGGCTCCGCGCCTCGCGCGCACCGTCATCCTCGCCACCGGCGCCAAGGCCAAGTACCTCGGCCTCCCCTCCGAGGAGGCCCTCAAGAACCGCGGCGTCTCCGCCTGCGCCGTGTGCGATGGCGCCCTCTACCGAAACAAGGATGTCGCCGTCGTCGGTGGCGGCGACACCGCCATGGAAGAGGCCTCCTACCTCGCTGGCCTCTGCTCCTCCGTCGCCCTCATCCACCGCCGCGATGAGTTCCGCGCCTCCAAGGCCATGCAGCAGCGTGTGCTCTCGAACCCCAAGATCAAGGTCTACTACAACACCGTCGTCGACGAGGTCCTCGACGTCAGCCAGGATGAGGTCACCGGCGTTCGCATCCGGAATATCCATACGGGTGAAGCCCAGACGCTGCCGATCGCGGCGTTCTTCCTGGCGATCGGTCACCAGCCGATGAACGACCTGGTGGTGGGCCAGGTCGAGCTCCACGACAATGGCTACGTGAAGACGACGCCAGGGTCGACGAAGACGAGCGTCCCTGGCGTCTTCGCGGCAGGGGATGTACAAGACTTCACGTACCGGCAGGCGGTGACCGCGGCGGGCTCCGGGTGCATGGCGGCGCTCGAGGCCGAGCGGTGGCTGGCGCTCGAAGGCGGCCACTGAGGCGATGAGGTAGCAGGTGGAACAGGACGAGCTCAGGGCAGAAGCAGCGGCGCTCCTCGGGGCGACCCGGGCGTTGATCGAGTTCCACCGCAGCACCGGGGCCACGGGCTTCCCGCAGTCGGCGCCCGACCTCTGGCCCCCGCAGGTCGATGACCTGCTCGACGTGCCGGTGTTCACCGCGTCTCCCGGGCTGGCGCCCCCGTCCCTCGCGCTGGACGCCCCGGACACGGTGCGCATGCCCGAGCCCCCCTTCGGCATCACCGGTCTGCCCCCGGAGGTCGAGCCCGGTCCGGCGAGCTTCACCGAGGCGCCTCCGGTGGTGATCGAGGCTCCGGCCGAAGAGGCCCCCGCTCTTCCCCCGGTCGAGCTTGCTCCCGAGGCAGTGCCGGTGGCGCCCGTGGCGCCTGTCGCCCTGGTGGCCCCTGCTCCCCCCCCGGCTCCCCCGTCTCCGCTCTTCGAGGACGAGCCGACCCAGGGGTTCCTGTTTGCCCCGAGCGAGATCCCGGACACCCCGCTGCCCGCCCCGGCACGCGAGCTTGTCGGGCTTCCCCCCCCTCGCACGACCGAGGCGCATCGCCGGCTCGAGCTCCTCGCGCAGCAGATCCAGGGGTGCACCGGCTGCGTGCTGCACCAGCAGCGCAAGCAGACCGTCTTCGCCCGGGGCAACCCGGACGCCGAGCTCTGCTTCATCGGAGAAGCGCCAGGGGCCGACGAGGACGATCAGGGACTCCCCTTCGTGGGGCGCGCGGGTCAGCTCCTTGATCGCATGATCGGGGCCATGGGGTTGACGCAGGACGAGGTGTACATCACCAACATCTGCCGCTGCCGCCCCCCCGCCAACCGTACCCCGACCCCGGAGGAGATGGGGGCCTGCCTGCCCTACCTCCACGAGCAGCTGCTGCTCTCCCAGCCCCGGGTGATCGTGGCCCTCGGGGCCACCGCGACCAAGGGGTTGCTCCGGACCGCGCTCGGCATCAAGGGTCTCCGGGGCACCTGGAAGCTCTACCGCCATGGCCCTCTGGTGGTCCCGGTGATGCCAACCTACCACCCGGCCTACCTGTTGCGAGAAACTGAGGCCGGGCGCCTCGACGCCAAGCGAGATGTCTGGAAAGATTTGCAAGCCGTCCTGGAGCGCCTGGGTCGGCCCATCCCATCGCGAGGGAAAAAATGAACAGCAGCACCCTCTCCGCCCCCCCTACCTCCCCCGAGCTTTCCCTCCGCTGGCTTGCCCCGGTGCTCCGGGTCGCGGGCGCGTTGCTTGCGGCGCTCCCCTTCGCACCGCCGCTGCTGCAGCTCGCGGGCAAGAGCGCCCTCGCCGAGCGCGTCGAGGGCTGGTTCGACGGCTTCTGCCACCAGCTCCCGGAGCGCTCCCTAAGCATCGCTGGCGAGATCATGCCCCTGTGCTCGCGCTGCCTGGGCATCTCCCTCGGCGCAGGTCTGGGCCTCCTGATCGGCTGGCCTTACCGGGGCCTCCGGGTGCTGCGGATCTCGGTCTCCCTCGCCGCCGCCTTCCTGTTCCTCGAGCTGACCACCCAGGACCTGGGCTGGCACCCGGTCTTCCACCCGACCCGCCTGCTCTCGGGCTTCCTGGTCGCTTACCCCCTCGGCGCCGCCGCCACCGCCCTCGCAGCCTCCCTCCGTCAGGCCGCCCGCCGGGAAGATGGCGGCTCCCTCCAGCCGGCGTCCTGACCCCGGGCTGCTGGCCCGCCGGGTCGGGTGATCGAGGGGTGGTTGCAGGGCTGTGCCTGCGGAGTCACCCACGCGCACGGTCACCAGCACCAGGGACGTGGACGTCCGTGGGGTCGGTGGACGGTCCCGTGGGCAAGGGCTGTCGGGCACCGCGCCTGCTCCGTCCCTGCAGGGGCCGACTTCCAGGACTTCAAGCCCCAGCCGACCCTCTCCTGCAGCCGCAGCCGACCCTCTCCGGCAGCCGCAGCCGACCCTCTCCGGCAGCCGCAGCCGACCCTCCCCTGCAGCCGCAGCCGACCCTCCCCTGCAGCCGCAGCCGCAGCCGCAGCCGCAGCCGCAGCCGCAGCCGCAGCCGCAGCCGCAGCCGCAGCCGCAGCCG
>JALOQB010000152.1 GCA_025453595.1 Polyangiaceae bacterium
GTACCGGGTCTTCGAGGTGGACCCGGCGAGGCCGGCGCGGGGCTCGTGGAAGGAGATCATCCCGGAGCGCAAGGACGCGACGATGGAGGGGATCTCGCTGGTGGGTGGCAAGCTGTCGCTGCTCTACCTGAAGGACGTGATCAGCCAGATCGAGCTGCACACGCTGGACGGGAAGCTGGACCGGGTGGTGCCGCTTCCGGCGCCGGGGAGCGCGACGGCGCTGATGGGGCAGCCTGACCAGGACGAGGCGTACTTCGTGTTCACGTCGCTGGTGCACCCGACCGAGATCCACGAGATCTCGGTGAAGAAGGGGGATCCCAGGCTCTTCTTCAAGGCCAAGGTGCCGGTCGATCCCTCGCGGTTCACCGTCGAGCAGCGCTTCGCCCCGTCCCGGGACGGGACCCAGGTGCCGCTGTTCATCGTGTCCAGCAAGGGCACCCCGCGGGACGGCAGCGCGCCGACGCTGCTCTACGGGTACGGGGGGTTCCAGGCGGCGATGCAGCCGAGCTTCCGGTCGTCGATCATCCCGTGGCTGGAGCGAGGCGGGGTGTTCGTGATGTCGGCGCTGCGGGGCGGCAGCGAGTACGGCGAGGAGTGGCACCGCAACGGGATGCTCCACAAGAAGCAGAACGTCTTTGACGACTTCATCGGCGCCGCCGAGTTCCTGATCCGCGAGAAGTACACGAGGCCCGGCCGGCTGGCGATCCAGGGGGCGTCCAACGGCGGGTTGCTGGTCGGGGCCGCGATGACGCAGCGACCCGAGCTTTTTCGCGTCGTGCTCTGCGGGGTGCCCCTCCTCGACATGGTGCGCTACCACCTGTTCGGCTCGGGGAAGACCTGGATCGAGGAGTACGGGTCTGCCGACAACGCGGAGGACTTCAAGGTGCTCTTCGGCTACTCCCCGTATCACCGGGTCAAGGCCGGGACGAAGTACCCCGCGATGCTGATGCTGGGCGCCGACAGCGATGACCGGGTGGACCCGATGCATGCCCGGAAGTTCATCGCCCAGATCCAGGAGCACTCGACCGGCGGGCCCGCGCTCCTCCGGATCGAGAAGAACGCAGGCCACGGGGGCGCCGACATGCTCAAGGCCGCGGTGCAGAAGGGCGCCGACGAGCTCTCCTTTGCCCTGTCGCAGATGGAACCGTGAGGGCCCCTGGCCCGGCGGTCGCCGGTGGAGTATGCCGCGGGCCGTGATGCTCCGCTCGCTCCCCGGATCGCTCCTGTCCCTCGCGCTGTTGAGCGCCTGCGCCCCCTCCTCCGCGCCGGACCCGGCCACCTCCACGCCGGCGACCCCTTCTGCCCCCGCCTCCGCGGCCCCTCGCCCCTCGGCGCCAGCGGCCTCCGTGGTCCCCAGCACCCTCCCGCCTCCGCCCCCGGCCCCTCCGGCCTCGACCCCGGCCCCTGCCGCCAGCGCCGCCGAGGCCCCGACGCCCCCCAGGGTCGAGGAGAAGCCTCTCCCCCGGGTCAAGGTCGCCAACATCGGCATCCACATCGGCGGGGGGCCCAACGACAACGCCACCAAGGAGCCCTTCAAGCGCTCGGTCCAGCCTCACTACGACGAGATGCGCCGCTGCTGGTCCATGGTCGAGGGGCAAAAAGGCGACATCAGCGTCGAGCTACGGGTCGAGCGTGAGGGAGGTAAGGCCCGGGTCAAGCCCAACAAGTCGACCTTCAAGCACCGGGAATTCAACGAGTGCGTGCACCGCGTCTTCGAGGGGATCGACTTCCTCAAGCCTCGCACCGGCACCACGGTGCTGAATTTCTCCCTCCGCTTCACCCCCGAGGGCTGAGCCTCACCGCGCTCGCTTGCCGGGGGCGGTCGTCTTCCCTGGCGTTCCCTTCCCCGCTGGCTCCTTCCCCGCTGGTGCCTTGCCCGGTGCGCCCTTCGCCGCCGGCTCCTTCGCGGGGGGGGCCCCCTTCCCTGCCCCCCTGGCCTTGCCTGGCGTCGCCTTCGCCACGACCTTCTTCTTCGGGAAGAATCGCTCCACGAGGGAGGCGTGGTACTCGAGCACCTGCTGGGTCTTCTCGCCTGGTTTGCACCACTGCTGGCGCTCCGGGAGGTTGTACCCCTGGTAGCCCGCGAGCCAGTGCGGGTCCCCGTCCGAGCCGATCTTCTCCTTGCAGAAGGCCTTGAGCAGCGTGGCCTTGGCCGCGGCGCAGCTCTCGCCGGGGGCGAGCACCGGGTCTTCCTCATCACGGCACGCCGCCAGGTAGCGGGCGCGCACCTGCCCGAGCCCGTAGTCTTCCCCGTCCTCGGAGACCCGGTTCGGGTACCAGCGCGACTCGAAGTGCACGATGGCCACCGCGAGCAAGGGGTCAATGCGGGACTCCCGGGCCAGGTGGTTCAGGGCCTCGGCGTACTTCAGCCCCTCGGCCTTCGGGATCTCGGGGCGCGAGAGCTGCATCGCGGCGAGCAGGATGGCGAGCGGTCGTAGCACCCCGCGACCGTGGACCCAAAGCGGCCCTCCCGTCAAAAAATTTGCGAACGGCGTCCATATAGAACTTCTGTCTACAGAAGATCAGGGCATCTTCGCCGTGTCGGAGCAGCAGCGGAAGCCCTCGGCGTAGTAGGCGGTGGACTCGTCGTGGCTCTCGGTGGTGGGTCGGCAGCGGTTGCGGGCGCCCTTGCACCAGTGGCCGCCCTTGAACATCGAGCGGTAGGGCTTGCCGCCGAGGGTGACGTTGACGGTCCACTCGTCGACGTTGCCGCCCATGTCCTTGACGCCAAAAGGGGAGACGCAGCGGGGCATGGCGCCGGAGGGGAGGCGCTGGGAGAGCCGGTCGACCTCGGCGGCGACCTTGTCGTTATCGCGGGAGGCGAGGAGGCCGTCGTCCGGCTGGATCCAGGGGCGATCGATGTTGCAGGCGGTGGCGTCGCGGGCCCACCCGTAGGCGAAGGGGCGGCGCTCGGGGCCCTCGCAGGCGAGGGTCCACTCGTCGTCGCCGCAGAGGCGCTTCCCCTGGGCTTCGCAGAGGGTTTTGGCCTGGAACCAGGTCACCATGACCACCGGGATGGCCCCCTGCTGGTTGGGGTATTCGTACTCATCGATGCAGAAGTGGCGGGGGCTCTCGCCGCCCAGGCACCGGGCGGTGCCGACCTGGTACTCGTCGCAGAAGTAGGGGTTCCAGTCGCCCGAGGGTTTGCCGCGGTAGGTGCGCGCGCCCTTGATGCAGCGATGGAGGACGGCGCGACAGAAGCGCCCCTGGACCTCGATCATCCCCTGGCGACACGGCCCCGGGGGGGAGGCGCTGGAGGCCGCGGGGGCCGCTGGAGGCGCCGCGGGAGCAGGAGAGGGCGAAGACGCAGAGAGCGCCGGAGCGGAGGAGACCGCGGGGCTCGGGGTGGGCGGAGGGAGCCCGGAGGACGGCCCACCCTGACCGGCGTCGCAGCCACACAGCAGCACGAGCAGCAGCGCGAGGAGCGGCACAAACTCAGGGGCGCGCGAGGGAGACATCGGCGTAGGTGCGCTCGAAGAGGTCGTAGGCCCCCACGTCCGGCGGCCGGAGGGCGGTGGCCTGCAGGACCACCAGCAGCGCCGGGGGCGGCAGCTTGCTCGACAGCAGGAGCTGGAGCTGCTCCAGACGGCCGGAGGCGAGGGAGGCGCTGGCGCAGAGGGTGTCCCCCGGGATGGGGCCGCCGTGGGCCAGGATGGAGAAGGCCTCTTGCCCGGCCCAGGGCCCCTCGACCGGGGTTCCCTCGGCATCGAACCGGCAGAAGCAGCCGCCGACCTCGGCCTGACCAAAGCGGAGCATCGAGAGCACCGCCTCGTAGGAACCGACGAAACTTTGAGCAGAAAAGAAATCGCCAGGGTGGTGACCGGCGGCGTGGACAAGAGCGCGGGGGACGATGTAGCCAGCGGCAGACCAGGGGTCGACCCAGGCGGCGCGCTTGCCGGCGGCGTCGTCGAGGCGATCGACGAGCCCCGCGCGGCCCAGGAGCACGCATCCGTAGCGGCTCTGACCGCCGCGTTCGATGACGGACAGGAGGCGAACGGCGCCGCGGCGGCGTGCCCGGAGGTAGGCGATGGGGGGGAGCCAGGCCAGCTCTTCTTCGCCATCGACGAGGGCCTCGACGAGGGCCGCGTAGGTGTCGTAGAGGCGGACCCGGCAGGGCTCGCGGAGGGCACCTTCGAGGCCGACCTCGAGGATGCCGCGGGCCATCTCACCCGCCGAGGAGACAAGACCGACACGTAGCATCAGGCAGGCTCCTTCCGTGCGCCTTCCGGGGGGTGGGGCGGCAACTCGACCCGCGGGGCGCTGCGCTCGAGGATGATACGGGCGCTGCGGTTGTAAGAAAAATAGGCCCAGCTCCACTCGAAGAGGACCGCCAGGCGGTTACGGAAATCGACAAGGTACAGGATGTGGATGAACACCCAGGCGATCCAGGCCAGAAAACCGGTCATCTGGAGCCCGGCGGAGACCGCGATGGCCCGGTTGCGCCCGATGGTCGCCATGGATCCTCGGTCCTGGTAGGAGAAGGGGCGAAGAGGCTTGCGGGCGAGCTGGGCGAGGATGTTGCGAGCCGCGTGGCGCCCCTGCTGGATGGCGACCTGGGCGACCCCGGGCAGGATCCCGCCCTCGACGGGGAAGGCCGCGGCGTCGCCGATGACGAAGACCCCGGGCGCCCCTTCCACGGTGAGATCGGGGCGGATCCAGATGCGACCGGCGCGGTCCTGGGGCACGCCGAGGGAATTCGCCAGCGGGACCCCCCGGACCCCGGCGGCCCACAGCACGTTCCTCGCCTCGATCATCTCGTTCGCGGTGAGCACCCCCTGCTCGTCGATGCGCTGCGCCCGGGCATTGAGCTGCACCTCGACGCCGATCTCCTGCAAGTCGTGGCGCGTCTGCTCCGACAGCTCGGGGGGGAAGGCCGGCAGCAGGCGAGGCCCCCCTTCCAGCAGCACGACCCGGGCGTCGCGCGGGTTGAAGTTCCGGAAGTCGGCGGCCATCGTGCGGCGCGCGATCTCGCTCAGCGCCCCCGCCATCTCGACCCCCGTCGCCCCGCCACCGATCACCACGAAGGTCAACCAGCGCCTGCGGATCGCCTCGTCGTCCTCCTTCTCGGCTGCCTCGAAGGCGAGCAGCACCCGCCGCCGGATGTCCAGCGCCTCTTCAAGCGACTTCAACCCTGGCGCGTGGGCCTCCCAGGAGTCGTTGCCGAAGTAGTCATTGGTCACCCCCGTCGCCAGGATCAGGAAATCGTAGGGGAGCTCCTCGTTGCTCAGCACCAGGACCTTGCGCTTCTTGTCGATGGCCACGGCCCGGTCCAGCAGCACCGTCACGTTCTCTTGCTCCGCCAGGATCTTGCGGATGGGTGCCGCGATGTCCGAGGCTGCTAGCCCCGCTGTTGCTACTTGATACAGCAACGGTTGAAAAAGATGGTGGTTGCGCTTGTCCACGAGCGTGATGCGCACCCGGGCGTTGCGCAGGGCTCGCGCCGCTTCGAGGCCGCCAAATCCGCCGCCGACGATGACCACATGGGGAAGGTCCTTGCTCATGGCGAGGGCAGCTTCCCGGGGATCGGGTCGAAACGCAACGGCGCAGCGCGGCAAGCATTCGTCACGTTGGAGTAACCTTGGAGCTTGCTCGTTTTTTGTTACGATGCGCACCCTTGATGAAGAAAGTACCGTCCCGCCTGTCCCCCGAGGACGCAACCGTCGTGGCGGCGCCCCGGCTGGAGATGCTCCGAGGAACCCTGTACCTCGCCTCCAAGCCGACGCAGCGGCTGGTGATCGGCCCGGACGCGATCTTGCTGGGGCGCCACGAGGACTGTCAGCTCGTGCTCGATGATCCCCGGGTGTCCTCGGTGCACGCCGAGCTGGTGGCGACGGAGCAGGGGGTCCGGCTCCGCGACAAGGGGAGCAAGAACGGTACCTTCCTCGGGGGCGTCCGCATCGGGGAGGTGTACCTCACGCACCGCACGGCCTTCCGCGTCGCCGCCACCGAGGTCATCTTCGAGCCCGCCGCCCGTGAGCCGGTCCCCATCGCCCAGATCGGCCGCTTCGGCCCCCTCGTCGGCGAGACCCCGGCGATGCGCGCCCTCTTCGATCGCCTCAAGCGCGTCGCCGCCACCGAGCTGACGGTGCTCATCGGCGGCGAGACCGGCACCGGCAAAGAGCTCGTCGCCCGCGCCATCCACCAGGCCAGCCCCCGCAAGGACGGCCCCATCGTCATCGTCGACTGCGGCGCCATCCCCCCCAGCCTCGCCGAGGCCACCCTCTTCGGCCACGAGAAGGGCGCCTTCACCGGCGCCATCGACCGCCGCATCTCCCCCTTTGTCGAGGCCGACGGCGGCACCATCTTCCTCGACGAGCTCGGCGAGCTCCCCATCGACCTCCAGCCCAAGCTCCTCCGCGTCCTCGCCGAGCGTCGCATCAAATCCGTCGGCAGCAACACCTACCGCCCCGTCAACGTCCGCGTCGTCGCCGCCACCCGCCGCGACCTCGCCCGCGAGGTCAACGAAGGCCTCTTCCGCAGCGACCTCTTCTTCCGGGTGGCCGAGGTCAGAGTTGACCTCCCTGCCCTTCGCGCTCGCCTCGACGATATCCCGTCCCTGGTGCGCAACATGCTGACCGACCTGGGCGCCCCCGACGCCTTCGAGCGGGTCCCGGCCTCGGCCCTGGCCCGGCTGCAGCGCTACGACTGGCCTGGCAACGTCCGCGAGCTCCGCAACGCGGTGTCCGCCGCCCTGGCCCTCGCGGACGAAGGGGGGCCCATCGAGGTAGACGCCCACCTGGGCTCGCTGGTGCTGCCAACGCCGCCGCCCAACGTGGGCTCCGACGCGGGCGGCTCCGCGACCTTCCGCGACGCCAAGCAAGAGGTGCTCAACCGCTTCGAGCAAGATTACTTCACCCGCCTCTACCAGGAGACCAGCGGCAACATCTCCGAGATGGCTCGCCGCGCCGACGTCGAGCGCGCCCACGTGCGCATGTACCTGCGACGCCACGGCATCGTCTCCCCCAAGAGCGGCGCTTTACCGCGAGCAGCCGCGCTCCAGCTTCTTGATCGCGTCGCGCAGGTGCGCCGGGGTGGGCAGGTTCGCCTCCTGGAGAGGCTTCAGCACCGCCATCTGGGCCTGGATCAGCAGCTCGGCGCACCGCGGCGCGGGCGGCGCCGCGCGCAGCAAGGCCTCGCTCACCTCCGGGCTCCACCGCGCCAGGATCGGCGCCGCGTCCTGGGCCGCCCCCGAGGAGAACATCCCGGAGAGCGCCAGGTCCAGGTAAGCACCCACCGGAAATTCCATACCCCCACCGCCCTCCCCGGCCAGCGCCTGGCCTTCCCGGGGGGCAGGGGGTGACGCGGGGAGCGGCGCCGGGGGCGGCGCGAGGGGGGCCGGGTCCGGGAGCAGCTCGACCTCGGTGTACTCGATCGGAGCGAGGGCCCGGAGCGGAGGCCCTTGCTCCCCCGCGCTCAGGGCGAGGCGCCGCTCGTCCCCGAGCACCTGGGCGAGGGCCTTCACCTGGGCGCTCTGGAAGCGCGGCACGAAGAACCCCAGGAGCAGCCTGCGCCGCGGTCGATCCAGGGCGCCAAGGGCCCGCAGGAACCGCTCCGGCTCCTGGCCCGCGTCCGCGGTGAAGGTGCGCACGCTCTCGCTCACCTTGCGGAGCGCCGGCAGCCGAAGCTCGAGCTCGCCTCCCACCAGCCCGCCGGAGCGCCCTCGATCCACCGACAGCTCCGCCAGCGCCAGCAGCTGCTCCACCCTCGTCATCCGCCGCACCTGCTCCCCGATCGCGTCCTCGCGCCAGCCCGCCAGCTGCTCGATCCTGGGCAGCTGAGGCGCGCCCCCGGCGAGCTCGTCCCGGAGCCGGTCCTCGACCAGACCCAGCAGCATCCTCCGCCGCTCGGCCTGCGACTCGAGCCCGAGGTACCGATCCGCCTGCGCCTGGCTCCGGAACACCAGCGTCGGCCCCACCAGCACGAAGGGCCCCTGCACCCGATCCATGGCGAAGAGCTGGAGCGGATCGTGATCCTTGATGAACGCCTCGCGGCCCACCGCCGCCGCTTCCCCCGACGCAGGCGGCGGCTCGGAGCCGCGCTTCCCCGCCGGCAAGGGGATCTTCGCCCGCTCCGGCGCCAGCCCCTCGGTGTGCCGCACCGCCGCCGCCGGCAGCCGCATCGTCGAGGTCGTGAAGAACGTCCAGCCGCGCCGCAGCGCCTGGGGGCGGGGCCCCTTCAGCATCCGCAGCGCGCTCTCCGGGATCGGCGGCTTCAGCCCCAGCCCTCGCAGGTACGCCGCCAGCAGCACCGCCGGCCGGTACACGTCCGACCGCGGTGCCGCGTCCTCCTCGCCAGTGAGGAGGTTCCATACAGTACCGCGCTGCCGATCGACGATGACGGCCTGCACATGGTCCTGGAACACCTCGACGCCGGGGGCCTTTCCTTCGGGCAGCTGGAGGGTGGAGGCCTTGAGGGAGGCGAGGAGCAGCTTGGTCTGGGCCTCGCAGTTGCCGCCGGCCTCCGCGGCGAAGAAGCCGCTCATCCTGGCCTCCTCGCGGTGGTACTGGTCGAGGTGGGCCTCGCGGAACAGGAGGAGCATCATCTTGCGGATACCGTCGTCGGCGTCGCGGCCGCCGAGGGGGCCCACCTGGTCCTTGAGGGAGGCCGAGAGGGCGCGCCACCCGGGCTCCGCGGCCTGCCCCGAGGGGCCCTCGGAGCGGAGAAAGAAGCCGCCGTAGTCGAGCCGCTGATCTCCCCGGAGCAGGGCCTCCGTGGCGACGGCGGCGAGGGCGCGCTCCGCCGGGGACAGGGGCCGCGGGGCCGGCAACAGCACCGGGAGATGGAGCAGGAAGGCGGCGAGCACCAGCAGCCACCACCGCAGCTTGCGGAGCGCTACCCGGAGGAGATGGGGCGCAGAGGCCATGGATCGAGGTTGGAGAGCGTTGTGGGGGGAAAGTTCCCGGATCACCGCAGCCTCGGGACCCCGCGCAGAAGCTCGATGGAATCCCCGTAGGAGAGGGCCACATCGTGGAGGCCGTCGCCGTCAAAATCGCCGCAGACCAGGGCCCGGGGGAAAAAGAATTCCTGCGCCCCCTTGATCTCCTGGAACTGGTAGCTCTCCCCGGTCCAGGACGCGAGCCAGAGCCCCTGATCCGAGCTGAGCGCGAGCCGTGGGGGGCCCTCCGGGTCAGGCAGGAGGCAGAAATCCTGGACCAGGGCCCCCGGGGGCCGGATACGGGCCGGGTTGGACCAGTCAAAGCCGGTCGCCCCCTGGCGCACCAGCAGCAGGCTCCCCCCCTCCGCCTCCCCGGGCTCGTCTCTGTCCTCCCCCTCCTCGGTGCCCACCGGCGGCGCGACACCATCGCCCCCCCCGCGGCCTTCCAGCGCAAGGAAATCTCCCTTGCCGTCCCCGTCCAGGTCAGAAAAAATCACCGGCAGATCGGTGGATATTTCGGCCGGCAGGGTGCCGCTGGAGAGGGCGACGAAGGGCTCCTCCAGGCCGGGCTCCAGGCGGAAGAGATCGACCTTCGTGCTGACCTTCTCTCCATATTGAATCTCTGTATAGATGGTTTCCATGATACCGTCGCCGTCCACATCCCCTGCGTCGAGGCGACCGAGGCCGCCGGGGCCGGGGAGCGGCTGGGATTTCATGGTGGAGACCTGGGCGTCGCTGCCAAATTCGAGGTACCAGAACCGGGGCTGGGAGGCGGAGGGGTCCGGTGGGAAGGAGGAGAAGGAGAGCTGGGGGTAGCCGAGGGCGACCAGCCCCGGAGAGGACCCGGCGAAGCGGCCCGCGGCGAAGGCGTCCGGGAGATGGATCTCGAGAACCGGCCGCCCGTCCTTCTCGAAGGTGCGCTGGAGCTGGAGGAAGGAGCGCAGGGAGCGGTCGGGAGAGCCGTAGAGCTCGGTGACCAGGAGGCGGTCGTTGGTACGCGAGAACAGCCCGACATCGGTGGCGCGATCGTCCCGATCGTAAGAGACCCGGTGGCCGCTCGACACGGCGAGGATCTCGCTAAATTTACCGACCCGCACCACCTGAGAGGGCACCCCTTGCCTTGCCCCGTAGAGCACGGCAAAGGTGTCCAGGCTCTGGGACGAGGTGAGCGAGGAGGGCTCCCGGAAGGCCACATCGTCCAGGAGGTCGCCGTCGAAATCCCCCACGGTGAGGTTGGTCGGGGGGCTCTCCAGGGGCACCAGGCTCTTGCTGAACGCCCCGGCGCCGTTCCCCAGCAGCACCTCGATCCTGGAGCTGCTGCTGGCCGCGATCACGTCCAGCCGCCCGTCGCCGTTGATGTCCGTCACCCGCGCTTCGGTCCAGGAAGCGAGCAGCACCTCGGCCGGCCAGTACGGGTGCACTGGCCCCTCGAAGCCCTCGACAGAATCGATGGGTTTGGAAGGGATACCGGAGGGGTTGGTGCTGAGGAAGATCCCTCCGGGCAACACGAAATCGAGGAGCGTATCCCCGTCCAGGTAGCCCACGGCCAGGGCCGCGCCCGAGGCGGCAAGCAGCTGGGCGTCGGGGAGCGTGGCCGGGCCATCCTCGGCGCCAGAGACCCCTGGATCCTGCAGGAGGAGCACCGGCTGCGGGTCCAGAGGCGCCATGAGGTTCTGGGCCACCCCTCCGGATGTCGAGGTCATGTACCCCTCGGTGGTCCCGTAGGCGGCCAGGAACACGTGGTTGTTCCCGTCGTTGCTGCCTGGAAGCTCCACCCTGGTGAGCAGGTCCGTGCGGCCATCTCGATCCAGATCGGCCAGGTGCACCTGCTCGCTGATCTGCCCCTCGGAGAGCTGGATCGAGGCGCGAGCGGAGGGGTCATTGAACTGGGCAAGGAGGGTCGTCTGCAGGCCCTGATCGTAGGAGCACGGGGTGATCAGCTCGATGTTGCTGGCCCCGAGGAAGGCGAAGACCACCGAGGGGCAATAATGCTCGGTGCTGCGCGCCCGGAGCAGGTGCCCGCGCTGCAGCTCTCCGGCCAGCTCGTCCGGTCGCCGGTTCATCTGGAAAACAGGCTGGATCGACGCGCTATCCGAGAAGCCCAGGATGTACTCTGCCGGCTGATCCTTGGGCTCATTGTGCGCAAAAAGAAGGATCTCATCCCCCGGGAAAAAGTCGAAGAACCCCACGCCGGTCGGGAGGAAATCTCCCAGCACGCCTCTCATCGATCGCACCCCTTCGGCCAGAGGGATCGAGGAGTAATTTCTGGCCTCGAACGAGCGGTTGGGTCGGCTCAAGGTCACGGAGAAGCCGCTCTGTGCGCGGGAGATCAGCAGACCCCGGGGCTGCGGCGCGGAGGCGAGCGGGAGCAGCCACGGCTCGCGCAGCACCCCCGGGAAGGTGAGCCGCGAGTTCAGGGCCCCGTCCCCGGAAAAATGCAGGACCTGCGCCGCCGACTCATCTTGATCGAAGAAATCCTCGGAGAGGGCGATGAGGTCGTCCCGACCGTCCTGATCCAGGTCACCCCGGTAGAGCCTGGAGGCCACCACCTGCAGGGCCCCCCCTGCCGAGCGCAGAGCGCCGGTGGGCTGGCGGCAGATGCCATCTGCACCGCAGGCAAAAGATCCAGGGCAGCCGCCCCGGGGGGCTGCAGAGGCCTTGTCGCAGACGAAGCGACAGGCCTGCGCGGTCCCCGGCTCCCCGCAGGTCCCTCCCGTCGAGGGCCCGTCGCAGTCCTCGGCCTCCGGGTCGATGACGCGGTTGCCGCAGCCGCTCGCGGCGATCACCGGGAGATCCGTGCAACCCGCGCCGATCAGCAAGAACAGGGGGGCAAGCCTGCGCACGAGGGAAAGCATGAGGAGCGAGGATACCTGGTTCGTCGTGGCCTGACTTCGGCTAAAACAGGGGCCATGCGGCACCTTGAACCAGGACGCGGCGGCCGTCCCCTGCGCATCGGGTACGGGCGAATCTTTCACGAGGCCAACGCCTTCTCCCCCCTGCTGACCGCGCAGGCCGATTTCGAGCGCCTTCACGTCCTTGAAGGCGCCGCTCTGGAGCGAGCAACCGGGCTCTTCCAGCCCGAGCTGCTCTCGTTCATGCCCCACGCCGAGCTCACCGGCTTCCGCCAGGCCGCGCGCCTCGCCGGCGAGGTGACCCAGGTGCCCCTCTTCTCGGCCATGTCCGTCCCCGGCGGGCCCCTCGCTCGCCCCTGCTTTGACTGGCTCCTCGACCGGCTCCTCGCCGGCATCGAACGCGCGGGCCACCTCGACGGCGTCTACCTCGCGCTCCATGGCTCCATGCAGGTCGATGGCCTCGACGAGCCCCCGGAAGGCGTCATCCTGCGGCGTGTCCGCGCCCTCTTGCCTCCGGGCGCCATGATCGCCGCCAGCTACGACCTCCACGCCAACCTCTCCGCGCACCTCATCGACCTCGCCGACCTCGTCATCGGCTACCGCTCCAACCCCCACTGGGATCTCGCACCCACCGGGTTTCGCGCAGGAAACAGGCTGATCCGGGCCCTGAGGGGTCAATGCAAACCCACCCGCGCCTGGCGCAAGCTTCCGCTGGTGCTGGGGGGCGGGGTGACCATCGATTTCTTGCCGCCGATGCGCTCCATCTTCCGCTGGATGAAGGGGCTGGAAGACGACCGGCGGGTGCTCTCGGCAAGCCTGTTCATGGTGCACCCGTACACGACCGCGGAAGACCTGGGCTGGGCGACGCACGTGTGCACCGACAACGACCCCGCGCTGGCCGAGCGCCTGGCGGAAGAGCTCGCCGATCGGGCCTGGAGCCAGCGGAACAAGCAGGCCCCTGACGCCCTGACCCCCGCCGAGGCCCTCGACGTGGTGGCCTCGTCGCGCTGGCGGCGCCTGGGGCCGGTCACCCTCGTCGATGGCGATGACATCGTGGGCGCCGGCGCCCCCGGGGGCAACACCTGGATCGCCCGGGAGCTGGCCTCGAACGACCGCGGGCTCAAGGTGCTGGTCCCGGTCCATGACCCGGCGCTGCTCCAGGAAGTATGGAACCTACCTACGGGTACCCGCCGCTCGTTGGTGCTGCGAGGGACGCCGGGCTACCGGATGCCCGAGGTGCCGCTGGAGGCGCGGGTGGGGGGCCAGGTCGAGGGGGAGATGGGGCGGGTGGTGCGGCTGGACGTGGGGAGCTTCCACCTGGCGATCTCGGACGTGCCGCCGCTGCCGATTCACCCGAGCTACTGGGCGAGGCTGGGGCTGGACGCGAGGAAGGCGGACGCGGTGGTGCAGAAGAATTTCTTCCACTACCGGATGTTCTACCTGACGACGTCGTTCCAGCACCTGCTGGTGAAGAGCGACGGGGCGACGAGCCTGGAGCGGGTGAGGACGAGGGCCTACCGCGTGCCTTGCCACCCGGGGGCGCAGGTCGAGGGCTGGCGAGGGGCCGATCCGGAGCTGCGCCGGGGGCGACTGGGGGCAAACGCCTGAAGGTCCGGTATGCTGCGGGGCAATGACGCTGCGCGCCGCCCTCCACGAGGCCACCCACCGCCTGCTCTCGGCGACGCCCCCGATCGACCGGCGAGCCCCCTCGCCGCCGGCGGATCCGGTGCTGGGTCACCTGCGGGCGTTCCGGGCGGATCAGCTCGGGTTCCTGCTGCGAGCCTGCACCGATCACGGGGACCTGGTGCACCTGTGGTTTGGCAACCGGCTCCGGAGGCTGGACGCTTACCTCTGCGCGGACCCGGAAGGGGCGCGCCACGTGCTCCAGGAGCATCACCGGAACTACCACAAGCGGACCCGCGGGTTTGACACGCTGCGCCTGGTGCTGGGCAACGGGCTGCTGACCAGCGAGGGCGATTTCTGGCTGCGGCAGCGGCGCATCGCCCAGCCCGCCTTCCACCGGGAGCGGATCGCGGGCTTCGCTTACCAGATGGTAAGGGCCGTCGAGGACCGGATCGAACGGCGCTGGGTGCCGGCGTCGCGGCGGGGGGAGCGCCTCGACGTGGCGGCGGAGATGATGCGAATCACGCTGCGGATCGTGGGTGAAACGATGCTCAGCATCGACCCCAGCGAGGACGCGGACCGGGTGGGCAGCGCCCTGGAGTCGCTGCTGGTGGGCTTCCGGCGCCGGATGCAGAGCGCGGTGCCGCTGCCGATCGGCTGGCCCACGGAGGAGAACCGCAAGCTGCAGGGCGCCATCGCCACCATCGACGAGGTGGTGCTGCGGGTGATCGAGGAGCGCCGTCGATCCCCGGAGCCTCGCCCGGATCTGCTCGGCATGCTGATGAGCGCCACGGACGAGGAGACCGGGGAGCGGATGAGCGACCAGCAGCTCCGGGACGAGGTGGTCACCCTCTTCCTCGCGGGCCACGAGACCACCGCCCTCGCCCTGAGCTGGGCCTTCCTGCTCCTGTCGCTGCACCCGGAGGCGGGGCGCAAGCTCCGCGACGAGCTCCGGCAGGTGCTCCAGGGGCGGGCCCCCACCGCCGAGGACGTCCCTCGCCTGGAGTACACCCGCATGGTGCTCCAGGAGACGCTACGGCTCTACCCGCCGGCCTGGAACTTCGGCCGCACCGCCCGCGAGCCGGACACCCTGGCGGGCTACCCGATCCCCGCGGGTAGCCTGGTGTTGCTCTGCCCCTACGTGATGCACCGCAACCCCCGCCTGTGGGACAACCCCGAGGGCTTCGACCCCGAGCGCTTCTCCCCACAAAATTCAGTCAATATCCCTCGTTTTGCCTACTTCCCCTTCGGCGCAGGGCCGCGCCAGTGCATCGGCAACGGCTTCGCCATGATGGAAGCCACGCTGCTGCTGGCCACGATCTGGAGCCGCTTCGATCTGGCGCTGGTGCCGGGTCATGTTCCGGCGCCGCAGCCCACGGTCACCCTGCGCCCCCGCGGTGGCCTGCCCATGCTGGTACGAGCGGCGCCGGGCACCTGAACGCTCACGGCTCCCCGCAGGAGAGCGGCGTGAACCCCCGCCCGTCGAGCCGCACCGGGTACACGTGCGGGGCCCCCGGCGGGCGGAGCCACAGCAGCGCCACCTCCCCGCGGCTCAGCAGCTCCGACATCGCCAGCGCCACCGGCTCGTCCAGCAGCCTCACCGCCGGCGCCGCGGCGAGGCCCGCCAGGGGGCCGACGCGCCCCTCCAGGCCGCGCCCCTGGGACCACAGCAGCGCCACCGCAGGCCCGAGCGGGATCGCCAGCGGACCGCCTCCAGGTTCGGTCCAGGCCGCGGCCAGCTCGGGCCGGGCCGCCCCCTCCTCGACCTCGCACCGCTCCGCCTCGCACCGCGCCACCCGCGGCTGCCCTTCCCCGGTCACCCAGCCGATCTGGACCCGCTCTCCGGCGCAGGCCAGCGCCCAGGTCTCGCCGCGGACCCCGTCGCCCCGGACCTCGACCCCGGGACCCCAGCCCCCGGCCCCCACCCGGTGCACGCGGAACACCACCCCCGCGGCCTGGGGCTCCGGGAGCGCCACCGACCAGCCCCCCTCGCGACGACACGCCCGCAGGCTCCCTGTCATGAACCCCGGCGCCTTGCCCACCTCCTGCTCGGGGCCAAACCCCGGCGCCGTTCCCAGCAACCTCCGCGCCCTCAGCGCTCCGTCCGCCTCCCACAGCAGGTGCCCCGCCACCAAAAAGGCCGACGAGGGCGCGTCCACCTCCTGCCTCGCCTCCCCCTGCTGCCACGTCGCCCCGGATCGCTGCCCGCCCAGCGCGTCTCGCAGCTTCACCACCGCCCCGCTCCCCAGCACAAAGACACGGTCCGCCGACGTCCTCCCCACCTGCGTCGCCCCCACCTTCGTGCCGTCCTCCCGGAACACCCCGTCCAGCCCCGCCAGCATCACCCCCTCCCCCTCCGCGCCGATCTGCGTCATCCCCTGCAGCGCCCCCTGCTCCGGCGCGCAGGAGACCTCGCGCAGCGGTTGTCCGGAACTTCCATGCACCTGGCAGCGCATGGGTCCAGAAGAACCCATGCGCTCGAAGCTGGCGCGGGCGAGGGGCTGGGGGTCGAGGCGAAGCGGGTCGAGATCGAGGCGACCGCGGCAGGTGGCGCGCAGGCGGGCGAGGGTGTCGCCCGACAGCAAGGCCGCCGGCGGCGCGGCGGGGGGTGCTTCCGGGCGGCGTGCGCGCAGAAAGAAGAGCCCCAGGAGCAGCGCCGAGGTGGGGAGCAGGAGGGCGAACACGCGGAGCCAGCGGCGCATGAGGGGCCCTTGTAGCACCGGGGCCGAAGGGACTGGAGTCTGCCGCAGCCCCGGTCAGGGCGCCGGTGGCTCGCGGCCGCTCAGGAGCGGGTCTTGAGCCTGGTCTTGGGCTGGGCCAGGGGCAGGGTCATGACGAGCGCGTCCTCGCCGGCGCCGTAGTAGCCAGGGACGCGGTTGGAGATGGTGAAGCCCAGCTTCTGGTAGAGGGCGACGGCGCCCTCGTTGTCGGGGCTGACCTCGAGGACAACGCGAGCGAGGCGGGCGTGGCGGGCCTGGAGGATGGCGGTGCGCATCAGGGCAAAGGCGACGCCCTGGCGGCGGAAATCCGGGTGCGTGGCCACGGCGGACACGTGGAGGGAATCGCGGACCCGGGTGCAGCCGAGGAAGCCCCAGGGGGACGGGGTCTCGGTGGAGCGACAGACCCAGGCGCGGAAGCCAGGGCGTGTCAGGTCCCGCGCGGCGACGAAGCCAGGCCGGGGGAAGCAGAGCGCGTCGAGGATCAGGCAGCCGGTGACCGCGAGGATGTCATCGGAGGCGAGGGGTTCGACGAGGAGATGCGAGGGCATGAACGCTTGCGGTAGCACGATCGCGGAGGGGGACAAGCGGGGTACAATGGGTGCGTGAACGACCACACTCTCTTCATCACCGGCGCCTCCTCGGGCATCGGGGAGGCATGCGCCCGGCGCTTCGTCGCCGCGGGGGCCCGGGTCATCCTGGCTGCACGCCGGGTCGACCGGCTCGCCGCGCTCCAGGCCGAGCTGGGCGAGCGGGCCTGGTTGCTGCAGCTCGACGTGCGGGACCGCGCCTCGGTGCTGGCCGCCGCCGAGGGCCTCCCCGAGGCGTTCGCGTCGGTCTCCGTGCTGGTGAACAACGCGGGGCTGGCCCTGGGGCTCAGCTCCATCGAGGCCATCGATCTGGACGACGCGGACACCATGATCGACACCAACCTCAAGGGCATGGTGGCCTGCACCCGCGCCCTGCTCCCCGGGATGATCGCCCGCGGCCGGGGCCACGTGATCAACATCGGCTCCGTCGCCGGCACCTACCCTTACCCTGGCGGCAACGTGTACGCGGGCACCAAGGCCTTCGTGCACCAGTTCTCGATCGCCCTCCGGGCCGACCTGCTGGGCAAGGGGGTGCGGGTCACGGTCGTCGAGCCGGGCATGGTCGAGACCGAGTTCTCCCGCGTGAGGTTCAAGGGGGATGACGAGCGCGCCGCCACCGTCTACCAGAACTTCGCCGCCCTCACCGCCGACGACATCGCGGAGGCCATCTTCTGGGCCTCCAGCCAGCCCCCCCGCGTCAACGTCAACAGCATCGAGCTCATGCCCCAGGACCAGGCCTTCGGCCCCTTCGCCCTGCGCCGCGGCTGAACCCCCGTGGCGGCCTGGCCGCCCCTTGCGTATGCTGGGCCCATGGATCGCTCCTCTTCCCTGGCGCTGCTCGGCGTCGCCTTGCTGGTGGCCGACTGCGCCCCCTCCCGGGAAGAGCTCCAGGTCACCGAGCGCGCCTCGATGCTCGACGCGTACTGCGCCATCGAGGTCGTCGGCAAGGGCGTCAAGGCCGTCGAGACCGACTACCTCCCCCGGGTGATCACCTGCGAGAACGGCGGCGCCAGCCTCGAGGCCCTCAAGGCCCAGGCCATCGCCGCCCGCTCCTACCTCTATTACAAGATCGAGACCTCCGGCTCCATCACCGACGGCCAGGGCGATCAGGTCTACACCTGCAACGCCCAGCCCCAGGAGAAGCACTTCCAGGCCGTCGCCGAGACCTCGGGCCAGATCCTGATCTACAAGGAGAAAACCGTCGCCGCCTTCTACGTCGCGGGCTCCAAGCAGAGCCCTCCCGCCTGCAAGGGCGTCAACGACGTGCCGACCGAGAAGTACGTCACCTACAACGAGGGCCTCTCCGGCGACCAGATCCAGCAGACCACGCTGGGCTGGGTCAACCCCAAGAACGACCGCAACCGCGGCTGCATGTCCCAGTGGGGCTCCCGGTGCCTCGAATCCGCCGGGTACGATCACCTGAAGATCCTCCGCTTTTACTACGGGGAAGACATCGGGCTGCTCTCCACCACGGGCCCCTGCGTCACGCCCCCGCAGGGCGGCGCCGGGGGCGAGGGAGGGGCCGGACAGTCCGGGGCGGGCCAGGCTGGCGACGGCGGCGCCGGGGCCGCAGGGCAGGCCGGGGGCGCCGGCGAGGGAGGGTCCGGAGGTTCCCTATCCGGAGATTCCGGACAGGCCGGGGCCGCAGGCGCGGGCGCCGGCGGCGAGGCGGGTACCGGGACAGGCACGGCAGGGGCAGGCGAGGCAGGGGCAGGCGAGGCAGGGACAGGTGAGGCAGGGGCGGGCGCGGGCCAGGCAGGGG
>JALOQB010000153.1 GCA_025453595.1 Polyangiaceae bacterium
CGCTGGGTCTGGGTGGTCGTGCCGGCGCCGTCGATGCCCTCGATGACGATGAAATTCCCTTCGATCATGGGGCCTCGAGGGTATCTTCACCCAGGACCAGGTTGTCGATGAGCCTCGTGGTACCCACCCGGGCGGCGATGGCCACGAGCGCGACCTCCCCGACCGGCGTGTCCCCGTCGAGGACCGTGAGCTGCCGCGGGTGCGCCACGGACACGTAATCGATCGACGAGGCGCCCTGCTGCACCTGCTCCAGCGCCGCCTCGCGGAGCCGCCCGGCCCGGCGCTCTCCGGCGTCAAACAGCGCGGCGGCGGCCCGTAGCCCCCGGACCAGGGCCAGGGCCCGCCCGCGCTCGTCCGGCGTCAGGTAGCGGTTGCGCGAGCTCATCGCCAGGCCATCCGCCTCGCGCACCGTGGGGACCCCCAGCACCTCGACCGGGAGCCACAGATCCTGCACCACGCGCCGGATGACCTGGAGCTGCTGGTAATCCTTGCGGCCAAACAGGGCGGTGCAGGGCCCGGTGAGGGCCAGCAGCTTGGTGACCACCGTGGCGACCCCCTCGAAGTGCCCCGGACGGAAGGCCCCGCAGAGCGGCTCCGCCAGGGCCCCGACGCGGACCCGCGTCTGCTCCCCCTCCGGGTACATGGCCTCGACCGGCGGCGCGAAGAGCGCGTCGACGCCGGCCCCGCGCAGCTTCTCCGCGTCCCCCTCCAGATCCCGCGGGTAGCGCGCCAGATCCTCGCCGGGGCCAAACTGGGTCGGGTTGACGAAGACCGTCGTGGCCACAAACCCGGCGTGGCGCCTCGCCTCCCGGGCCAGCGTCAGGTGCCCCTCGTGGAGCGCCCCCATGGTCGGGACCAGGGCCACGCGGCGCCCCCCCTGCCGCGCCGCCGCGCATGCCTCCCGGAAAACCCGGGCATCCTGGAGTATCTGCATCATCCGCTCGATGGTTGGGCCCCCGCGTCCGCCTGCGCAGCGCGAGGGAGGCGGGCGAAATTGCGCCGCTGCACCCGCGTAACCCCCTCCGGGAGTTCTGGCAACTGACTCTCGTCCACGTCGCGCCCCACCCAGAACACCTCGGGCACCGGGCGGTAGGCGCTGAAGTAGAAGCGCTCCGTCGTCCGCCCGTCGCGCCACTGGGTCACCACACGGCTCGCCACCTCGTGGCCCCGGTGCCCCTTCTGGTGCAGCTTCACCGTCCCCGGGGGCAGGTGCGGCTTGTAGGTGATGCGCCGGTAAAAATCCTCGCTGTTGTTGATGGCGTAGGTGTAGCTCACCTTCGCCTGGGGCTCGGCCCCCAGGAACTCGACCCGGATCACCGTCGGCTTCGGCAAATACGCGTGGATGATCAGCGGGAACGAGAACGGGTTGCGGAACTGCAGATCCACCTTCCCGTAGGCCACCGTCGCGTCCATCCCCAGCTTGGCGTAAGAGCTGGGTCTACTGTGACCCGATCTGGCCTGGATATCGAGGGCGCCTTCGAGGGCGGCGATGTGGAGCGTGGAGGAGACCTGGCAGGTGCCGCCGCCGACGCCCATTTCCATCTCGTCATCGACGATCTCGGGGGCGTAGGTGAAGCCTGCTTCCAGGGTGCGAGGGCCCACGACCTTGTTGAACGAGAAGCTCTCGCCAGGGGCCAGGACCCAGCCGTCGAGGCGGCGGGCGGCGGTGGCGATGTTGACCGCCCGCCCGGCGCCGGTGCCGAAGAGGGAGAAGGAGGTCTCGGCGGCCGACAGGACCTTGCTGACGTCGATGTTGGCGATGTCGGCGAGGGTGAAGGGGGCCCGGATGGGTCGGGTGGCGACCTCGATGACCTCGCCCTGGTCAAACGAGGAGCCTTCCAGGGCATCGAGGGTGGCCTGGGGATCAAGCTCAGCGCCGGGGACATCGGCCACGCGCTCGTGGTTCATGAGGTCGAGGCGGGCGTTCTGGGGCTCGCGGTAGACCTCGGGGGCGAAGGCGGCGAGGGCCGTGGCGCCGCGGGTGCGATCGACCCGGAAGGTGAGCGGGATATCGACCTGCCCCTCGCGGGACCGGCGCGCCAGCGACCACCAGCCCCGGAGCCCGCGGGCCCCGTCCAGCACGCGGCGAGCCTCCCGCAGGGTGGCGCCGACATCGACCTCGGCCCCCAGCTCGCCCAGCGGCAGGCGGCGGAACCCCTGGGGGGTGGCGATCGTGACCTCCCGATCCAGGAGCAGGGACCGTCTGGAGTCAATCCAGACACCAAGCAGCGCCCCCGGAGGGACGGTGTGGCCACCGACCCGGAAGCCCGGCGGGGCTTCGTGGAAGAAGCCGAGGCGAGCGAGGGCAGCGGAGCCGCCACCGAGGAGGGCAGCGAGGGAACCGAGAGCGAGGCCCAACTTCCAGCGCATCGTCATGGGGACACCCGAGGGGATGCCGGGATCGTAGCCCGGTGGAGGTGGTTCATGCGAAGTTTGGGGCGAACCCCATGCATCTGATCATCAACGGAGACCCTGTCGAGACCCCGGACGGGCTGACGATCCGGCAGCTTCTGGAGCACCTCGGGCTGATCGGCGGCCCGGTGGCGGTGGAGCGCAACCAGGAGGTGGTGCCACGAGGGGAGCACGAGGCGGTGGCGCTGGCCGAGGGGGATGTGCTGGAGATCGTGCATTTCGTGGGGGGCGGGTGAAGGGTCCGGCAGCAGGGACGTCCGGAGCGGGGGACGCTCAGCGACCGGGGGCCTTGACCGGGGGGTGGTTGCCCGGCGAAAACGCCCTGAACGAGCGCCTTGATGGCGCCTTGCGCCGCGCGACCCCATGACCACAGCGCCTCCTCCAGACGATCGTTTTCTTGATCACATCCCCGGGAACGACATCCCCCAGGCCGACAACCTGCAGCGCGTGCGCCTGGTGGTGGACGCGGTGGCGGCCGGGGCGCCGACCCAGGAGCAGGTGATCCACCACACGCGGGTCTCGCTGCGCCACGTCTCGTACTCGCTCCACGCGGCGCGGGTGCTCGGGTTCCTGTCGCAGGAGGGGCGGGCCTTCCGGCTGACCGGGGCGGGGCGGGCGCTGTGCGCGACGCGGCGCATGAGCGAGGAGGAGCGGGGGGCGTTCCGGGAGGCCTACGCCCGGAGCGCGATCCTGGGGGCCCTGGCGCCGGGGCTCTTTGACCCGACGGGCCCGTCCGTGGAGGCCATCGCCGCCACCATCGAGCGCCGGGGTCGCCTGTCCCCCGCCACCGCGCGGCGCCGGGCGCGGGCCCTGCTTTCCTGGAGGCTGCAGATCCTGGAGCCTCAGAAATATGCCTACCTGCTCGATGCAGCGGAGGGAGCGTTTGTCGATGAATGACCGTACACTGGGCCACATGCCCCGGCGCCCTTCCCCATCCCTCTTCCGTTCCGCGATCACAGCGCTGGGAATCCTCGCGCTCGCCACGTCCTCCGGGTGCTCCCCCAAGGCGCCGCTGATGCGGGTGAATGGCGCCCAGATCGAGGGGGCCTCGATCACCATGGGGCTGCCCCCCAGCATCGGCGCCATCATGCGGGTCTATGTCCTGGGAGAGAACCAGAACAGCTTCGACATCCAGATCCGGGGGGTCCGCGGGGAGGTGCAGATGCTCAACGGCCGCTACCGGCTCCCGGTCAGCATGGCCCTCGGCACCTGGCTCCCCTCCGACCGCACCACGCCCTTCAACTTCTCCATCAACATCCCTGTCACCGTGGGGATCGCCATCCTCCGCGAGTCCGTCGCCATGGCCTGCGTCCCCTACACGCTCCAGGGCGTCGCCGACGTGACCGCGACCTCCACCTTCCGCCTCGACAAGGACAATTACCCCATCTCCCAGAACGGCTGCATCCCCCGGCAGGCCCTGCTCTCCGCCATCCCCGGCGGCTGATCCCGCGGTGCTCCTGGGCCTCCCGTTCCACGCGCAGCTCGCCCTCCTCGACCGGCAGCTCGACGACGGCGCTCCCCCCGCTGACCTCCTGCGGCGCTGCGCGGCCCTCCCCGACCACGGCCCCCTCTGCCACCTGCTCCGTCGCCTCCAGCGGCTGGGTCGTATGGAGGATCCAGACATCCTCGACGCCCTCGACGAGCTGCTGCACCGGGGCGCCGAGACCGGGGTGCAGGAGGCGCTGCGGGCGCTGCGGGGCTCCCCCGGGCTGGCGGAGCGGGTGGCGCGCTGCTGCCTGGGGCTACCGCTGGGGCGGCTCCCGGTGCTGGCGCTGGCGCTGCGGTGGCTGCGGCAGGAGGCCCCCGGGGTGCGGGATCGGCTCCACCAGGAGGCCCGGGAGCGGGTGCGCGAGGCGCTCCGGTCCGGGGGAGAGGCCGAGGAGGCGTGGCTGGTGCTGGCGCCGCCGTCGGAGGAGGATCGGGCCGCGCAGGAGGGGCTGGCGGGGCGGCTGCTGGCCACGCTGGCGGAGGCGCCGCGGACGCTGTCCCAGGCCAACGCGGAGGAGCTGCTGGCGCGCCGCGTGTACGAGCAGCGCCACCATTTCTTCTTCGAGCTGCTGCAGAACGCGGACGACGCCGGGGCCCGGTGGGTGCAGCTGGGGCTGGGGGAAGAGCGGGAGCTGTGGCTGCGGCACGACGGGCAGGTCTTCGGCCCCCGGGACGTGCTGGGGGTGCTCTCGGTGGGCCAGTCCACCAAGGATGAGGCTTCCATCGGGCTCTTCGGGGTGGGCTTCAAATCGGTCGCGGCGATCTCCGAGCGGCCCCGGATCTACTCGGGCCCCTACGCCTTCGAGATCATCGCGCTGGCGCGCCCTCGCCCCGTCGACCCAGCCCCCGTCGCCCTCGGCCAGGACACCCTGTTCGCGCTCCCTCTGCGCCCCGAGATCGATGCCGCCGGGGTCCTCAAGAGCGCCGCCGAGCTCCCCGCGGAGGTGCTCCTGACGCTGCGCCATGTCGAGGCCATCGAGCTGCGCCCCGCCCCCGGGGCCCCGGGCGGGCGCAGGACGCGCTCGGTGCAGGGCGCGTTCGTCGAGCTCCACCGCCGGGACGGCCCCCGTCGCTACCGCGTCGCCGCCCTCCCCTCCCCTGTCCTCGTCGCGATCCCCCTCGATGCCCGCGGCCTCCCGGTGCCGCTGCCCCCGGACGAGCCCTCCCTTTACTGCTTCCTCCCCACCCGCGAGGACACCGGCCTCCCCTTCCTGCTCCACGCCCGCTTCGAGGTCCCCCTCGACCGGGAGCGGATCCGGCAGGATTCCCCGCGCAACCAGCAGCTCCTCCAGGACGCTGGCGCTCTCGTCGCCTCCATTGTCCAGGATTTCCATACAGAAGGGCGCCCGGACGCCGCAGGGGCCTTGCTGAGCCTGCTGGCGAGCGCGCGACCCCGGGCGCACTTCGCCCGTCCGCTGGAGGAAGCGCGGCGGAGGCTGGGCCTCCTGCCGCTCTTCCCGGGGGCGGACGGCGAGGCGCTGGCGGCGGCCCGGGGTTACCTCTCCCCGCCGGGGCTGGCACCCCTCCTCGCGGGGCTCCCGAGCGCCGGGCGCCGCCCTCTGGGCGCGCTCACCGACGAGCAGCGGCGCGGGGCCCGGTGGCTGGGCGCCACCGAGCTGGAGCCCCAGGATCTGCTGACGATGCTGGCCGCGCTGCTCGACGGCGTCGCCGAGGGAGCGGCCCCGTCGCACCCGCTCCTCGCGGCGACGGCCCCTCTGGCGGAGCACCTCGCGCGGCTCCCTGCCTCCTGCCGCCCGCAGCTCGCCGCCTTGCCCTGGGTCCAGGCGCCAGGGCCCGCGGGGCCGGCGCTGTGGCGCCCGGCCTCCGTGCGGCTCGCCTCCGGGCTGCAGGCGAGCCTCTACGGCGCCCTGCGCCCGCTCCGGATCGAGGATGAACCTGCCCCTGCGGCGCTGGGCGAGGTGGGGCTGCGCTGGCTGACGGACGGGGAGATCCTCGACGATCTGCGGGACGAACGGCGGCGCGAGGCGCTGCTGCAGGGGGCAGGGATCGAGCCGTGGCTGGCGTACCTGGCGCGGCTCGGGCCGGCGCTGCTGGAGGGGCTGGGGGCGCTCCCGCTGTTCCCGGACATCACAGGGAACCTCCGGACACTGACGGGCCCGGAAGGGGCATGGCTCTGGCCAGAGGGGCCGCTGGAGGGCTGGCTGGCGGGGCTCCAGGAGCCGCCGCCGCGGCTGGTGCGCCGGAAGGTGTCGAGGCGCCACGGGGGGTTGCTCCGGGCGCTGGGGGGGAAGGCGCCCGGGGTGGAGGCGTTGCTGACCTGGGTGCAAGGGCGAGGGGCGCCGCTGGAAGCAGGCGAGGCGGAGGGGCTGGTGGCGGTCGCGGAGGACCAGTGGCGAGGCTGGTCAGCGCGGGCGGTGGAGGCCCTGGGCAGGGCGCCGCTGTTCCTGGACCGGCACGGGCAACGAAGGCCGCTGCGGGGGGCAGAGAGGGCGCTGCGAGCGGAGGACGAGGCGCTGGCGGCGCTGACGCCGGAGCAGCCGTGGCTGGCGGAGCGCCACCAGGGGAGCGCCCTCGTGGAGGCGCTGGCACCGGCGCTGGGGCCGGCGGCGGTGCTGACCTCGATGCTGGGGGAGGGGCCGCTGTTCGACGTGTGGCCGGATCTCAGCTCGCTGATCCGGTACCTGGAGCCCCGGTCCAGGCGGCTGCCGTGGGCGCTGCGAGAGCGGCTGGCAGAGGCGCCACGCTGGCCCGGGGCGGACGGCGAACGGAAGCCGCTCCCGGAGCTGAGCCGTCCCACCGAGCACCGGGAGCTGGAGCAGCTCTACCGGGCCCTGGGGCTGCGCCCGCGGATCACCGGAGAGGGGCTGGAGCTGGCCCGGATCCTGGGGCTGGACGGGCGCCTGGGGCCCGGCGATCTCGACGGGTTGCTCGCGGAGATCGAGGCAGGGAAGGTCGAGCTGAGCGAACACCGGGACGCGGTGCTGGAGCTGCTGCAGCGCGAGCGGACCACGCTGCCTCCGGGGCTTTGCAGGCGCCTGGCGGGGCTGCCGCTGTGGCAAGACGAGGGCGGCACCCTGCGTGCCCTGGCGCCCTGGAGCCTCCAGTCCAGCGACGCCCCTTGTTACCGGGCTTCCTGGCCCTGGCGTGGGCTGCTGGCGCTGGGGTCTCGTCCCCTGCTGAGCGAGCAGGAAGAGGCCAGGTGGGGCCCGCTGCTGGAGCAGCTCGCCGTCCCTCGCGCCTCGGCGCAGGACGCGCTGAGCGCGCTGGAGCACGACCCAAAGCTCCTGCGCGATGAGCTGCGCCTGCAGGCCCGCGCGGCGCTCCGGGAGTGCTCCGGGGCGCTGACCTCCCCCTCGTACCGGGAGCGCCTGGCGCGGCTGCCGCTGTGGCGGGATCGCGAGGGCAGCTGGTGCACCCCCGCGCGCCTCGCGCACCCCGAGGCCCTCGACGCGTTGCTCGGCGCCCCCTCCCTTGCCTTGCTCCCGGGGGTCCCTTCCCTGCTGCACCCGGAGGACCTCGCCGACGCCGCTGCCCTCGCCCCGCTCCTGCAATTCCGTCCTCCGATCGACCTGCTCGACGAGGCGCTCCGCTCCCTCGCCAGGCCGGGGCTCCCCCTCGACCAGCAACCCCCGCTGCTCTCCTCCCTCGCGCATATCCGGAATCTCCATACCATCGCTGCGACCCACCGGATCACGGGCTGGCCCCTGGGCGTGGACGCGACGGGGGCGCTGAGCGCGGAGCGGCTCTTCGGGGCCAGCGAGGGGGAGCGGCGGCTGCTGGCGGGGTCCCCGCTGCTGCGGCGCGTCGCCTGGCCAGGCTGGCACGAGGCGCTCGGGCTCCACCCCGAGCCCGTGCCCCCGGTGCGCCTGCTGGAGGCGCTCCCGGCGGCCTGGCGCGAGGGAAGCGGGGGCGCCGTGGACGACGAGGCGCAGCATGCGCTTTTCCGGTGGATCGAGGAGCGCGAGGGCGAGCTGGAGCGGGACATGCAGGCCCGGGGCCTGCTGGGCAAGCTGGCGGTGTTCCCCACGCGCGAGGGGGAGCTGCGCACGGCCCGCCGGCTCCTGCTGGTCCCGGGGCTGGAAGGTCTCTCGCTGCCGGGTCGGCCTGCGCCGGGCCTGCCGCCGGCGCTGCTCTCCCTGCTGGCGCGGCTCTTCCGGCTGGAGGAAGGCGCCCTCGGCGCGCTCCTCGATGCCCTGCTGGATGCCTGCCACGAGGCCGCAGAGCGCGGCGACATCGAGACCCTCCGGCGGCTGAACCTGGCCCTGGTGGCGGCCCTCGGCGGCCCCGGAGAGCCGGAGCAAGAGGCCCGCGTCGACCGCCTGCTGCGCCACCACCGCGTCGCCCGGCGCCTGCGCGTGGTCAGCGGCGAGGGCACCTCGCACAAGGCGCGCCAGCTCATCCATGGCCCCGTCGAGTGCCACCGGCTCATACAGATTTTCCATACAGATGCCCCGCCGCGCTACGAGGGGCCCGAGGAGCTGATTTCGCTGCTGGAGCGCCTCGGGATGAAGCGCTGGCTCGACGGGGAAGAGCTGCGAACATTGCTTCGAGGAGAGGGGCGAAGGGAGGGGGCAGAGGCGGCGCTGGCGCTGGGTTGTTACCTGGCCGAAGCGCTGGCGGCAGCGCCCTCGCTGCGGTCCGAGCTGGGCCTGGATCGAGCGCCCTGGGTGCCCACGGCGGACGGTACGTTGCAGCCACCAGGGGCCGTGTACTGGCCAGCAGAGGAGGCAGAAGAGGGGCGTGACCGGGTGCA
The DNA here is from genome assembly GCA_025453595.1 of Polyangiaceae bacterium. GTDB lineage: Bacteria > Myxococcota_A > Polyangia > Polyangiales > Polyangiaceae > JANWXX01. The sequence continues at coordinate 8,615 of JALOQB010000153.1, forward strand.
CCCGGTGTTTGCGCGGAGCGCGCCGCAGCTCCGGGCGCGCTTCGGGTTTCGTCGAGAGCCACCGGTCGAGGTGTCCACGCCGACACCTCTCAGGGTGACCCCGGCGCCGCCCAGGCCCTCCCCGCCAACCTCCACGGCCCCACCGCGCGGCCTCTGGGACCGTTTTTTTGGCCCCAGAGCGCCGGCCCCGGCGCCGCCCCAGCCTGCCGCATCGCCCCCCGCACCGCCTGCTACAAGGACGCCCGAACCGACCCCGAGCGCGCGCCGCGACGGTCAGGAGAGCTGGTACCGCCCCCGGGATGAGATCCGGCCCCAGCTCGAGAACACCGAGGGGTGGTCCGAGGCGCGCCAGCGGCGTCCGCGCTACGGCTTCGCGTATGCGCCAGGCAAACTACCGCCGCCATACCTGTACGCGCCCTCGCTGATCGCGACGCGCTTCGACCCGCAGGAGCAGCGCTGGGGGCGAGGCGAGGTGCAGCCGCGCTGGTGGGAGGGCACGGGGGCCGTGCTGGGGCGTGTCCGGTTCCAGGGGCGCTTGCCGCGGGGCCAGGCGTTGCTGCCGCTGCCGCTCTACGGCGAGCTGGTGCAGGTGGAGGCCGCAGGGCGGGCCCTGACGCCTGTACGCACCCCCGACGGAGGCACGTTGCTGATGGCACCGGAGGGGGAGCTCTTCTTCGAGGTCCAGCTGCGGGAGGCCCCGACCTTCCAGGACACCCCCCTCGACCTCGCCACGATCCCCCGGGAGCTGCTGGAGCCCACGGTCCCCGACGCCGAGCTACCCCTGGAGGTGCATGAGTGGCTCGCTGCCCTGGATGGCTCCCTGTCGCCCCTGTCCAGGGCGCTCGCGGTCCGGGACTTTGTCCGCACCCGCTACCGCTACGACCCCTCGTACCTGGAGGACGCCCAGGTCGGCCGCTGGCTCCGGCGCGCCGCCGGGGATAGCAAGAACTTCCATATAGCGGCGCTGCATGCGGGCCGCGCCGGGAAGTTCCTGGGGGCCGGGGTGTGCTACGAGCTGAACGGGCTGTGCTGCGAGCTGCTGCGGCGGGTGGGGGTGCCGGCGGGGGTCAGCACCGGGTGGGTCCTGGACGGCGGGCAGACCGACGAGCCCGACCACCTCTGGGTGATGGCGCTGCTGCCGTCCAGGCAGGGGCCACGCTTCCTGCCGCTGGACGCATCCTCGACGGAGGAAGGACAGCCGCTGCGGGTGGCGCGGCGCCCCGCGGGGGACTTCCGGCGACCCACGGCGACGGCCCAGCGCCTGCCGCCGACGCCGACCTGGGCAGCGCGGCAGCCCGTGGCTCCGAGGGCGAGCGAGGCGCCGGTGACCGAGCTGGCCAGGACGCTGCGGTACCTGGCGCAGCAGCAGGGGCAGCCGGTGCCGGAAGAGGGGGCGCTGCGGCGGCAGGCGCGGGCGATCCTGGAGGATCCGGCGCGGGCCTCGGAGCTGCTGAAGCTGCTGCGTCCCGGTTGAAGCAGAGGGCACCGCGAGGGGCCGCAGGCGAGGGAGCCACGTATCTTTTTTGCGGCAACCGGTGCACCCTTCAGGGCGTGCAAGGAGAACGAGGGACGGCAGGATGGGCGAGGCGACCACGAGCCACTCTGGCCGCCCTGTTGCTGGCAGCAGGGCTGGTGGCCTGCGGGGCCGGGGGGTCGCATGGTCCACCCCCGGCGAGCGCACCAGCACCGCTCTCTTCGGCGCCAGCGCCGCTCCCCTCGCCAGGGGCCAGCGCAGGCCAGGATCCGCCCACGCCAGCGGCGAGCGTGGACAGGGGCTGGCAGCCCTTCGGTGTCGCGAAGAAACCGCTCTTCGAGGCGACCCTCGATCGCTGGAGCGCCACCTCCGTGTGCCAGGACTACGACTACTTCCCCCAGGGGGGTATCCAGAACTTCTGGTGTCACCGTCCGGAGGATCTGGACATGAGCGGCATCGAGTCGATGGCCGGGGTGCCGATCTTCTCGGCAGGCCCCCACAGGAAGGGCAAGCTCGAGCTGAACGCGCGCCACGATTTCGGGCGATACAACCCGGAATTTGTCCGGTGGCTGACGAGCAAGGCGGCGCCCGCCTCGCGGGAGAGCGCGGTGCGCCAGGCGACCCAGGGCGCCTACGACGCGAACCTGAAGCCGCTGGCCGAGCTGTTCTGGCGGGTCCACGAGAAGATGACCCTCGATGACGCCTGCTTCCAGCGGGAGAAGACCGCCTACGAGCGGGGCATCAAGGCCCGAACGCTGCCGACCGGCTACTACGAGCGCTGGTTCTTCTTCATGAACCCGTTCTTCTGCGAGGAGCCGTCGACGACCAACCAGGAGCTGAGGTACTACAACGACGGCTTCGACGGGGGGTTCGACGGGAACGTGGTCAAGAGCATCGTCGGGTTCTGGCTGCGTCGCTCCATCGATGGCACCCGGGACACCCTGGCGTCAGGGCTCAAGCAGCTCATCGCGGCCTACCACCCGGCCCTGATCGCGGCCCCGCTACGGGTGGCGGACGCCAGGGCGCTACGGAAGCTGCTGAAGGACGCGGAGCAGGAGGCAAAAACCTGCGCCATGACCCACCGCTCGACCGGCGCAACACACGTCAGCTTCGGGGTCACGCCGGAGGGCAAGCTGCAGCTCACGCCATCCCCACAGAATCGCCCGGTCGAGCTGGTGCGGTGCCTGGAGCGGGCCTGGGCTCCCCTGTCGATGCCCCCCTTCTCGGGCAACCCGATCCCTTTCAACCGTAACTTCTGAGCGTCTCCCGCCGCGCACTTGCCCTCGTCGCAGCGCTGCCCCTGGGCGCAGCAGAGAGGGCCGCAGCGCTCGCCCTCCTTGCACGAGAAGGAGCAGCGCCCCTTGTCGCAGGTGGCGGCGGCCCCCGGGGGGAGCGGCTGGAGCGTGCAGTCCGAGCCCGGGCCGCCGCAGGACCCGCAGTGCTTCACGTCCGAGGAGAGGTTGAGGCACTGGTCTCCGCAGTCGTGGTAGCCCGCCTGGCACTGGAAGCCGCATCGACCTCGCACGCAGGTGGGGGCGCTGTTCCGGGGTGCGTTCGCCTTGCAATCGTCGGGGCGGCTGCAGGCTGCCGCCGCCGCGGGGCTCGCCGGGGGGGTGGACACGACCGGCGCAGCGGAAGGGGGCACCGCTCGCGTCGGGGTCGGGGCCGGTGGTTGAGCAGGTTTTTTGGGCGGATCCTGGCCCGGGGTGAACCACCAGACCGCGACCCCGGCGAGCACCACCAGAGGCACCAGCAGCAGCGCCACCCCGGACCGGGAGGCAACGGGCCGCGACGAGGGCGCAGGGCTCGAAGGGGCGGGCGGATTCGCCGGGGGGCGAGCCAGGGAGATCGGCGCCGCGGAGGCCAGCGTCGGGGCCATCGGCTGCAGCGCCGGCGCGCACTGGAGCAGGGCCTTGCGGAACTCGTCGCAAGAGGCGTAGCGGTGGTCCCGATCCTTGGCGCAGGCGCGGGCCAGGATCACGTCGAGCAGCGCCACCGCCTCGTCGCTCAGCGGCAGGGATGGCGCGGCCGAGCGCAGCGACGGCAGCGGCACCTGGATATGCTGCCGCGCGATCTCGTAGCCGCTCACCGCCTGGAACGGCACCCGGCCGGCGATCAGCTCGAAGAGCAGGATCCCCAGCGCGTAGATGTCCGCGCGGGGGTCGATCGTCGGGTCCGCCCGGAGCTGCTCCGGGGCCATGTACAGCATGGTGCCGATCATGCCGGACGTGAGCTGATGGTCGCTCTCGGACGCGCTCTTGGCGATGCCAAAATCGGTGACCTTGACCCGCCCATCGCGGGCCCGCAGCAGCACGTTGGAGGGCTTGAGGTCCCGGTGCACGATGCCGCTCTGGTGCGCCGCTTCGACCCCGTCGAGGATGGGGTGAAAGAGCGCGATCACCTCGTGCACCGGCGGGTGCCCTTCGCTCTTCCAGCGATCGATCCGCGCCGCCAGATCCTGGCCCTCGACGAACTCCATCACCAGAAACAGCTCGGCCCCGGCGGACACCACCGACTTCAACCCCACGACGTTGGGGTGATCGATGCGCGCCAGCGCCTTGGCCTCCCGCAGCAAGCGCTCCCGGATCGAGGGCTGGTGGCTCAGGTGCGGCAGCAGCGCCTTGATCACGACCTTCGCCTCGACGGTGATCTCGGTGGCCAGGTACACCACGCTCATCCCGCCGGCCCCGATCTGGCGCTCGATCCGGTACTTCCCGTCAAAGAGCTGGCCTGCGCGCAGCAGGCCGCTCTCGGGCATCAGCGGCTCGGCACCGAGGGCCGTCGCCGCCAGCGCCGCGGCCGGGGCCGGGGCCTCGACCCGGGTCGGAACCGGCGCCCCACACCGATCACAGAGGCTGGCCGTCTCCTTGAGGAGGTGCCCACAGGTCGCGCATGTCACCATGACGCACGAAGCTCTACCTTCGCCCCGCCCCCACGCCAACCACGGACCACGTCAGGGGTGGCGAGGCTGCGGCACCGCCGCGCTCGCCTCCACGGAGGCGCTCACCTCGGTCGCGTCCAGGGGGGCCTTCGGAGGCAGACGCCGCAGCAGCTCCGCGATCAGCTGGTCCGACAGCGGATCCTTCCGCGGCTCGACCCCGGTGGTCAGCGTGATCAGGCGCTCCAGCCGGGGAAACACTCGGAAATACTCGGCCACCGGGTTGAGCCACCCGGCCGTGATGCAGTAGTTCCGGGTGAACGGCGCCGTGTGGTGCTTGTCGTGGTGCCGGGGCGACAGGATCAGGTTCCAGCGCTGCAGGAACGCCACCGGCCGCGGCGGCTCGTCGCTGTGCGCCCACTTGTGGATCTGGCTCGTCATCAGGATGAAGAACGACATCGTGCAGCCGCACAGCACCGCACCCCAGGACCAGAGTGATTCCTGCGGTGTCAGCGGCAGCGTGCAGAGCATCGGCACCATCCCGATCGCCGCGTTGGACCCGTTGGTCTCGACAAAGTCATGCCGCGTGATCGCCTTCGAATCAAAATGGTGCTCCCGGAAGGTACGCAGCACCGTCTGCCCCACCAGCGGCCAGCTGATGCTGCCCCAGGTGTCGCAGAACCAGTGCACCATCCCCGACAAAAAATCGGCCCCGAGGTACCCCAGCAGCATCGCCACCGGCAACACCACCACGTGCGCCGGCATCAGAGGCCCGATCAGACCCGATAGCAAATAGACCTCGACCCCCGCAAAAACCACGAGGACGCACGTTTCGACGGCTCGCTGGGTCTTTGAATACCCACCCGCAAGCTCCTTGTGTTGACCTTCCGCCATACAATCCTCTCGGCGCTATGACCTGCGAACCCTTGTTACGCCTCGCCCGTCGGTTCGGTTGCAACTTTTGCCACCGGTACCTCCGGGCGCAGGGGGCGCAGGAGATCTGCGGGCTGGATGAGCCACGTTGGCTCCGGTACATCCTCCAGCTCGTAGAAGCCTCCACAGAATACCCCATGCGGGCAACCGTGGCAGACCTCTTTCTTGACGCGCCGCTCCCGGAGGTAATCGAAGAGGTTTACCTCGTCGTTGTTGACGAAGATCATGTTCCGCTCGAGCTTGAGCAGGTCGCCCATCAAGAAGCTCTCGTAGCCAGGCATGAAGCAGAAGGGCAGGTTGATGACCTGGAGCTTCATGCGATCGCGCCACCGGTCGATGAGGGCCATGACCTCGACCGCGGCCGCCTGGGTGTCCGGGCAAACGCTGCTGGTGGCGCGGCCGAAGGGGGTCAAAAATTGCAGGTTGAACCAGCGGAGCCCCAGGTCAAAGACAAGCTGGGCGAGGGGTTCGAGCTTCTTCCAGTTGGATTTGGTGATGGTCACGTTGGCGCCGAGGGCCACCCGGGGGTGCCGCAAGGCCACCACCTCGCGCACCCCCGCGCAGGTCTGGTCGAAGGCCTCCGCCACGCCCACGTTCTGGGCGTGGGTCTGGGCGTCGGGGCCATGGATACTGAAGAGGATCGAGGTCACCCCCGAGTGGACCAGGCGCCGGGCGAAATCGGGGTAGCTGCACATGCGGCCGTTGGTGGTGACGTTCACCTTCTGGTAGCCCAGCTGCCTGGCGTGGCGCACCAGCCCCAGGAGGTTGGGGTTCAGCGTGGGCTCGCCGCCGTCGATGTCCAGCAGCGTGACGCCGCTCTCGCGGTACTTGGCCAGCAGCTCTTTCTGACGGTCGAAGTTGCCATCAAACTGGGTGCGGGTGCCGGTCGCGCAGAAGGTGCACCGGTTGTTGCAGCGGTACGTCGCGTTCAGGATGATCTTCTTCGGCCCCTGGGCCGCCGCCATCCGGGTGTCGAAGGTCCATTTGAAGCGGCGTAGCTGCTCGATCGAGACGCCCTCCGGCGCCACCGAGGGGCGCTGCTGGAACCGAGGCCCCCAGTCGTCCACCAGCGGCAGCGGCCTCTTCCCCCCCTCCGTCGCCGCCTCCGCCAGCCGCGTCCCCGGCAGCGGCGTCGCGTACTGGACGCTGGGCCACGCGCCGTGCTCCTCGTGGAGCCGCATCGCGAAGGTCAGCGTCTCGTTGATCTCCGGGGCGGTCTCCCCCGGGAGGCCGATCATGAAATGCACCAGCGTCGCCACCCCCGCCGCCTTCGCCCCCGCGCAGACCCGCTCGATCTCCCCGAGATCCAGCCGCTTGTCCACCACCTCCGCCACCACCCGCTGGGACCCGCTCTCCGCGCTCACGCTCAGCGTCGTCAGCCGCCCTCGCATCGCCGCCAGGTGCCGCTCCAGCACGTAGTCTGCCCTCAGCCCGTTCGGGATCTCGAACCGTAGATCCCGCGACTCCAGCTCGGCCATCAGCCCGTCAAAATGACCCTCGTTCACGTTCGCCAGCTCGTCCAGAATATGGACGCTCCGGACCCCCGCCCGCGCCAGCCCGTCCAGCGCCCGCGCCAGGTACCCGCGGCTGTAGCGCCGCTGCGTCTTCGGCGCCCCCGGGGCTCGCCCCGGGTTGGACGAGCAGTGAACGCACCGGAACGGGCAGCCCCGGCTGGTGATCAGCGGAGCGCTCGGCACATCCAGCGGGAACGCCCAGGCGCCGCGCCCCAGCCCCTCCACCACCCGCCGCTGGAAGGCGAACGCATCCTGCATCGAGACCAGATCCCACGCCGGCAGCGGGAGCCGCTCCAGGTCCCGGATCTCTCCCCCTCGTACCGCCCCCACCCGCTCCCCGGATGCCACCCGCTCGCAGAGCTCGACCAGCAGGTCTTCCCCCTCGTACCTCAGCAGCCCCGCGGCCTCCGGGTATGACCCCAGGATCGCCTCCGGCGTCGCGTCCACGTAGTGCTGACCGCTCTGGTAAAGATCCGCCATCAGCACGGGGCCCCGCCCTGACAGGCCTTCGAGCAGCCGCCCCAGCGTCGCGTCTCGCCCGGGCGGCCGGTGAAACGGCGTGTACGCCACCACCACCACGTCGCCCGATGGCACCGCCGCCAGCACCTCGTCCACCGGGGCTCCCAGCCGCACCTCGCGCCCCTCCAGCGGCGCCAGCGTCGATCCCGGCATCGCCAGCGCGTCCACCAGCGTCACCTCGTGCCCCGCCTCCCGCAGCACCGCAGCCCCTTGCACGGCGCCCAGATCCGCGAAGTACGGATAATCAATGAAATCCCGGGACACCTGCAGCGGTGGGAACACGACGCTCACTCGCATCCGTTCATCGTACCCCCTCTTCTCACCCCAAGGCAGCGCCCCCGGCGCAGGGACCTCTTTTACCCTTCCCCCCCCCCCCACCCCTCGTTCCCCCGCAGCCGACCCTCTCCGGCAGCCGCAGCCGACCCTCTCCGG
>JALOQB010000452.1 GCA_025453595.1 Polyangiaceae bacterium
CGTCAGCTTGAGCGCGTGGCGCAGCAGCGAGGGGAGGTTGCCGTACTGCAGCGCCTCGACCACCGGCGCCGGCTCCGCCAGCCCCGAGGTCTCCAGGAAGATGCGCCTCGGCCTCTTCCCGGCCACCAGCGCCAGCGAGGTCACCAGGCTCTCCTGGACCACGCAGCACACGCAGCCATCGGTCAGCTCCTCCACCAGCCGCCCCTCCGCATGGAGCAGCGCCCCATCCACCCCCACCTCGCCAAACTCGTTCACCAGCACCGCCACCTCCCCCGGCTGGTACCCCTGCAGCCACCGGTTCAGCAGCGTCGTCTTCCCTGCCCCCAGGAAGCCCGTCAGCACCGTCACCGGGATCCGCCCCTGCCCTCTCGGCGCCTCGACCTCGCTCATCCCCCGCGCTCTACCCCGTCCCTCCCGTTGTTGCAAACGAGTTGTATCAACCCGGGGGCCCTCGACCCCGGCCCACGGGGACCTTTCGCGCAGGGATTCGACGGCACGGGAGGCGATGATGGCGAGGTCATGCTCGTGGTACCCTGGATCTTCATGAGCACACGCCGCGCTGCCCTTGCTGTCCTGCTCCTCTCGTTGCTCGCCTGCGGGGACGATGCCCCCGCCGGGCAGGGTGAGGGTGGTGCCCCGGGGGCGGGCCAGGGCGGGGTCGCGGGGGTATCCGGAAGTTCCGGACAGGGCGGCGCCAGCGGCGAGGCCGGGGTGGGGGGCGCGGGGGGCGAAGCGGGCGCCGGGGGTGCGGGCGTCGGGGGTGCGGGCGTCGGTGGAGCGGGCGCCGGGGGTGCGGGGGCGGGAGGCGCGGGGGCCGGCGGGTCATCCGGAAGTTCCGGACAGGCGGGGCAAGGCGGAGGGGCCGGGGGGAGCGGGCTGTGCGCGTTCACGAAGGACCTGGAGGGCGGCGCCGTCGCCTGCGCGGTGCGGCCGGGCGCGACGGATCCGGCGATCCAGGATGATTTCGGGTACCACGCGCTGGGGCTACCGGCGACGGTCGGGGCGGACACGCCGGTCTACCTGCACCTGGTGGGCAGCGGAGGGGAACCGGCCAGACCGGCGACCCAGACGTTCCCGAACGAGCTGTTGCTGAGGGAGCTCACCGCCCGCGGGGTGCTGGTGCTGATGGTGGCGTACCCGAACGAGATCCCGATCGGGACGCTCTGCAAGGACGACCTGGCCTGCTACGAGCCGGTGCGCCAGGAGGTCATCGACGGGAGCCCGGCGCCGGCGCCGTATGACCAGCTCAACAACATCCAGAAGCCGCAAGATATACGGTCGAGGTTCGATGCGCTGGTGGCGCACCTGCGGGCGTTCCCGGAGGGACAGGCGCTGCCCACCTCGCTGGCAGGAGCCACGGTGCAGACCGACAAGATGCGGATCGGGGGTCACTCCCAGGGGGGCGGCCACGCGGGTCTGCTGGCGAAGGCGCTGCCCTTCGAGCGGGTGTGCTTCTTCAGCTCGCCCCTGGACGGAGGGCCCCTCGCGGTGGAGGCGGTGCCGTGGGTGAGCAGCGCGTGGCAGACGCCGCTGGAGCGACGACGCGCCGTGATTCACCAGCAGGACAAGGGCTTCGACAAGGCCAAGGTGAACTTCGAGGCGATGGGCATGAGCGAGGGCCAGGTGAAGATCCTGAAAGGCCCGAGCCAGGATCCCCATGCTTACCCGGTCAAGGACGACGCCGCGGCGGCGCAGCAGGCCCGGGATTTCTGTGTCCTTGCGCCCTGAGCCTCTGTGGCGGGAGGGATCGTTGATCCGACCGGACGATCCAGTGTAGGGTGGGCCTGCTTCTGGTGCTGGCCCACGTGGGTCGGCTTGAAAGGGAACCCGGCGAGATTCCGGGGCTGCCCCGCAGCGGTATGCGAGAACGAAGTCCGCACGCAAGCACTGGCCCCGGGCCGGGAAGCAACGGACGGTAGGGACCCTTCCCCGGAAGGAGCGCTCGCGAGCCCGAAGACCTGCCAGAGGCCCGCGTCGGTGTGGCGCGGTTGACCCGTGGCCCCCGAGGGGGGGTGACGGGGCAGAGAGCGGTGCATCTCCCTGTGCACCCGGCATCCGCCCATTGCAGGAAGCATCTTGAACGAGACCTCCTCCCCTTCTTCTGAACCGACCCCACGCATGCAGGTGCGCAAGCGCAACGGCGCCCTGGAGCCGGTGAACCTGGACAAGATCGTGCGCGCCGTGGGCCGCTGCGCCCAGGGGCTGCGCCACGTGGATCCGATGCGGATCGCGACGCGGACCATCGCGGGCCTCTACGACGGGGCGACGACCCAGGAGCTGGATCAGCTCTCGATCCAGACCGCGGCGGCGCTGACCGCGGAGGAGCCAGAGTACGCCAACCTGGCGGCCCGGTTGCTGGCCGGGTACCTCGACAAGGAGGTGGCCAACCAGGGGATCCACTCGTTCTCCCAGTCGATCGAGGAGGGGCACCGCCTCGGGCTGATCAACGAGCGGCTGCTGGCCTTCGTGCAGAGTAACGCCCGCAAGCTCAACGACACCGTCGACGCGAGGCGGAGCGAGCTCTTCGAGTACTTCGGGCTGCGCACGGTGCACGACCGGTACCTGCTGCGCCACCCGCAGACGCGGAAGGTGATCGAGACGCCGCAGCAGTTCTTCCTGCGGGTCGCCTGCGCCCTGGCGGCCTCGGTGCCCGAGGCGCAGGAGCTCTACCGCCTGTTCTCCACGCTCTCGTACCTGCCCAGCTCCCCCACCCTGTTCAACGCCGGGACGCGCCACGAGCAGCTCTCCAGCTGCTTCCTCCTCGACTCGCCCCGCGACGAGCTGGAGGCCATCTACCGCAAGTACACCGACGTCGCCCTGCTCTCGAAATTCTCCGGCGGCATCGGCCTCGCTTACCACCGGGTGCGGGCCCGCGGCTCGCTCATCACCAGCACCAACGGCCACTCCAACGGCATCGTCCCCTGGCTCAAGACCCTCGACGCCTCCGTCGCAGCGGTCAACCAGGGGGGGCGTCGCAAGGGGGCCTGCTGCGTCTACCTCGAGCCCTGGCACGCAGACATCGAGGAGTTCCTCGAGCTCCGCGACAACACGGGGGACGAGGCCCGGCGCACCCACAACCTCAACCTGGCCTGCTGGGTGCCAGACCTCTTCATGCGCCGCGTCGAGCAGGACGGCGACTGGTCGCTCTTTGACCCGAAGGCGGTGCCCCAGCTTCCTGACCTGTACGGCCCCGCTTTCGAGCGAGCCTACGAGGAGGCAGAGGGGCGCGGCCTCGCGGTCCGGACCCTCAAGGCCCGGGAGCTCTACGGCCGCATGATGCGGACCCTGGCGCAGACCGGCAACGGCTGGATGACCTTCAAGGACCCTTCCAACCTGCGGTGCAACCAGACGGCGCTGCCGGGGCGCGTGGTGCACCTGTCCAACCTGTGCACCGAGATCCTGGAGGTCACCTCCGAGGCCGAGACCGCGGTCTGCAACCTGGGCTCGATCCAGCTCGGGAAGCACCTACGGGACGACGGCACCTTCGACTTCGAGGCCCTGGGCCGCACCGTCCACACCGCGATCCGCGCCCTCGACCGGGTCATCGACCTCACCCTGTACCCCATCGGCTCCGCCTCCGAGGCCAACCTGCGGTGGCGCCCCGTGGGCCTCGGCGTCATGGGCCTCCAGGACGTGTTCTTCCGCCTGCGCCTCGCCTTCGACGACCCGGAGGCCCGCGCCCTCTCCCGGCGCATCGCCGAGCACATCTACTTCCACGCCCTCTCCGCCTCCTGCGAGCTCGCCGCCGAGCGCGGCCCCCACCCCTCCTTCCAGGAGACCCGCGCGGCCCGGGGTCAGCTCCAGGTTGACCTCTGGGGCGTCTCCCCCGGCGAGGAGCTCCCCTGGGGCCCCTTGCGCCAGCGCATCCAGACCACCGGCCTGCGCAACTCGCTGCTGATCGCCATCGCCCCCACCGCCACCATCGCCTCCATCGCTGGCTGCTACGAGTGCATCGAACCCCAGGTCAGCAACCTCTTCAAGCGCGAGACGCTCTCCGGAGATTTCGTCCAGATCAACCGCTACCTCGTCGATGAGCTCAAGCGCCTGGGCCTCTGGACCGAGGAGACCCGAGCACGCATCAAGCTCGCCGAGGGCTCGGTGCAGGGCCTCCACGAGCTCCCCGAGGAGACCCGCCGCCGCTTCCGCACCGTCTGGGAAATCCCCATGCGCTCCCTCATCGACATGGCCGCCGACCGTGGCCCCTTCATCGACCAGAGCCAGTCCCTCAACCTCTTCCTGGAGAGCCCGAACATCGGGCAACTTTCATCGATGTACATGCATGCATGGAAGCGCGGCCTGAAGACGACGTATTACCTGCGATCGAGGCCGGCGACGCGGATCGCGAAGGCGACGGTGGCGGCCCCCGGCGCGCCCCGGGCGGCCGAGGGGGAGGCGAAGGCGGTGGCCTGCTCGCTGGAGAACCCGGAGAGCTGCGAGGCCTGCCAGTGAGCGGCGCGATCTCGCACGGGGTGCGCAAGGCCGGGGCCCGGCTGCTGGACCCGGGGCTGCACCTGACGCTCCTGGACACCTACGTCCCGGACCCGGACGAGCGCGCCCGGGCCTTCGTCGCCATCGACACCATCCCCAGCATCCGTCACAAGGCTGACT
>JALOQB010000154.1 GCA_025453595.1 Polyangiaceae bacterium
GGCGGAGAACCTCGAGTTCACGGGTGCGGCGGTGCCGGACCAGAACGGCGCAGGCATCCGGTTTCAGGCCCGGGATCTGGTGGTGCGTGACTGCTACTTCCACGGCAACCAGCGGAGTATCCTGACCTCCCCGCAGCGCAACATCCTCATCGAGCACAGCGAGTTCTTCGACAACGGGACCAACGACGGGCTCTCCCCGAACGTGGGGGTCGATCGGGCCGAGCAGCTGATCTTCCGGCACAACTGGTCCCACGCCAGCCGCAAGGGCGATCTACTGCGGACCTACGCGCGCCGGAATTACCTGATCGCCAACCGCTTCACGGAAGAGATCGACGTGTCGGGGGATCTCGTCCAGTTCTCGGTGGGCGGCGAGGCCTACATGTTCGGCAACCTGCTGGAGCAGGTGGTCTCCGGGAACAACAACATGATCCGCTTCGCCCCCCAGGGGAACGAGCACGGGGACCTCTCCAGGCTGGTGTTCGTCCACAACACCGTGGTCAACCTGAACCCGACCGACAATTTTCTCCTCATCAACGCCGGTGTCTCGACCAAGCCCACGCTGAGCAACAACCTGTTCTTTGGCATCAAGCCCCTGGCAGGGGACTGGATCCAGTCGGGGAACGTGCTGCTCCCCATCGAGGACAGCGACAACGTGCTCATCGACCCTTTGACCTACAACTACCGGCTCCAGGGGGCCGCGGTGCAGGCGATCGACAAGGGGGAAGATGTGACCGGGCTGTACCCGCCGCTCCAGGATTTCAAGCCCACCCAGTACGTCCACCCGTGCCGGTCCGAACCTCGCGTACAGCAGGGGGCCCAGGCGGACGTGGGGGCCTACGAGCACAGCAGCCTGGTCGAGAATTGATGGCCACGGAGAACGCAACCCCGGCCACCCTGGCGCTGACACGCCTGACCGAGACCAGCCGCACGCGCATCGGCAAATACCGGGTCGTCGGCCTGCTGGGGCGAGGCGGCATGGCCGAGGTCGCGCTGGTGGTGGCGGGCGATCGGGAGGCGACCAGCAAGCTGTTGGTGGTCAAACGAATCCTGGAAGAGCATGCGGCGGACCCGGAGTTTGTGACCATGTTCATGGATGAGGCGAGGCTGGCGCTGCGCCTCAACCACCCGAACGTGGTGCAGACCTTCGAGGTCGACAGCGAGGAGCACGTCCCCTTCCTGACCATGGAGTTTCTCGCCGGCCAGCCGCTCAACAAGATGATGCTGAGCGAGCGGAGCCGGCACTCATCCATGCCCCTGGCGATGAAGGTGCACCTGGTGAGCCAGTGGCTCCAGGGGCTCCAGCATGCGCACACGCTCTGCGACTACGACGGGACGCCGCTGCAGGTGGTGCACCGCGACATCAGCCCCCACAACCTCTTCGTCACCTACGATGGCGTCGCCAAGGTCGTCGACTTCGGCATCGCCAAGGCCGCGGGTCGCATGCAGCAGACCCAGGCAGGCATCAGCGGCCCCAAGGGCAAGGCCCGCTACATGGCCCCGGAGCAGGCGCGCAACGAGGAGGTGGACCACCGCGCCGACGTCTTTGCGATGGGCATCGTGCTGGTCGAGCTGCTGACACGCCAGCGCTTCTGGCCCCTGAACATCGACGAGATCAGCCTGCTCCTCGAGCTGTTCCACAACCGGATCCCCTCGTTCATCCCCCCCGAAGGCTTGCCCCCGGGGCTGACGGCCATCGTCCAGCGGGCCATCGCCCCCGACGCTGCGGATCGCTTCCCTTCCGCCGAGGCCTTCCGCCTCGCGCTCGACGACCTCTGTCTCCAGGAAGGGTTCCGGGTCTCCAGCGCCGAGGTGGCGGCCTGGATGAAGGAGTCGTTCTCGCTCGATCGAGAGCGGCTCCAGGAGCAAATTCGCCAGGCGCTTGCCCGGCTCAACGCCCCGGCTTCGGCGCCTGCAGCCCCTCCCGAGGCGGCACCGGAGCCTGCGGCGGTGCCCCCCGCGCCCAGCCGACACCTCCCCTTGCTCCTGGGTGCCCTCACCGTCGGGGTCTTTCTCGGCGGCTTTGCCCTGTCGAGGACGCGGGTAACGCGCGGCGACGGTCAAGCTCTCCCGAGCGCTTCCGCCGCCCTTGCCCCCCCCCCTGCCTCTGCGGAACCTCCGGCCCCCTCCCCTGCCCCCCTGGTCGTCTCTGCGACGCCGGCCCCGAGCGCCAGCGCCAGCGCCACCCCCGGCGCCAGCGCTCGCCCGGTGGCCCCTGCCTCTCCTGTCGCCTCCAGCGCCGTACGGCCGGGGCGCCCTCGCCCTGCCCCTTCCCCGGATCCTTCCCCCAGGCAACCGCCCCCTCTCTTCCTCCCCTGAGCCCGCATGCGCGCACGATCTGCCTCCTGGTTGCTCCTCCCTGTTGCGCTCCACCTCGCCGCCCCCGCCAGCGTCCGGGCCCAGTCCCCGAAGGGGAAGAAGCCTGACGCAGCGGCGAGCGACAAGAATGACCCGGTCCGCAAGCTCAAGCAGCAGGGGGAGGAGGCCATGCTCTCGCTCCGCTACCGCGACGCCCTCACCAGCTACGAGGAGGCTTACAAGATCACCCAGGAGCCCGGCCTGCTCTACAACATGGCCCGCGCCTACCAGGGCCTGGAGCAGTACCCCGAGGCGCTACGCTTCCTCGAGCGGTTCCGTACAGAAGCTCCGGATACCTTGCGGGAGCGTGTCCCCCAGCTCGACGAGATGATCAAGGAGACCCAGCAGCGCGTGGCGACCCTCACCCTCGTCGTCGAGCCCTCCGGGGCGCGGGTCCGCCTCCGGGGCGTCGACGTCGGCAAGGCCCCCGTCGCAGCTCCGCTCCGCGTACGCTCCGGTGCGGCCGTGCTCGAGGTGGACCTGGACGGCTTCCTCCCGCACCGCGAGGAGCTGACCCTCGAAGGAGCCCGGAGCCGCGAGCTTCGCGTCCAGCTCCTCTCCCGGGATCCGGCGGCCACCCTGGCCCTCCGCACCAACCCCGAGGGGGTCGCCGTCACCATCGACGGCAAGCCCTTCGGCGCCAGCCCCATCGAGGCGCACCTCGAGCCGGGTTCCCACCGCATCCAGCTCCGCCAGAAGAGCTACCGCCCCCTCGACACCGAGATCTCCCTGGACCCTCGCACCCGCCGCGAGCTGACCCTCTCCCTCGAACCCACGCCCCCCCTCACCTCGCGCTGGTGGTTCTGGACCGGCGTCGGCGTCGTCCTCGTGGGCGGTGTCGCCCTCACCTACGCGCTCACCACCGAGAAGGCTCCCCCCTCCGGCACCATCGACCCGGGGCGTATCCAGAACGCTCTCGTGCGCTTCTGAGCGCGGGTGTCCCGGGTGGCTGCGGGCCAGCAGCCGCCTCCTCACCCCATCGTCTGCCTCTTGCGGCGGCGCAGCGCCCCCAGCGCGACCCCCAGCAGCGCCCACCCGCTCCCTTGCCCGACGCCCCCCGCAGCACGGCACCCGCAGCCCCCATCGTCCCCGGCCTCGCTCTGTCCGGAACTTCCGGATGTCCCCGCCCCCGCGGTCCCCCCGGACGTGCCAGCCTGACCAGCCCCACTTGCACCACCGGATCCACCGGATCCACCGGATCCACCGGCGCCACCGGACCCACCGGACCCACCGGACCCACCGGACCCACCGGAGGTGCCCGAACCGCTGGCCCCCGCCTGTCCGGAAGTTCCGGACCCACCAGCGCCACCGGACCCACCGGCGCCACCGGACCCGCCAGCGCTGGAACCCGCTGTGCCCGCGCTCCCGGCCTCGCCCGCGGCCCCGGCCACACCGGCCGCCCCTGCACCGCTGGAGCCAGCTTCCCCGCTGGAGCCGGCCACGCCCGCCCCACCGGAGCCACCGGCGCCCGCCGGGGCACCACCGGATCCTGCCTCACCGGAGGCGCCTGCAGCCCCCGCTTCTCCCGCCTGTCCGGAACCACCGGAACCGCCGGAACCGCCGGAACCGCCGGAGCCGCCAGAGCCACCGGAGCCGCCGGAGCCGCCGGAGCCGGTGTTACCGAGCTCGTAAGCGCCCGAGTCGGGGGCGCTGCCCTGGGTGACCCGCGGCAGCAGATCGAGGGGGTGAACGTACTCCTGGAGGGAGAGATCGGCGAGGTAAGAGGAGAGATCGGCGCCCTTGTCGACGGAGCTGGCGCCGGGCTTGAGGTGAAAATCGTAAACAGCGGGGTCGACGAGCTCGGAGGCGAGGCTCTGGAGAGGGAGCGAGGTGTTGCCGAGGGAGGTGGCGTTGGCGGGGAGGGCGCCGTTGCCCAGGAACAGGTTGTTGCCCAGGATGGAGGGCAGGGAAACGTCCGATTTCACGTTGAGGAACGTGCCCTGAGAGCGCTGGTTGACGATGGTGTTGTGGAGCAAGAACACCTGGGAGTCGGGGCCATTGCTGCCTTCGAGGGCGAAGGCGATCATGCCGCCGTTCTGGGTGGAGGAATCCTGCTGGATCAGGTTGCCGACGATGTAGCTCTTGCCGCCGTTAGAGAGGTCGAGCTCGTAGCTCTGGGAGCCCCCCTCCCCGGTGAGCCGGTTGAAGAGGATGAAGTTGTTGCGAGCCCTGGACTTGACCAGGTGACCCACCTTGGCGCGGCGAGACCAGCTGGCGCGGAGGGTGAAGGACTCGGCGTTGCCGATGTACATGTTGTGCGAGTACCCGTCGCCGGCGCCGTTGCTGTCGAACTCGCTGTGCTCGATGAGGATGTTGCGCTGAGGGGCCGTGAGGATGCCGTTCTCGTTGTCGTGAAAGTAGCAGTCACGCACCACCAGATCCCGGGCCTGAAACCGGATGCCTGCGCCGTTCTGGTCCGGCACCGCCGCACCCGTGAACTCGAGGTTCTCCGCCCCCACCTTGCACGCCACCGTGTACGTCCCCGGGTCCACCTCGATCGTGTCCCCCGACGCCGCCGCACCGATCGCCTCGCAGGGGTTCGCGAAGTTCTTGCCGGGGCCCACGCTCAGGGTCGCCGCCGCGGCGTTGCCCGAGACCAGCACCAGACCGAAGGAAAAGAGCGCTCGCTTCATGGCGGCGAGGGTACCAGCATCGCCCTCGCTCGCGGGGAGCATCACAGATCTTCGACGAAGTTCGGATCGTCCTGCAGCGCCCGGTAGACATCCTCGGGGCGGACGCCGGTCTGGATCTTGGCCCGGGCCCGCGCCATCTCCGCGTCGATGGCCTCGACGAAGGTCTGCTCGGGCTGGGCGCCCGAGAGGTATCGCCCGTTGATGAAGAAGGCCGGGGTCCCGACCGCGCCGGCGCCCCGCCAGGCCTGCGCGTCCTGCTCGATGCTGTTCTTGTGCTTGTTGACCACCTCCTGCCAGGGGCCCTTGACGCCGAGCTCCCGGTAGATGGTCACGAGCTGGGCATCCATCTTCTCGGCGTTGAGCAGGTTGGTCCGGTGCCTGGCCCAGAAGGGTGCCTCGAGCATCTTGCCCAGCACGCCCCAGAAGGCCACCTCCCCCCGGGAGGCTCGCACCTCCCGCGCCAGGCTGGCCAGGGGGAGCGACGCACGATGGAACGGCATGAGGGCATCTTTCCAGACCAGCCGCAGGTCGTTGCCGTAGCGTTTTTGCAGGGCCTTCATCGTGAGCCAGGCCTTCTGGGAGAACGGATCCTGGACGCCACCGAACATCACCACCGTCACCGGAGCCGAGGCCACCCCCAGCGCCGGGGACTTCCCCAGATCGACCTTCCGGTAGGCCCCCGGCCGGAGCGAGGGGAGATCGACGGAGAAGACCTGCTCGTTGCTCGTGTTGTGCTGGGTCCTCAGGGTGTAGGTTTCTTCCCTGCTCTTCCCGGCCTTCTGGAGCTCCTCGACCCTGGCCAGTTCATCCTCGATCACCCCGCGAAGGGCCGTGGTAGGGGCCAGGCCGGCGAACCGGTAGCCGTTGATGAACAGGGTGGGGGTGCGGTCGCTGCCGAGGCGGAGTTCCAGCTCGTGGTGGGCGTCCAGGAGGGGGAGGAATTCACCGGCGGTGAGGCGCTTCTCGAAGGCGGCGCTGTCCTTCAACCCGGCGGCCTGGGCCGCCGCGAGGAGCGCCTCGAAGGAGCGGATCTCCTCGTGCTTCTGCATCATGGCCTCCAGGAACGAGCGCGCGGCGGCTCCGCCGGCGATCGCCTGGAGCCCGAGGGCCCCCTGGGAGAGCTTGTCCTCGAAGGGCACCGCGACCGGGCTTTTGTTGAACTTCCATACGATCCGGAGCCTGGAGGGGCCGAGGGAATCCTGGAGCTTCTGGAGGCGGCCGAGGACGATGGCGGAGGGGCGGTCGGAGATGCGGCCAAAGAAGACCGCGGTGACCGGGGCCTGGTCGTCGCCCCAGCGGATGTCCTCCTGCTCGACGGGGACCCGGGGGGCTGCCTTGAGGGAAGGCACCGGCGCGGGCGCGGAGGCCACGGAGGCGGGGGCAGAGGCGGAAGGCGTGGGGAGCGGCGGGGCCGGGGTCGCGGGCTCCGGGGCAGGAGCGCAGGCGACGAGCGCGAAGACGCAGCCAAGCAGCGAGGTTCTCATCGGAAGCGCAGGCTAACGCCAATCGACGGTCGGCGGCGACCCCTCACCCCGGGGGCCAGCGTCGGCGCAGGGCGGCGAGCACGTCCTCGTCCTCCAGGTGCGCGGCGAAGCGACGGGCGAGGGAGAAGAGCCTGGCGCTGCGGCCTGGATCCCGGGGGGCGAGGGCCTCCGCGGCCATCGTCGCGGCCAGCGCCGGCTCGTTGTGGACCGTGCGCTGACCGTCGAGCCAGGCCTCCAGCTCGGCGCAGCAGGCGTCCAGCGCCTCCGGCTCCCCCCCGGGGGCCGCGAGCAGGGGGAGGCGCAGGCTCTGCAGCAGGCACCAGAGCCGGTGGCGGGAGCTGACCGGGAGCCGCGCCTGCGCCTCCTCGATCCAGAAGGCTGCGCGCTCGCGCTGGCCCAGCATCAGCTGGCAAAATGCGAGGTTGGCCCGGACGTAACCGGCCACCGGGCTGCGGGGGTAGAGCTCGTCCAGCGCGCCGTGGAGCACCGGCAGCGCCTCCTCGTACCGCTGCTGCTGCATGAACGCGTCGGCCAGCGTGTTGTAGGCGTTCCCCAGGAGCCAGTGCCCTCCCGCCTGCTCCATGGCCTCCGTGGCGCGACGGCACAGCGGCACCGCGAGCCCCGGCTGCCCGACCCGCGTGCACGCGTCCGCAAGCAGCATCCAGCAGCGCCACCGGGTCGGCTCGCTCACCGCCCCGGGCTCCTCCAGCCGACCCCGCAGGCCCGTCACCAGCTCCTGCGCTCGCCCCCCCATCACCAGCAGACGCCCCTCCAGCAGCCAGCCCGCCGCCCGCTCGTCCGGCCCCAGCGCCTCGGCCCACCTCGCCGCCTCCCTCGCCAGCGGCAGCAGCGCCCCCAGCGCCTGCCCCTCCGTGCTCCCGATCAGCGCCATCGTATGGAGCGCATGCATGCGCGCCTGCCCCCACCGGCGCCCCTCCCCGCCCCCTCGCTCCAGGCAGCTCATCGCCGCCCGCCTCGCCGCCTCGTGATCCCCTCGCTCGAAATGCAGCCGGGCGCAGAGCCCGGTCCGCAGCGTCTCCCGCTCGCTATCCGGAAACTCCATAGGACCCAGGGTCTCCAGCAGGGAGCGGGCCGCATCCGGGTTCAGATCGACCTGGATCACCCTGCTGGCCACGTCGAGGGCCAGCGGAGGGTTTCCGGCCTGGCTCCAGAGCTGGGCGAGCCTGGCGGCGAGGGCGCCCGGGAGGGGCCCACCGGGGTCGAGGGCCCGGGCGCAGGCGGCGCGGAGCTGGGCGGCGCGGGGCTCCCCTTCGAGCAGGGCGTCGCCGACGCCAGGGGCTGCCCAGCGCCAGCGCTCGGGGAGGCCCACCACGAGGCCGGCGCGCTGGAGGGTGGCAAAGGGGAGGGTCTCGGGAAGCTGGAGGGCGCGGAGCACGGGAGCAGCGGGAGCGCCGTCGAGCAAGGCGCAGGCGGCGAGGGCCAGGCGAAGCTCGGGGCTGGTGGCCCCGAGGGCGCCTTCGATCCGGCGACGCAGCCGGTTGGCGATCGAGGAGGGCACCGGCGGGGTGGCCCCCGGCGCCAGGGCGAGCCCGTGTTCACCCGCCACCAGCACGCCCTCCCGGACCCAGGCCGCCACGTGCTCCACCAGCACCCCCGGGAGCCCGCCGCTCCGGGCCGCGACCTGCTGGGAGCTGGCGTCGGTGAAACCGAGGAGCCGGGAGGCAAGGCGCTCGCAGGCAAAGCGATCGAGCGGCGGCACCGGGATCACCTGCCCCTGCAGCCCCGGCTCGAGCCGCAGCGCCTCGGCCCCCGGGCCTCGCCCCGGTCGGGCCTGCGTCGCCAGCACCATGGCCCCCGCCTCGACCCCGCGCTTCGAGGCCAGCTGCGCCACCACGCCTTCCAGCCACGCCATGGGCCCCCGCGCCTCCTCCAGCGCGTCCACCAGCAGCAGCACCGGACGCCGGCGCCTCAGCCCCTGGAGCAGCCGCTCCAGCAGCGACGCGAGCCTCGCCCCGGGCAACGTCTTGCCTTCGAGCAACGCCAGGAGCCCCGGTCCCAGCTCGTCCGCCAGATCGCTCAGCCCTTCCGCGGCCAGGCGCCGCTGCACATGCTCGGCCCCGCGCTGCGCCCCGCCCCACCCGGCCCCCAGCGCCCACCGCCGCAGCGCCCCGCCCAGCCCGCTCCCTCCCTCCCCGAGCCGCACCTCGAAGCTCACCCCACCGTCCTGCAACACCAGCTCGGCGCACCATTCGCCCATACGGGTCAAACCAGACCCACTTGCCCCTTCCAGGATCCAGAAGCCCCCCTGACCGGCTCGCGCCTGGGTCCAGGCGGCCGCGAGCCGCTCCTGGATGGCGGAGCGGCCGACGAGAGGAGGTCTTCTCACACCCACTGCACCGGCACCGAGACCGGGGGGCAATTCGAGCTCTTCGGAGGCGTCGATATCGAGCGGAGGGGGAGCGAGGTCGAGGGGCGGAGGCGGGGGTTCGGGAGCGGAGGGGGCGGCAGGGGGCGGGGCGATCGGGAGATCGAAGGGGGCGGTGCCCTGGCCGGTGAGGAGGGTGCTGGTGGAGCCGAGGAAGGAGAAGACCCCGCGAGGGCGCTCGGTGAAGCGGGCGAGGTCGAGGCGGGAGGGGGTCAGGGGAGAGGAGCGAAGGGCGAGGGCAGCCTGGCCCGCGGAGGGGAAGCGATCGGCGGGGGCGAGGGCGGTGCAGCGGTCGATCCAGGAGGCGAGCCAGGGCGGCGGGGCGTCGGGGAGGAGCGCGCGGGCGGTGGCGCCGAGGGACCAGAGGTCGGTCCAGGGGCCGAGGCTGGAGAGGTCCCCGGAGCGAAGCTCTGGAGCCATGAAGCCGGTGGTGCCGGCGAGGGAGCGGACCTCGGGGGCGCCCAGGCCCCAGCGAGGGATGGCCGATCCGAGGTCACCGATCTGGACGCGCACGCCGCGAGAGGTATCGGCGACGAAGAGGTTGGCGGGCTTGAGGTCGAGGTGCAGCAGGCCCCGAGCGTGGAGGTGAGAGAGGCCCGCGAGGGCGTCGAGGAGGGCCTGGAGCAGGCCCTCGGGGGCCTCGCCGAGGCGGTGCTGGGCCAGCGAGCCCCGCTGCGCCCAGGCGAGGACGAGGTACGGGGCCTCGGTGCCGCGAGCGCGGCGCGCGTCGAGCACCCGGACGACGCAGGGGTGCTGGAGCCTGGACGAGGCGACGATCTCGCGTTCGAGGCGCTCGGAGGCGATCCGTTCGCCCTGCAACGGTCGCTTGAGGACCACCTCGGTGCCGGAGGGCAGGTGGACCCCGAGCCACACCTCACCGCCACCCCCGCGGCCGAGGATGGAGCGAAGGCCGAAGGGGCCGATCTGCTCGCGGATCGGGAACAAGCTCATGCCGGTGTCCCTGGCACCGTGGCCGCAACGAGGACCCTGGTCAAGACCAGCGTCCCCGTTGCCGGGGGGGACCAGAGCGGCTAGAGCGGTGGTTACCGATGCAATGGCTGCTTCGGGTCCTCCACGTCGCGGACACGACCCTCCCCACCGGAACGACCTTCGTGCTGACCGACGAGGCCCTCCTCGGGCGCAGCCCCGACGCGTCGATCCGCGTCGATCATGCGTCGGTCTCCCGCCACCACCTCCGCTGGTGCCCCCTCGACGACGACACCATCGAGCTGACCAACCTGAGCCGCAGCAGCGCGGTCTTCCTCGACGGAGCCCCGCTGGCTCCGGGGCAGACCCAGCGCGGCCCTGCGCCCACCCGGCTCCAGCTCGGCGCCGTGCTCTTCGAGATCGAGCCCCTCGCCGCCACCGAACCTTACGCCCAGCGCCTCGACCCCTCCCCCGGGGATGCGCCCCCCCACGAGGCCCTCTTCGAGGTCATCCAGGACGGCGACGCCTTCGCCATCCGCTGCCGCGGCCGCTTCGTCGACCTGCCCCCCACCGCCTGCCGCCTCTTCGCGCGCCTCGCCCGTCAGAGCTCCACCGTGGTCCACCACTGGGACCTCCAGGACGCCGTGGGCCCCGGCGGCAACCTGGCCCAGCTCTCCACCCTCGTCCGCCGCGGCCTCCGCGACCTCATCGACGCCGGCGTCGTCGAGCCCGCCGAGCTCCGCGAACTCATCCGCGCCTCCAGCGGGAGCGGCCGTATGGAAGATCTGGACGACAGCGACACCGACGCCCTGCTACGCCGGCTGATCCTGTCGAGGCGAGGCCACGGCTACGTGCTGTGCATGCCCCCGGAGAGCATCCGGTTCCTGGGGGCCGACGACTGAGGTTCACTGCTGCTCGATGGCGGACACGAGGGTGTTGACCAGGAGGCTGTAGACGGACCAGAAGATGCCAAACGGGCCCTGCAAGAGTACACCCAATGTGCCCAGGACGGCGCTGATGACGGCCTTCTTGATCTCGTTGTCCAGGGTACCTGCATCCATGTTGTCGATGACGATGGCGACGGCGCCGTAGAGCGAGGCCAGGAAGGCCCCGTAGACCGCCACCAGGGCCAGCCCGGTCATCTGCATCTTCTTGGCGATCCCACCGAGGATGGCGGCCACGGTCTTGGCCAGCAGGAGAGACTGCTGGATATCCTTGGTGCCGCCGGAGCCGTCCTCCAGCAAGCCCAGCAGCTCGCCGGTCGAGCCGTGGAGGATCCAGAGGGCCCCCGTGGAGCCGTCCTCGGCGTAGAAGCGGAAGTGGAAGGTGTTGCTGCTCAGCAGGCGCTCGAGGCGGACGCGGGTCGCCTCCTCCATGCTGGCGGGCAGCGTGTAGGGCTCGAAGGGGGCGATCATCGTGAGCTTCTTGCCCTTGAGCAGGGCGAGGGTGCTCTCCGGGAAGAGGCTGGCTTCAAGGAGGGCGGTGTGGGCGGTGGCCCGCGCGGTGGCCCGGAAGGCCTCGGCGGCGGAGGCACCGCCGACCCCCTGGTGCCGGAAGATCGAGAAGATATCGACCGTGCTCTGCACCCTCAGCTCCTCCGGCCCGACACGCTCGAAGCGCTCCTGGTGCAGCGTCGCGCGAAGCCCGGCCACGGCCACCTGGGAGGCCAGCGAGGCGGGCAGCCGGGCCCGCATCGTGCCCATCCCGGAGGCCCACTGCATGCCCTTGTTCAGCCCGTCGAGGGCCTTCTTGCGATCCCCGGCGAGGGCCGCGTCGAGGGAGGGACGGAGCGAGGTGAGCATGTCCAGCGTCTGCCCCGCCAGCACCGCCTCCAGCGGCCGCTCCCCCTCGAAGCTCAGCGCGATGGTGCTCCGCAGGTTCGCCCGCATCTGATCGTTCCACTTCTCCACGTCGGCGGCCTCGATGGCGCCGCCCTCGTAGCCGAAGAGCTGCCGGTAGACCCCCTGCCCTCCCATCTCGACGAACATCCGGAGCCCGATCAGGCGCCGCGAGGGCACCCGCTCCTCCAGCGCCGGCACGGTGTACGACCCCTGACCCACCTTCTGGTTCACCGTCACCGCCACCTGCCGCGTCGTCTCCCCCTGGAGCGGCGCCTCGTAGGTCAGCACGTAGTCCGGCGCCGGCGTGTCCTTGAGGAACTCGACCGCCTTGGCCCTCGCCTCTGCCGGCGTCTTCACCGACGCCACCGCCCCCCCCGTGAGCTGCGCCATCTCGGTCAGCTCGGGGTTGAGCTCCTCGACCACGTTGATCAGGTAAGCCTTGGGGCTGACCTTGAGCGCGGCCTCGATGGCGGGGGTCTTGGCGTCCGTCGTGTCGCCGTCGGTGATGAAGACGATGGCGCCAGGGTTGATCTTGCCCTCGGACGAGAGGCTGGTCCACAGGTCCGAGCCGGTGAACGAGGTGACGATCTCCATGTCCGGGTCGAGGGCGAGGAGGTCCTCGCGGATCCCGGTGAGCATGGCCTCCGCCGCCGCGTCCCGGAACTCGTCAGGCATGCTCAGCGAGGCGTCGATCAGCACCAGCACCCGCCGCGACGCCTGGTTGGCGCGCACCAGCGTCGGCCTCCGTCGCCCCTGCTCCTGCACCGCGAAGGCCGCGGGGCCCAGGCCCAGCACCGGCTTGCCCTGCGCGTCCAGGGCCCGCACCCGCAGCCTCACCTTCGGGAACTGGAGCCCCGAGGCCAGCACCTCCACCGCGGCCACCTGCTCCGCCGGACCGACCTGCCCCGGCAGCAGGATCGGCACCCCGTCCACCCGCACCGTCCCCCCCTCGTCCACGGTGATCGCCTCGCCCCCCAGCGAGAACGCATCGCCGGCGAAGGTCAGGTCCTTCGAGAAGGGGTCCGATGGCCGGTCCGGCGCCTGCACCCCCAGCAGCGGCACAAAGGTGTCCAGGTCGTCCAGCGAGCTCTGCAGGAAGGTCTCCGTGGGCACCGTGGGCATCGCCGAGAACAGCAGCTGGCGCCCCGCCAGCTGGTGCTCCTGCCACTGCCCCTGCACCATCGGCTCCCAGGACTGGGTGTCGCTCCAGTAGCCCTCGAAGAAGACCTTGACCTGCTCCGACGTGGCCTCCGGCGCGGGCCCCTCCACCTCGCCCAGCGCCTCCCCGAAGGACGCCCCGGGGCGCAGCGGCTGCAGCACCACCGGCTGGCCGTCCACCGTCACCTGCACCGCAGGCGTAGGGGAGTACCATACAAGCGAGGGGTTGGCCGCGTCCTCGGGGATCTGGATCTGGGCGAGGAGGCTGTCGGCGAGGGCGGTGGCCTCGGCGCCGGTGGGATCGATCGCGGGGACACCCTCGGTGGGGAGCTGGCCCCGGGGGACGCCCACGTGATCGGCCCAGGCATTGAGGCGCTCCGGGTCCGCCTTCATCTCGAAGGCCGGGAGCTCCTTGCGGGCAAAATGCGCGGCGACCTCGCCCTCGGTGGGCTGGTACGAGGTGGAGACAACGGAGGCCTCGAAGCCTGCCTGCGCGAGCAGATCCCTGAGCAGCTCGACCTTGTCGCGGGGGGAGCCGGCGCCGCTCCGCAGGGTGGCCTGGGGCCCCCAGAGCAGCCGCTCGATCTGGCCGTTGTACCCGTTGAAGTTGCTGTTGAGGATCGGTGAGGTCGAGATGCGATCGCGCACCAGCTCGAAGAGGCCCCGGGCGTCCCGGGCGGCGACGAGGGCGGCGGCCTGCGCCGGCAGATTATCGGGGCTCGCCGCGACGCCCTGCTTCATCTCGTCGATGAGCTCCCAGAGGCCCCCCAGCTCGGGCTTGGGCGGCGCCCCCCCTTGACCGGCGCCGGCCTGCCCCGCGGCCCCTGCTTGCCCCGCGGCCCCCGCCTGCCCTGCGGCCCCTGCCTGGCCCTGCGGAGGGGCCGCGTCATCGCTGCAGGCCATCGCGGTGAAAGCGCCCAGGAGCTGGAGAAAATTCCGTCGCGATACCGAGCTGTTCATGATGCCCTCATGGCGGTACCAGCCTGCGGCTGGCAAGAAAGAAAACCGACCCAGCCACCACGATACCGCCCTCCAGAGCCTGGATCCTTCTCGCAAGCTTTCACGAAGCTTCGCGCCCCGTGCTCGCGCCGATTTTCCCGTGATTCGGCCTGTTTTTCGGTATCTTCCGCCGCCTCATGGCGGAATCAAGGTTGCCCGGTCGGGCGCGCGTGGTGGTGGTCGGGGGCGGGGTGATCGGGTGCTCGGTCGCGTACCACCTGGCCCACGCAGGCTGGAAGGACGTGCTGCTGCTGGAGCGAGATCGACTCACCTCCGGGACCACCTGGCATGCGGCGGGGTTGATGGTGACCTTCGGGTCCACCTCCGAGACCTCGACCGAGATGCGCAAGTACACGCGCGATCTGTACGCGCGTCTGGAGGCCGAGACGGGCCAGGCGACGGGCTTCAACCCGGTGGGGTTCATCGAGCTGGCCTCCGACCGGGACCGGCTGGAGGAGTACCGGCGGGTGGCGGCGTTCAACCGGCACTGCGGGATCGACGTGCAGGAGATCTCGCCCACGGAGGTGCAGCGCCTGTTCCCGCTGGCCCGGGTGGACGACGTCCTGGCGGGGTTCTACGTGAAGGGGGACGGCAAGGCGAACCCGGTGGACGTGACCATGGCCCTGGCCCGGGGCGCGCGCATGCAGGGGGCGACGATCCTGGAGAACGTGGCGGTCACCGGGGTGAAGACGAGGCGCGGCGTGGTGACCGGGGTGCGCACCTCGCGGGGCGACGTGGACGCGGAGTTTGTCGTCAACTGCACCGGCATGTGGGCCCGCCAGCTCGGCGCCCTCGCCGGCGTCACCATCCCCCTGCAGGCGGCCGAGCACTATTACCTGATCACCGAGAAGCTCCCGGGGATCGCGCCGGACCACCCGGTGATCGAGGATCCGGCCTGCCACGGGTACTACCGGGAAGAGGTCGGCGGCCTGATGATCGGCCTCTTCGAGCCCGTCTGCGCCCCCTGGAACGTCGGCGCCGTCCCCGACGACTTCTCCTTCGGCGAGATCCGCCCCGACTGGGATCGCATGGGCCCCTACGTCGAGCGCGCCATGAGCCGCGTGCCTGCGGCCCTCGAGGTCGGGGTCAAGAAGTTCTTCTGCGGCCCCGAGAGCTTCACCCCGGACCTCGCCCCCATCCTCGGCGAGGCCCCGGAGCTGAAGAATTACTTCGTCGCCGCGGGCCTCAACTCCATCGGCATCCTCACCGGCGGCGGCGTCGGCCGCGTGCTCGCCCACTGGATCATGCACGGGCGCCCCGACGTCGATGTCACCGGCATGAATATAGATAGGCTCCATACATTCCAGGCGAACCCGGAGTACCGCCGTACCCGCACCGTCGAGTCGCTGGGCATGGTGTACCAGTGCCACTACCCGTACCGGTCGATGCAGACCGCCCGGGGCGCCAAGCGCTCGCCGCTCCACGAGCGGCTGGCGGCGCAGGGGGCCTATTTCAAGGACGTGAGCGGCTGGGAAGGCGCCGACTGGTACGCCGGCCCGGGCGTCACCCCCGAGCCCCCGCCGCTCTCCTGGGAGCGCCAGGCCTGGTTCGATCGCTGGGAGGCCGAGCACCGCGCGACCCGCGAGGGCGTCATCCTCATGGACATGTCGTTCATGGCGAAATTCCTCGTTCAGGGCCGGGACGCAGGGCGCATCCTCAACCACCTCTCCGCCAACCAGGTCGACGGCCCCCCGGGCCTCATCACCTACACCCAGTGGCTCAACGAGGGCGGCACCATCGAGGCCGACCTCACCGTCACCAAGCTCGACGACGAGCGCTTCTGGGTCGTGGCCTCCGACACCGCTCACCGCCACGTCGAGACCTGGCTGCGCCGCCACATCCCCGACGACGCCCACGCCTTCGTCACCGACGTCACCTCTGCCCACGCCCAGATCAACGTCCAGGGCCCCCGCTCCCGCGAGGTCCTCCAGCGCGTCACCTCCGCGGACCTCTCCAACGAGGCCTTCCCCTTCCGCACCGCCCGCGAGATCGACCTGGGCTTCGCCCGCGCCCTCTGCGTCCGCATCACCTACCTCGGCGAGCTCGGCTACGAGCTCTACGTCCCCGCCGAGCAGGCGGTCCACGCCCACGACCGCATCGTGGCCGCGGGCGAGCCCCTCGGCCTCCGCCACGCCGGGCTGAAGGCCCTCGCCAGCCTCCGTATGGAAAAAGCATACAGAGACTACGGCCACGACATCGACAACACGGACTCGGTGCTGGAGGCGGGGCTGGGCTTCGCGGTGGACTGGAAGAAACCCGGGGGGTTCCTGGGCCGCGAGGCGCTGCTGGCCCGCAAGGAGGCGGGGCCCCCGACCCGGCGCCTGACCCAGATCCTGGTGAAGGACCCGCGGCCCCTGCTGTTCCACGCCGAGGTGGTGCTGCGGGACGGGAAGCCCGTCGGCTACATCCGGGCGGCGTCCTACGGCTTCACCCTCGGGGGCGCCGTGGGGCTCGCGATGATCGAGGCGGGGGAGCCGCTGACCCAGGCGTACCTGGACGCGGGGCGCTGGGAGGTGGACATCGCCGGCACGCGGTACCCCGCCGTCGCGTCGCTGCGCCCGCTCTACGACCCGGACAGCCGCCGCGTCCGGGCGTGACCGGGCTCAGGGGGCCGGGGCCCACTCGTGATCCGAGGCCTCGTAGACCACGCTGGGGGTGGGGCCCCGGTTCGAGTGGAACACGGTGATCGCTTGCCCCTCCGCCAGCGCGTCCCAGATCGCGTGGCTGCTCACCTCCATGGTCTCCTCGCGGCGCGTGCCGCCCGCCATCGTGAACTCATACTCCAGGAAGTACCGGACCCCCTTCCCCTCCCTGGTGAACTTCCGCAGCACGCGCCCCGGGGCCGCGACCCCCCGGCGCAGCAGCTCGCGGTTGCGCCAGGGCACGAACCAGAGGCGGTGAAGGAAGATGCTCAGGACCCCGTTCCAGAAGAGCGCGAACAGCAGCGTCGGGACCCCGTGGGAGACCTCGTGCCCCTCTGGCCCGAGGAGAACCGCGTCGCGCACCGCACCGACCCCCAGGTGATGCACGCGCACCGGGGCCCCAGGGGCACGACGGATCTCGGCCGGCGGCGCCGTGGCAGCGCCGATCGGCTGCGAATGAAATCCGCTGAACTCCTGCCCTTCGTGCTGGTACCGGAACTCGATCTGGTACGAATGCCCCCCCTTGCTCGGGGATACCTGCTCCGACACCACGCGCCCCTCCGTGGTGGTACCAAGGGCCGGACCGGCCAGGGTGACCATGGCGACCAGCATCGCGCCGAGGCCCACCACCGTGTGCGGCAGGATGATGATCCGGGGCAACCAGCGGGCGAGCTGGGAGACATCAGGCCGCTGCCGGATCGGCCTGGGAACAGCGGTCGGCATCTCCGCGGAGCGATAGACGGACATCGGTCGAGCTTAGCTCGCGGCTACGGCCTTGTGTCGACCAGCCACCACGCGCCGCTTCGGGCCAGCACCCGCGCGGGCACGCCGGAGAACAGGCGCGCCCGCAGCACCCCCTCGGGCTCCTCGGGCCACGCGCTGCGCACCAGCGCCACCGGACAGCGCCGCGCCAGCGGATCCAGCGCGCTGTAGCGCCGCCCGTCGTGCTCCCAGGAGCGCTCCGGGTACGGGGGGCCCAGGCCCGGGCGGTACACCACCGGCAGCCCCATCCACCGGGCGAAGGAGAACGCGTCCTCGGAGGCCCCCGCCGGGACCGCCAGCGCCGCCGCATGCACCAGCGCATGCACCCGCGCCCCGGCGGTCCTCGGCTCCTCGATCACCCCCGTGACGCAGACCCCCACCGGCGTCGACGCCAGCACCTCCAGCGCACCCCCGGCCTCCCTCGCGTGGAGCCCCAGCTGCACCGGCAGCGCCGCCAGGTACACCCCCGCCAGCCCCAGCGCACCCCGCCGCCCCAGCCCCTCCGCTCGCCCCCGCAGCGCCGGAAGCGCCGCCACCGCCGCCACCAGCGCCCACTGCGGGAGCCGCTGGAACACCAGGTGCGTGTTGAAGAACACCGAGGGCGTCGCCAGGTACAGCGCCAGCAGCAGCGGCAACGGCCCCAGCAAGGGCGAGCGCCCGGCCCCCCGGGCCGCCCAGGCCAGCCCCGCCAGCAAGGCCACCACCAGCCAGGCGATCACCGTGTCGCCGTTCCCCGTGAAGAGCCCGCTCAGCAGCGCGCCGAAGATGCCCAGCTTCGACAGGACCCCCGGCTCCCCCGCCCAGCCCGCCGGGCTGGTGTAGGCGCCAGGATCCTTGCTTGTATGGAGAAAATAGATATGGAGATCATATATACATCCGGGCAAGAGAAGAAGCCCGGCGAGGGCGGCCCGGGCGAGGGCCGCGGCGCGCCGGGGGGCGCGGAGGGCCCGCTCGACGCCGGCGACGGCGGCCACCAGGCAGGCGAGCAGCATGGCCATGACGTGGGTGACCCCCAGGGCCAGAGAGCCCGCGGCGATCGCCAGCGCGCGCCCGGGCGAGGGCCGCTCGATCTGGGCCAGCACGCCCTCGACCAGGAGCCACGCCAGGGCCGAGCCCAGGCAGAAATTGATGAGACCCCAGCCGAAGCTGAAGCCGAGCACCGCGGGCACCAGCAGCAGGGCGCGCCAGGCCGGCAGGTCGAGGCGCCGCAGCAGGCGCGCCACGGCGAGGAGCAGCAAGGGGGGGTAGCAGCCCAGCAGCAGGCGCCCCGCGGTGGTCACCGGGACCCAGCGGGCCGCCGCCGCCAGCAGCAGGTGCACCCCGGCGTTGTGGGTGGCCGGGTTGGGGGCGAAGAGGGCGGTGGCGACCGGGTCCCCGTCCCAGAGCCTCCGGAGCAGCGCCGCCAGGGCCAGGTGCTGCGGCCAGTCGGTGGCCGGCGGAAAGGGCATCGCGGCGACGCAGGCCCCCAGCGCCAGCGCCGCCAGGGCCACCAGCCCCTCGTCCCGCCTCACGGCTTCGGCGCGCCGCCCTCGACGGTCACCGGCGCCTTCTTCTCGTCCTGCTTGATCGAGTAGCGCACCAGCGCCCGCAGCACGTCGTTCCGCTGCACGTTCCCCAGCACCGACTTCATGTCCTCGTAGATCGACGGATCGACCAGCAGCCCCCCCACCGTCCCCTTCCCTGCCCTCACGTCCTTCATGATCGCACGCAGGTCGGCGCTCGCTGCCGTCAGGTTCTCCGAGAGCTTCTCCTGTCCGGGGCCTCCATACAGGAGGCCCTTCGCCAGGCCGTTGCCCTCCCGCACCTGGCGCAGCGCGACCGCCACCTCCCCCGCCGCGTCGCCGATCTGGGACACCGCCCTGGTGCTGTCGTTCTCGTAGATCAGCCCGTGGGCCGTCCCGGGCCCGGTCTTCACCCGCTCGAGGATGGCGTTCACGCTGTCGAGGGTCGTGTTCAGCTTGCGCGTGGTGGCGCTCAGCTCGCCCACCGCGCGGGAGATCTTCTCGGCCTCGCCCGGGTCGTTGAGCAGCCTGCTGGCGTAGCCCTGGCCCTGGGCGATGTTGTTCAGGATGATCGTGACCGAGTGGATCGCCTGCTGCATCTCCTGGCGGGTCTTCTCTTCCGCCAGGGAGGCGGTCACCTTCTCGAGGTTGCCCAGCGCCTGCCTCGCCTGCCCCGGGATCTCCTTGGCCTCGGCGAGCATGTTCGAATAATCCGCCGGCGGCTCGGACTTGACAAAGGCCCCCGGCGGCAGCGCCTTGCTCCCGACCTTCCCGGGGGAAATCTCGAGCATCTTGTCGCCCAGCAGCCCCTTGTTGGCCACCCGGATGATCGAGTCTTCCCGGATGCGCACGGCCTCGCTCCGCACCACCTCGATCTTCACCCGCAGCTGATCGTCATCCCCCCGATCGCTGTGCTCGATGCGCTTCACGTTGCCGATATCGACCCCGCTCAGCCGCACCGGCGCCCCCTCCTTGAGCCCCTGCACGTCAGGGAACCGCGTCTCGAACTGCACCTTGGCGTCAAAGACCCGGCGCTCGTTGCCGATGGTGATGACCACCACGGAGGTCGCCACCAACCCGAACAGGACAAATGCTCCGACCGCGGTGTCGCGCTGGCTGGACATGAACCCCCGCGTTTCTTCGCAGCGTTACAGCCTCATGCGACCGAACAGGCCCACCCCGGGGCGCCGCCCCGATGGAGGCGCCTGCTCTTCGCAGAACAGGATGGCGCAGTGGCTCCGGCTTCGCTCACGGAGCCGCCGGCAAAGTTCAGCCAGGTTCTCGTCGTGATCCACCAGCTCGCCCTCGGCCGGAACCGAGGTGTCACCCTGGGTGTACCGGCAGGTGTCAAGAGCTACCCAGTGGTTCCGGAAGGTGCCGGCGGAACAGATCTCAGACCATGTCCATCGTTGGCCCATACAGCGGCCCTTTCACCCTCCCCCGTCCGTCGCCCTGCCACGAACGGGACACCTCGGCTCACGATGAGTTCGCAAGGGAGGGGGGGTGTTCATGGGGGGAGGGGTACCCCGAGGGATGGGGTACCGGACGCAACAAGTAACACCCGCGCCACGGGACGGTCAAGGGGAGGCGGGGCTCACTTGCCCTTGCACTGGGGGTACTGCTTGTCGACGTCGACGCTGCGGCCGACCTGACCACCGGCGGCGGCGATGTTGCGAGCCCCGCGGCAATCGCCGCGGAACACGGCGGACTGGACGGCCCCGGGGACCGCGCCGGCGACGGTGCTCTTGGTGCTGGCCTTCTGGGGGCCATCGCAGCGGTTGTAGGCGGCGACGGCGGCGGGCACGTTGCTGTTGGCGAGGCGCTTGGCCTCGTTGCAGGCTTCAGGCCCGGAGGCCGCGGAGGGCCTGGCCGAGGCCGTTGGCGCCGCGGTACCGGCGCCCGCACCGCCGCTGGGCGGGGTGGGGCGACTGGTGTCGATCGGGGCGGCGCTGGCGCTGGCGACGATGGAGGGGATGCCCGAGACCGTGGCCGGGGGCAACGCCGACACCGTCGCGGGGGGCGTGGCGGTGGGGTCGAGATGAAGCCCGGTGTCGTCGTTCTTCTTGCCCATGCGGGACACCAGCATGCCGCCGGCGACCAGCACCAGGAGACCCGCCGCGCCCATCAGGCCGTAGATCACACCCTTGTTGGGCCCCCCGCTGGCGCCGCCGCCGGTGGGGGGAGGCGGCTGAGGCACCACCGCTGGACCCACCGGGACCGGAGGGATCCCCGGGCCGGGCATCGAGGGGACCCCCGGGCC
>JALOQB010000453.1 GCA_025453595.1 Polyangiaceae bacterium
CGTGATGGGCTCGCGGCAGATGGAGGAGGTCAACTTCCTCTACTTCGAGAACAAGAGCGTCCCGCCGCTGGCGCTGCTGGTGTCGGGAGGCCGCCTGTCGGAAGCGTCGGTGCCGCGCATCGAGCGGTTCATCGAGGAGAACCTCAAGGGCAAGGCGAATTTCCACAAGATCCTGGTGCTGGAGGCCGAGGGCGGGAGCCACACCTCCGATGCCGCCCGCGCCCGCATCGAGCTACGTCCACTGACCGACGCCCAGCAGCAGGACGCCCTCTTCCAGGACTACGACCGTCGGAACATCGACAAGGTGGGCAGCGCATTCCGTTTGCCCCGATTGCTCCGGGGCGACACGACCGACTTCAACCGCGCCTGCTACTCGGCCGACACCGAGACGCTGACCGAGAACGGGTGGAAACTGCATGGAAACATCGCTCTGCACGAGAAGATCGCGGTCTACGATCCAGCGCGTGACGAGCTCCGTTTCGAACAGCCAGCAGGCAAGTTTGTCGCACACGTCGACGAAACACTGCTCCGATTTGCGGGGAGGAACGCCGACACGCTGGTGACCGCCGATCACAAAATGCTCGCCCGGAGTCCGGGATCCGTGCGGTGGAAGCCTGTGACCGCGCGCGACGTCGCCGAGCATGTGCGTTTCGAGTTCCTCTGTGCACCGGGGCAAGACTTCGGAGGTCGCGAACTCGTCGCGCACACGCTGCCGAAGAGCTGTAAACGAGCGTGCGGCCACGATCACGCACCCATCGCGGCAGACGACTGGTTGCGTTTCCTCGGGTACTGGGTCTCTGAAGGTTCGCTCGTGAACACCGGGCGGTACACGTCGAGTACCAACCTCGTCGCCGTCACTCAAAAGAAACCGCTCTCTGAGGGTCGAATCGACCGCGTCCTTCAACGCATTGGTTGGCGATTCAAACGACGCCTGCATCGCGGTGGGACGGTAACCTTCGAGATCTCGAACCGATGCCTGCGGGCCTGGCTCAGCGAGCATTGTGGAATCAAGAGCGTGACCAAGCGCCTGCCGTGGGACTACGTGACCGGCATCCCGACGCGTCAGCTCGTCGTGCTCTTCCACGCGCTCATGGACGGTGATGGTTGGTGGTCGCGTGACAAGGACTGCGGCTGCTATTCGACGCGCTCTCGAACGCTGGCGGACCAGGTTCAGGTCATGTGCCTACGGCAAGGGTTCAGGTCGAGTGTCTCGTTCGAGCCCAGTGGTAGAATTTTTCGTGTCCATTTTTCGCGACGACAAGTCACCCAGCTGACCTCCCGTCGGAACGTTTCCCGCGTCGCCTACCGCGGCGAAGTGTACTGCTACACGTGTCCGGGCGCGGGCTTCTTCCTCACGCGCCGCAACGGCAAGGTCGCGATCCAGGGGAACACCGCAGACGCCGCACTCCGCTTCGCCGAGGACCAAGTCTTCCAGCCTGAGCGCGACGAGTTCGACTACGTGCTCACCAAGCGCCTGCTGGGCGACATGGGCATCCGCTTCTGGCGCTTCCGGTCGCAGACGCCGGTGACCCGCGACCCCGAGCGCATGACGGACATGGTCGAGAAGCTGGTGCGCGTGGGCGTGCTCACCCCGGAGGAGGGCCGCCAGCTGGCCAGCGACATCTTCAACCGCGAGTTCCCCAAGCTCACGGCGGACTGGGTCAAGCGCCCCATCACCCTGACGCTCGCCGGGATCCAGACCGGCAGCGGCGAGCCACCATCGAAGCCCCCCGCCGAGACGCTGGTCGACGAGACCAAGCGCCGGATGGCTCTGGCCCGCGAGGCCTTCGAGCGCCCCGAGCCCGTGCGCATCGTGGTCCCCGCGGGCGAGTGGGAGGGCTGGTTCGAGCGCGGCGGGCGCGGGGTCGAGGCGCCGCGATGAAGGCGGTGGTGACGGACAAGCGACCGTGCAAGCTGGGGCGCGGGGAGATGCGGCGCGTGCCTCAGGACCGGAGCTTCCGGGGCCTCGTCGGCTACCACGTGGGCTGCCCGCGCTGCGGCTTCGTGACCATCGCTCTGCAGGGTGACGAGGGGCTGGAGATCACCGAAAGCGCGGGGAGCGAGGTGACCTTCTCGCGGCCAGTACGTTGTGTGTTTTGCAGCGCCTTGGTGGGCCTGCAAGCGGGGGAGTTGGGGTGGGAGGAGGATGCGCTGTCTCGACCTGGCTGGTGGACACGGACCTCAGGCTGAACGTTGGCCACAGGGGCTCGCGACGCTCAGGCCGCCGGGAGCCGACGGTGGCCCACCAGCCCCCCCAGCACGAGGCCCACGCTGGCCCCTGCCACCGCCGACAGCCCCAGCCCCACGCACCCCAGGCTCGCCACCAGCACCGCGATGCTGAGCGCCATCCCCGTGCTCGCAGCCCCCCAGTTGCCTCGCCCAGCTCGAAGCCCGAGCAGCAACCCTGACGGGAGGCCGAACCCCAGGCAGATCCCCGTGCACAGCGACCACAAGGGGGCTTCGGCGCAAGACGGGTTCAGCCGCCGCACCAGCAGGCCCACCACCAGCGGCAGCAACCCCGCCTCGATGCCCGCGGTGGCCGCGTGGATGCCTCGTCGATCTCGCCACCGCAGGTACACCGTCGCGCCCACCAGGAGAAACCCCAGGCAGGCACAGGTCTCCCCGGCTCTCGTCTCGAGCGCGCACACCAGCACCACGGGCACCAGCACCCAGAGGGCGCGGGCCGCGCTCCTGAGCCTTCCTCGTTCGTAGGCTCGTTGACCACCCTGTTTCAGCTGCTCACGGGTCACCATGGAGGCTCCTCCAGAGATGGCGCAGTCGCTCCAGCGCTCGCTGCTTGCGCTTGCGCAGCGCGGCGCTCACAGGGCCGCTTGCGGCTCCTGGCGGCAGGAGCCCCAGGGCCTCTCGATCTTCTTCCGTCAACGTCCCCACGAGCTGCTCGAAGGCGAGCCTCGTCTCCCTCTCCATCAGCAAGGCCTCCTGCGAGGCGCTGCCGTCGGGCTCGTTCTCCAGCGAGGACTCCTCGTGGACCTCGCGACGGCGCTGCGCTCGCTTGCGGTGCGTCATGATCTCGTAGCTCGCGATCCCGAAGGCCCACGAGAGGCCGTCCCGGGAGGGATCGAAGTCCGTGATTCTCGAGCAGATCCGGAAGAAGACCTCCTGCGCGATGTCCTCGGCGTCGGCACCGCGGCCGACCCCGCGCTCGGCGAAGGACAGGATCACCGGCCACAGCCCGTCCAGCAGCGCATCGAAGGCGCTCCGGTCTCCATCGGAGAGCCGGACCATCGCGTCGTGGATGGCTCTCCGGCGGGCTGTATCCATGGGGTCGAGAGGTCTTTCCCGGTGGCCTTGCGGGGCCGTCCAGACAAGGAGAACCCACCGTAGGCCGATGGCGCGACGGCGTGACAGGCCCCCCTCGAAAAAAGTTCCGTCACGACCACGGCTCCGCGGCCTACCGGGACAGCACGGCCTCTGGAGCGCCGTCGAAGGAGTTCACCTTGAACGCACCGCACGATTCGTCCGGATCTTTCCTGTCCAGCCGCCGTCTTGGCATCGCCGGGGTCGCCGCCCTGCTGGGCTGCGTGGCCTGCTGCGCCGCCCCGCTACTCGTGGCCGCCGGGGTTGGGAGCGGTGTGGCGGGCACCTTGTCCTCGGCGTTGCAACCGGGCTCGGAGCTCCTCGTCGGTGGGGTGGTGTTCGCCGGGACGCTCGGTGCGATGGCGCTCTGGAGCAGGCTCCGGAGGGCGTCGGCGAGCGGATGCAGCTCGGCCTGCAAGGTCGACGGGGGCTGCTGCGATCGCAGCGCGACCAGGGAGCCCAGCTGATGTCGTCGGCAGGAACCACCTGCGGATGCGGGGCAGAGCCGCGCGAGCCGATCGCCTGCACCCTCGATCGTCAAGGGCAGCTCGAACGGACCAACGAGTTCGCCTCGATCTTCGTCCACCTTGAGCAGACCGAGCCCACGCACTGGGGCTTTCGATGGCATTTCAGACCGGTACCTGGCCTGGAGCCCCGGCTGCGAGAACTGGCTCGTCGCGAACACGAGTGCTGCCGCTTCTTCGAGTTCCAGATCCGCCAGGAGGGCGACCTGCTTCTCTGGGAGACCCGCACCGAAGAACGCGCCCGCCCTGTCCTCGAAGAATTCATGAGGCTGCCTGACCTGCTGAAGCGGGCCACGGAGCCAGACACGATGAAGCAGGCGATGCGCGCCGCGGGGCTCACCTTTGCCTCCGACGTGGAGCCTTCTGGCCAGTAAGTAGCTCGCGGGCGAAAGCGAGCTTCGTGGGGGTGTTGCGGTTGTCCCCCTGCTTCCTGAGCGGCGCTTTGCCTTCGGGTGAGGCCTGATCCGCGCCGCGACCTCTGCGGCCTCGTTCTGCCTCGGGAGGTGCGCATGACGACCCATGATCTCGACCACGTTGCCGGCCAGCGACCGGCCCGCCTGCGCGCCCACGGCCGCCTGGCCGGGCTGCTGGCGCTTCTGTCCCTCGGCGCCCTGGGGCTCGCTGGCTGCCCCCGTCTCCCCGCCTTCCTCGGAGGCAAGGAGGGCCCCCTCGACGAGCTGCGGTCCTACCTCGCGAAAGGCCGTCCACTGGTGGCCGAGGCGGGCAAGCGCTGCCCGCTCACGCCGGCCCAGGTGACGGCGGTCGCGCTGGTGCCGCGGGTGGCCGAGCGCGTGCTGCGCCTGACCTCGCTGATGGCGCCGGGGGCCAGGTAGGCCTTCGCGGAGGGCGCATCTTTTTTTGAGGTGTGTCCCTCCGCCCCCAGCGAGCCGCTTTGCCTTCGATGAGGCATGAGCTTTCCACGCCGCATCCACACCCCCGCCCTCGCTGCCCTCCTCAGCGAGCCACGCGAACGTCTCTTCTTCCTCGCCCGCGGCAGCGCCCCTCCGCCCGCACCGGACGAGCCTGCGACCGAGGCGCCCCCGGCGCCTTCCGACCCCGAGGAGGTGCACCGTGGGTGACCACCTGCTGCGCGTGCTGGCACGCGCCCATGACGCGCTGGCCAAACACGCCCCCGCCTCGGTCGAGAAGACCATCTGGGGCTCTCCTGCCGGCAAGAAGCGCATCGCCAACCGGCTCGCGGCGATGCTCCCGCCCCACACCACCTACGTTGAGCCCTTCGCTGGCAGCGGCGCCGTCCTCTTCGCCAAGGAGCCCTCGGCGGTCGAGGCCATCAACGACGCCGACCTCGAGATCGCCCGCGCCTACAAGGTCGTCCAGAAGCTGCGGCCCAAGGACTTCGAGCGGCTGCGGGACATGGACTGGGTCGGGGACGCGGCCACCTTCAAGGGGCTGATCGACGAGGAGCCCGGCGATGACCTCGTGTGGCTCCATCGGTTCCTGTACCTGACGCATTTTTCGTACGGAAAAATGCGGGGCAAGAGCTTCTCGCCATCAAGCGCCGGGGTGCAGGCTACCACGGTCGATCGGCTGGAGCAGTTCGCGCCACGGCTGCACAAGGTGAAGGTCTTCGGGGGCGACTACCGGCCTGTCGTCGAGAAGTTCGACGGCAAGGACACGGTGCATTTTCTCGACCCGCCGTACCCCGGCTACAACGTCGACGTCGGC
>JALOQB010000155.1 GCA_025453595.1 Polyangiaceae bacterium
CGCAGCGCCCCCCGCTGCCGCCCGTCCACCACCGAGAACTCTTGCCACCCCCCCATCCCCACCACCCGATCCCCCGCCCCGAACCCCGCGCACCGCGACGCCACCACCTCCCCCACCGTCCCCCCCAGCATCACCGCCCCCAGCGGCTGGGGCTGCGCGTAGCTCTTCCCCTCGTTCATCCGACCCCTCATGTACGGGTCCAGGCTCAGGAAATGGTGCTTCACCAGCACCTCCCCTTCCCCCAGCCCGGGCACCTCTACCTCCTCTATCCGGAAGTTCTCTACCGTGGGCCTCCCCACCGGGCGACTCGCCAGAACGATCCGCCGGTTTCGTACCATCATGATTCCAGCCATCTCCCGGATCCCCCCTCGGGTCAACGAATCCCCCAGCGAGCGATGAAACAAGGTGCAGCGCACCCTTTGCGCCCCCTCGCAGCGCCTCGCTGCGCCGCGAGCAAGGCGCTGCGAGCTGCTGGCGCGGGTGCTGGGGTAACTGCTTGCGGGCCTTGCGGCGGCGCTCCATCTCCTCGCGGGCGGCGCGGGCGCCGAGGGTGTAGCCGAGCACCATGCCGATGAG
The DNA here is from genome assembly GCA_025453595.1 of Polyangiaceae bacterium. GTDB lineage: Bacteria > Myxococcota_A > Polyangia > Polyangiales > Polyangiaceae > JANWXX01. The sequence goes on from JALOQB010000155.1 coordinate 577, forward strand.
CAGCACCCCCGGGATGAACACGACGTGAGCGACGGAGGGCACCTCAGCCCCCCTGACCCGGGCCCTTGCGGGCCAGCGCGCCTTCGAGCTCGGCGATGCGCGCGTCGAGGGCGGACTGGCGCCGCCAGCCGAGGAAGACAAACCCGAGGAGCACCAGCCAGAGGACCGAGTACGCCGCGACGGTGAAGCCGAAGTTGCGCATCGGATCGTCCTTGGCGACGCCGGTGGCGAAGGCGGTGACGGGGGTGTCAGCGGGGAGCGTGGTCGGGTTCTGCATGGTCAGGCTTCCTCCTCGAGGAGACCGCGGGCGGCGGCCTCTTCTTCGAGGCGGGCAAGGCGGGCTTGGCTGAGGTGAAGGCGGAGGCGGTTCCAGACAAAGGTGCTCGCCATCAGCGTGAAGGCGAGGAACCCGAGGCTCAGGGCAATCTTCATGTCAGGGTGCCCCAGGCCGCCGCCGCCGCTGGAGATCACCCGGGGGTGATTGCCGCCCCATTTCTGCACGCTGTAGTGGATGATGGGCAGGTTGGCGGCGCCCAGCACGCCGAGCGCCGCGGCGAATTTCCGCTCGGCGTCGCCGTCACCGGCGAAGGTGCGGAGCACGACGTAGGCGACGTAGATCAGCACCGACAGCATCGAGGTGAGGAGACGCGGCTCCCAGGTCCAGTAGACGCCCCAGATGGGCTTGGCCCAGATCGGCCCCGTGGTGAGCACGACCCCCCCGAAGGCGACCGCGGCTTCAGCCCCGGCCCGGGCCAGCGCGTCGGCGCGATCCGAGGGGAGGTAAAGGTACGACGCGGACCCCACGAAGCACAGGAACGCCGACAGGTACATCGCGTAGGCGGCGGGCACATGGAAGTAGAAGATCTTCTGCGCCGCCCCCATCACCGCCTCGAAGGGGGCCTGGAAAAATGCCCAGAACAGCGTGCTCAAGGTGGCGATGCCGGTCGCCGTGAGCAGCAAGAGGAAGGCGCCGTCTCTCCGTGGGGTAGCGGTCATGAAGCGACAGGGACGGTAGTATCGACGCCCCGCCCGCACAACCCCCCGGGCAGAAGCGCATCAGGCTGCTCGGATTCTGCCACAGGAAGTCTCGTTTTTTTGCTTTACTTCAGGGGTTGATCTCCGAAGGTCTGATCGTCCTGATCGGCACCTACTTCTTCTGGGTGGGTAGCTCGTTTGCGGTCCTCTACAGCGACGCGCAGCGGCGCTCCATTGCCCCCGGCGGGTGGTCGCTCTGGCGCTGGTGGGCCACCTGCTTGCTCGCGGGCCCCCTCGCGCTGCCCTTCTACTACTGGACGACCGATCACACCGGGACCGCCCTCGCCCGGGGCATCTTCCTGGGCCTCACCGTGGCGGTGCTGACGCTGGCGGCGCGCATCGGCCTGTCCCTCTACCTGCAGGTCCCGCTGGTGTGAGGCGCCACCGGGGCGCCTGGCTCGCGCTGCTGGTGGGCTGCCAGGGGCCTCCGACCGGCGGTGGCGCGGTGGCGACCTCCTCGGCGCCTCGCCCCACGGCGCTCCCTGCTACGGCGAGCGCCCCTGGCCCTGCCGCCGGGGCGGCGAGCCCACCGCCGGGCCCCGGAGGCCTCTGGGTCCGTTGCTACGCCCACGCCCGCCCCACCGGCGCGCCCCGCCGGGACCTGGAGCGCCTGGTCGAGCGCTGCGGGCCTCCCTGCGGCATGCGGCCGGGCACGCCGATCCTGGAAGGCGCCCTCGCGGAGGGACAGCGCTTCGAGGCGCCGATCACGCTGGAGCGAGGCCAGTGCGTCCGGGGGTTCGCCGTGGCCGATGCGGGGGTGAACGACCTGGACCTGACCCTGCTTGGCCCCGGCGGTGCGGTGCTCGCGGCGGACGAGATCGAGGATCGCTGGCCCGTGGTGCCGCCCGACGGGACCATCTGCACAGCGACCGGCGGAGCTCACACGATCCGCCTCACCGCACGCAAGGGGGCGGGTGTTTACGCGGCGCAGATCTGGTTGCTACCCTGAGGTGGAATTTGCGAGGGTCGGGCCTCGACTCTTGCATCCTGGCCCCACTCTGGCAGAACGCGCACCCCCCATGACCACTGTCCACGTAGGCCTCCCCACGCACCAGGGTGGCCTGGCTCGCTACGCAAAAAATTTCGATCTCCTCGAGGTGCGCCCCGTGGCCACCTCGACGCCCCGGCCCAGCAAGCTGCGACAGTGGCGCAAGGAGGTGCCCCCCTCGTTTGTCTTCAGCGTGGTGCTCCCGCCGATCCTGGGCGAGCTGCCCTTGCCTTCCGCCGAGCAAGAGCAGGCCCTCACGACCTGCCTCGAGGTCGCCTCGGCCCTTGAAGCTCGCTGCATCGTGCTCCCGACGCCGCCCAGCGTCACCCCCACCGCCAGGAACAAGAAGCGCCTCGCCGAGCTCCTCGAGCGCCTCCCCCGGGATGCGGTCTTCATCGGCTGGGAACCCCGCGGCATCTGGACCCCGGAAGAGCTCGCCCTCTGGTCCCGCGAGCTCGACGTCCACCTGATCGCCGACGTCTCTCAGACCGAGGCCCCGCGAGGCTCCATGCTCTACACGCGGCTCCGCGGGATCGGCACCAACACCCGCCTCAGCGCCGGCATCCTGGCCCGCGTTCGGGGGGCCTTCGCCGAGCGCCGCGAGGTCTTCGTGGTGGTCGAGGCCGACGGCCCCAAGCGCATCGCCGATGCCCTCCGCGCGCCCCTCGAGACGAGCGCCCGGGCCGTGGCTCCGACGGTGCTACGCCCCGCCATGCGCGCCGACGACGAGGAGCAGTGATGGCCCGGGGAGCTCGCGAGGCGATCACCAATCACCCCATCGCCCAGGAGGCCGCCGACGAGTGCCTCAAGGAAGGCGGCTCCGCCGTCGACGCGGTCCTCGCCGCCTTCTTCGCCATCGCCGGGGCCACCCCCTGGGGCTTCCTCGCGCCCACCACCGTGCTGGTCGCCGGCAGCGGCTTCGGCGTCCGCGCCGTCGATGGCCGCGCGCGCCAGCCAGGTCAGGGGGTCGAGCGCGCGGTGCGCTACAACGACGACGACAGCGTCCCCCTGATCGCCCGCGCCTCGGCCTCCGCCACCCCGGCCGCCATCAGCGCGGCCGCCTCCACCTTTGGCCGCGAGACCCTCGCTCGCCTCGCCCCCATCGGCGCCCGTATCGCCCGCAAGCAGGGCGCCAAGCAGCGCGCCCAGATGCTCACCCGCTTCGGCTCCGCCAAGGCCTGGGTGCTCCAGGATCGCAGCCTCCTCGCCGAGGTCGCCGAGCGTATCCCGCGCTTCGAGGGGGCCCTCCTCCAGCCCGTCGATCTCGCCATCGAAGGGGTCGACGTGCTCCCCTGCGAGACCACCTCCCTCGCCGGCACCAGCGCCGCCTTGCCCCCCTGGCATGACCCCTCGGCGGCGCGCCCCCCCCTCGACCCGACCCTCCCGCCCCCCTTTCGCCTCCTGGCGCTGGCCTCCGACCGCGGCAGCCTCGCCGCGCTGCTCCTCGACCAGCCTCCCCTCGCCGCGCTCCTCCAGGGGCCTCGCGTGACCTTCCTCACCGCCACCACCGACCCGACCCCCAACCTCGACGACCTCGCGGCCCTCCTCGCCCAGCGAGACACCGCCCCCCTGGCCCTCCGCTCCGGGGCCACCCTCGCGGTCCGTACCTCCAGCTGATTCACCCCGTTCAGCAACGGAAAAAGCCCGCTTGCGCGGGCTTTTTTCGTGACAGCGGGGCGGTAAAAACCGACCCTCTCTCAGAGCTGGATGTTGTTCTCTTTGGCGTACGCCAGCAGACCGATCTTGTCGATGGTGCGCAGGTCGCGGGTCGTCACGTTGAGGCGGACAAACCGACCCAGCTCCGGAACCCACAGGCGACGCGCCTGGATGTTGATGTGCTGCCAGCGCTTGGTCTTGATGTTGGAGTGCGACACATTGCGTGCCAGCAGCTTGCGCTTACCCGTGATATCGCTCTTCGCCATGGCCTTAATCCCGAAGCAGGGGCGGGGACACTTGCCCATACGACCACGCTTGTCAAGCAGCGATTTTCAGGAGGCACCGAACAACCATGAGCCAGCACCTGTGGGAACGCTACACCAGCCAGCTGATTCTTTGCGAGGCCGCGGGCCTCGCCCTCGACCTGAGCCGGGTCGATCTGCCCCAGGATTACCGGGATCAGCTCGCGCCCGCGATGGAGCGCGCCTTCACCGCCATGGCCGCGCTGGAGCGGGGCGCCGTCGCCAACCCGGACGAGCAGCGGATGGTCGGCCACTACTGGCTGCGGGCGCCGGAGCTGGCCCCTTCCCCGGAGCTGAGCCAGGCCATCGCCGCCACCGTCGACCAGGTCGTGGCCTTCGCGAGCGCCGTGCACCGGGGAGAGATCGCCCCGGAGCGCGGGGGTCGCTTCACCGACCTGCTCATCGTCGGCATCGGAGGCTCGGCCCTGGGCCCCCAGCTCGCCGCCGCGGCCCTAGGCGGGCCCTCCGACCCGGTCCAGCCGCACTTCATCGACAACACCGACCCGGACGGCATCGATCGCGTCCTGGCGCGCCTGGGCGCCCGCCTGGCCTCGACCCTCACGGTGGTGATGTCCAAGTCCGGCGGCACCAAGGAGACCCGCAACGGCATGCTCGAGGTCAAGGCAGCCTACGAGCGCGCCGGGCTCTCCTTCGAGCGCCACGCGGTCGCCGTCACCGGCGAAGGGAGCGCCCTCGATCGCTTCGCCTCCGGATGGATCGCTCGCTTCCCCATGTGGGACTGGGTCGGCGGCCGCACCAGCGAGATGTCCGCCGTCGGCCTGCTCCCGGCGGCCCTCCAGGGCATCGACGTCCGCGCCATGCTCGAAGGCGCCCGCGTCATGGACGCCTTCACCCGCAAGCCTGACCTCGCCTCCAACCCCGCCGCCGCCCTCGCCCTCGCCTGGCACCGGGAGACCCGCGGCGTCGGCGCCCGCGACATGGTCATCCTGCCTTACAAGGACCGCCTCGAGCTCACCAGCCGGTACCTCCAGCAGCTCGTCATGGAATCCATCGGCAAGGAGCATGACCTCGACGGCAAGCAGGTCCACCAGGGCATCGCCGTCTACGGCAACAAGGGGAGCACCGACCAGCACGCCTACGTGCAGCAGCTCCGCGACGGGGTGCACAATTTCTTCGTGACCTTCATCGAGGTCCTCCGCGATCGACCTGGCCCCGCCATCGAGGTCGAGGAGCGGACCACCTCCGGCGACTACCTCCTCGGCTTCCTCCTCGGCACCCGCGCCGCCCTCTTCGAGAAGGGACGTAGCTCCCTCACCATCACCCTCGACGAGGTCTCCCCCCGCTCCCTCGGCGCCCTCATCGCCCTCTTCGAGCGCGCCGTCGGCCTCTACGCCACCCTCGTCCACGTCAACGCCTACCACCAGCCCGGCGTCGAGGCCGGAAAGAAGGCCGCCGCCGCCGTCCTCGACCTCCAGCAGCAAGCCCTCCGCGCCCTCGACTCCATCCCCCGCTCGGTCACCGACCTCGCCGCCGCTCTCCAGGCCCCGGACCAGGCCGAGACCCTCTACAAGATCCTCGATCACCTCGCCGCCAACCCCGGCCGCGGCGTCGCCCGCGTCGGGGGGCGTCACCCGCTCCAGGCACGCTATTTCCGCACCTGAATCATGCCCCTTCGCACCCTCATCCTCGGCGCCAGCGGCCTCCTCGGTGAACCCATTGTCCGGAACTTCCATGCATCCGGCGCCCAGGTCAAGGCCCTGGCCCGGGGCGAGCGCGCGCCCCCCGCCGGCGCCGACTTCGTCGCCGTCGATCGCCACGACCCCCGGGCCCTCGCCGCCGCGCTCCAGCACCAGTCCTTCGACCTCACCGTCGACCTGCTCGCCTACGATGCCCCTCACCTCCAGGCCCTCGCGGCGATCCCTGGCTTCTCCCCGGGTCGCCTGATCGCCATCTCCACCGGCCAGGTCTACCTGGTCGGTCAGGGCGCCACCCCGCCCTTCCGCGAGCCAGACGCCCGGTCTCCGCTCCTCGACGAACCTCCGCCGGGCACCCGGGCCCACGCCAACTGGGCCTACGGCGCCGGCAAGCGCCGCATGGAAGACGCCCTCCACGCCCTCTTCCCTGGAGCCCTCGCCCTCCGCATCCCCATCGTCCTCGGCGCCCGCGACCTCACCGGTCGCCTCTGGGCCTACGTCGAGCGTATCCGCGACGGCGGGCCCCTCCTGCTCCCGGGGGACCCACAGCAGCCCCTCCGCTTCGTCTGGGCCGAGGACGTCGCCAGGCTCCTGGTCGCCCTCGCTCCTCTCCCCCAGCTCCCCCCGGCCCTCAACTGGGCCCAGCCCGACACCCTGACCCTCACCTCCTTCGTCACGACCCTCGCCGCGGCCCTCTGCCTCCCGGCTCCACCCCTCGTCCCTTGCACCCACGAGCACCTCGCCTCCGCGGCCCTCGATGACCGCGTCTCCCCCTTCTGCTCCCGCTGGTGCTCCATCCTCGACCCTTCCCTGGCCGAGGGCCTCGTCGGCTTCCAGGCCACCCCCTTCCCCCGGGCCTTGCCCCTCCTCCTCGCGGGTATGGAACATCTCTACCCTGCCCCCGACGAGGCCTACGAGCACCGCGCCGCCGAGCTCAACCTGGCCGCGAACCTGGCCCTGGCGTGAGCCGCCCCACGTTCAGGGCAGGATGACGCTCAGGCTGCTGATCAGCACGCGGGCGGTGGTGCCCATGTTCTTCTGGGAGGGAGCGTCCATGCACTCGCGGGAGGCCCCGGGCCCCCCGGCGCGGAGCGCGACCCCCAGCTCACCGACGCCGGCAGGCACGGGCACCAGCACCGAGGTCCACGAGGAGGCATAGGGAAGGAGATCCGCGCCGGAGCCTGCGTCCACGGCAGGCGTGCCGATCTCGCTGACCACCAGGGGCTTGCCGGGGCGGGCGACCTCCAGGCTCAGCACCGTCGGGCCGGGCAGCTCGCCCATGCCCCCGACGCTGGGCTGCGACTGGAACACCCGGTAACGAAACTTGAGCTTGGCCTCCGGCGGCAGCTCGTTCAACCGGAGCGCCGCCCCCGCCGCTGGAACCCCGCAGGAGGCCACCTCGAACGGACCGAGCGACAGGCAGGCCTTCCCCTCGCACTCCGGGCCGTTGAGGGCCTCGGCCCCCCCCCAGAGCACCTGCCCTCCATCCCCCCAGAGCAGGCCCTCCTTCGGGGGCGGCACCACCACCGTCGACAGCGGCGTCTCGAAGCCTGTCCCGGCGTTCTGCGCGGGATCCAGGAACCCGTTCTCCAGCCGCAGCGTCCCCTGGGCGCTCACCTTGCCCCAGCCTTGCCGGTAGCCCACCAGGGCCCCCGTCACCCCGTCCGCGCTCTTGCTTGCCGGCTCCCACTGCACCGGCTCGTCCACGCCCCCTGCCCGCAGCCGCAGCCTCCCCAGCACCTCCGAGCTCTTGAGCGGCTCCGAGAGCTGAACCCCCAGCGGCTCCCAGGGCAACAGCCCCTGCGCCTCGCCCACCCGCTGCTCCACCGCGGCGCGCCCTTCTGGCGGCGTCACGTCGGGGATGAGCTCGCCAGACCCGGACAGGGCCCCTGACCACCCCTTTTGCCCCTGGAACAGGTTCTCCTGGCCCGAGGCCGTCACCTTCCCCGTCAGCTTCTTGTTCGATAGCTCGAACTCCAGCCGCTGCCACACGTCCGAGACCCGCAGGCCCGGTGATACCTCCGCCAGGCTGGTCTTGCCCGTCAGCACCAGACTCCCGTCCTCCAGGGTCACCTCGAAGGTCGACGGAACACCCCACCGCGGCGTCACCGTGGCCTGCCACACCCCCTCCTTCGCGGGGGGCTCCGGCAGATCAATCCGCAGCGTTGTCTTCAACGAGGGCGGACTCACCTCGCCAGGCCCCGTGGGCAGGGTCGCCTGCACCGTCGAGAAGTGCAGGTCAAAATAGCCCCTGGTCTCGAAAGAACCCACGCTGGCTCCGGCGGCCCCGGCGGTCCCGGCTTTTCCGGCGCTCCCCGCCTTGCCCGCGGCGCCGGACGCGCCTCCGTAGCCAGCGAGATTGGGGTCGGGCTCGGTCTCCACGTTGAGGGAGGCCAGTTCGGAGCAGCCCGCCAGGCAGAGCAGGGCCCCCAACCACAGACCGGAGCGCCCCCGGGAGGCGCATGGGTTGTGGGGGTGAGGCAAGAAAGACATTCGAGCCAGGATAGCAGTGTTTGTGCCGCAGCGCCTCGCTCCTTGGGAGAAACAGGAGCGAGAGGCGGGGCCCTGACAGCGATGTCCTGGCCCGAGCGAAAAGCTCAGCGCTTGCGGGCGCGGGCCCCCTGGGCGCGCTTGGCGGGGCGCTGGGCGGCCTTGCCCGAGCCAGCGGCGCGCTTGCCGGCGGGGGGCTGGGGCGGCGCATCCTCGGGGAGACCGGCGATGGAGTGCTGGAGCTTGAGCAGTTCATCGCGAAGCCGGGTCGCCTTCTCGAATTCCAAAAGCTCGGCGGCGGCGAACATCTCCTGGCGGAGTTTCTCGATGCGCTCCTGGAGGGCCTCGGCGGAGAGGACCGAGGGGAGCGGCTCGGTGGACCTGGGGATGGTGACGTAATCGGCGTTCCCCGAGGTCGGCGATAGATCCAGGATGGCCTTCTTCACGGTCTCCGGGGTGATCCCGTGCTTCTTGTTGTAAGCGACCTGGATCTCGCGCCGGCGATCGGTCTCGCTGATGGCCTGCTGCATGGCGGCGGTGATGCGGTCGGCGTACATGATGACGCGCCCGCGGGCGTTGCGGGCGGCGCGGCCGATGGTCTGGATGAGGGAGCGAGGGCTCCGCAGGAACCCCTCCTTGTCCGCGTCCAGGATGGCCACCAGCGAGACCTCCGGCAGGTCGAGGCCCTCGCGCAGAAGGTTGATGCCGATGAGCACGTCGTAGACGCCCTGGCGCAGGTCCCGCAGGATCTCGACCCGCTCCATGGTGTCGATATCCGCGTGCAGGTAGCTGACCTTGATGTTCATCTCCCGGTAGTACTCGGTGAGGTCCTCCGCCATGCGCTTGGTGAGGGTGGTGACCAGCACGCGCTCCCCCCGGGCGATGCAGTCCTTGATCTCGGAGTAGAGGTGATCGACCTGCCCCGCCACCGGCTGCACCACGATCTCCGGGTCGATCAGCCCCGTGGGGCGGATGATCTGCTCGACAAAGACCCCCTCGGTCTTCTGCAGCTCGTACTCCCCCGGGGTCGCTGACACGAAGAGCACGCAGCGGAGAAAGCGCTCGAACTCCTCGAAGGTCAGGGGCCGGTTGTCGATGGCGCTGGGCAGCCGGAAGCCGAAATCGACCAGCGTCTGCTTCCGGGCCCGATCGCCCCGCGCCATGCCGCCGATCTGCGGCAGCGTCTGGTGGGATTCGTCGACGACCAGGATAAAATCCTTGGGAAAGTAGTCGAGGAGGGTCTGCGGAGGGGCCCCCGGCTGGCGCCCGGACAGGTGGCGCGAGTAGTTCTCGATCCCGGGGCAGAAGCCCATCTGCTCCATCAGCTCGAGGTCGTACTGGGTGCGCTGCTCCAGCCGCTGCTTCTCCAGAAATCGCCCCTCCTTGTCGTAAAAATCGAGGCGCTCCCGCAGCTCGTCCCGGATCGACATCGAGGCGCGGCGCAGCTGTTCCTGGGGGGTCACGTAGTGGGAGCCAGGGAAGATCACGTAGCGATCGAGGGAGGCCTTGGTCTTGCCGCGCAGCGGGTCCACCTCCCGAAGGGCCTCGATCTCGTCGCCAAAGAACTCGACCCGCAGCGCCGTCCCCTCCTCGTACGCGGGGAAGATCTCGACCACATCCCCCCGCACCCGGAACGTACCGCGGTGAAAATCGATGTCGTTCCGCTCGTACTGGGCGTCCACCAGCCGCCGCAGCAGCCGGTCCCGGGGCAGCTCCTCCCCCACCCGCAGGTCGATCGCCATCCCCCCGTAGCTGTCCACGTCGCCGATGCCGTAGATGCAGCTCACCGACGCCACGATGATCACGTCCCGCCGGGACAGCAGCGACTGCGTGGCGCCGTGCCTCATCCGGTCGATGGCGTCGTTGATGATCGCGTCCTTCTCGATGAACGTATCCGTCGTGGGGACGTAGGCCTCCGGCTGGTAATAGTCATAAAACGAGACGAAATATTGCACCGCGTTGTTCGGAAAGAGCTCGCGCATCTCCCCGTAGAGCTGGGCCGCCAGCGTCTTGTTTGGCGCCAGGATCAGCGCCGGCCGCTGGAGCTGCTGGATGACCTGGGCCACCGTGAAGGTCTTGCCCGAGCCCGTGACCCCGAGCAGCGTCTGCACCGGGCGCCCCTGCCGGAACCCCTCGGTCAGCTCCCGGATGGCGCGGGGTTGATCCCCTCTTGGTTCGAACGAGGTGACGATCTCGAAAGGGCGGCTCATGGAGGGCAAATCTTATGGCCTGTCCCGACCCCCCTCGCAACCGGCCTTCCTGACAGGGACCTGTCAGCTTCCGCCCGGGCTCTTCAAGAAATTTGTCCCGGGCGACCGCCCCGCGCTAGCCCCCCCTCATGCGCCCTCTCCACGCCCTGGCCGCGCTCGCCCTCGCCCTGACCGCCTGCGCCGCCCCTTCCCGCGCCCAGCGCGTCCAGGAGGCCGCCTACGAGCTCAACGTGGGCCTGCGCTTCGGCCACACCTCCATGGCGCTGGAGAAGGTGGCCTCCCAGGAGCGCGCCGAGTTCCTCAAGCGCCACCGCCACTGGAACGGCAAGCTGCGCGTCGTCGACGTCGACCTGGTGGGCATGAACGTCCGCGAGGGGGAGGCCGATGTCTTCGTCTCCATCCAGTGGCAGCGCTCTGACCTCAGCGACGTGTTCACCTCGGTGATCCAGCAGAAGTGGAAGGATCACCGGGGCACCTGGCTGCTGACCAGCGAGGCCCTGGCCCAGGGCGACAAGGGGCTCTTCCTGGAAGAGACCAGGACCGCAGGGGCCGAGGAGCCGCGAGAAGAGGGCTCGCGTCGCTACCAGACCACCATCATCCGCTGAGCCCACGGCAGGCCCCGCGGCGCCCTCGCCGCGGGCCCACGAGCCGCCCCCCCGGCAGTCTCACTTCTTCTTGGTGGTGAAGGCCTTGGAAGCCTCGGCCACGGCGGCGGCGGCCTTGTGCTCGCGCGCCTTCTTCTTGGTCTGGGCCTTGAGGCGGCGCATCTTCATCGAGCAGCGGCGATCATGCTTGCCCATGGCTCACTCCTTGGGGGCTTCGGGCTGCGAGGGAGCCTTGCGATCCATGGCGGCCTGGAGGCCGATCCGGACGCGACCACGACGGGACAACTTCTCTTGCTTCTTGCTCTTCGCGAGCCACTCGTGCCGCTTGCGCACGTTCCACAGGGCGTAGTTAGCCATGATTCTCCTTACAACAGGGGAGCGGCAGTATGCTCAGTCCCCTACAAAACGCAACACCCCGCGACGGGCGCGGGGCGTTCGTTTCACGAAGGGGCGACGAGGCTAACTTGGGGGCAGCCTTGGGGACCGGCTTGCCGTGCATGTCGTCCACGTCGTTGCGGGTGCCGTTGTCGCTCAGCGTGAAGAGGAACAGGAAGCTGAGGAACAGGAGGCCCGAGACAAGCACCAGCGAGTGGAAGGGCTTGTCGTGGCGCAGGTGCATGAAGAAGAACGCCACCAGGAAGGCCTTGACCGAGGCGATGAGCACCGCGATGGCGGTGTTGGCGGCGCCGAAGTCGAGGTACGAGGCCCCGACGGTCACCACCGTCATCACCAGGAGGCCGCCGAAGACCCCCAGGTAGAGCCAGAGCGGGTCGACGTGGTGAGCGCCGTGGCCGCCGTGGCCGTGGTCATGGTCGTGGTTGGTATCGTGGGTTTCGGAGGTTGCCATGACGCCTCAGGTGATGAGGTAGAGCAGGGGGAAGAGGTAGATCCAGATGAGATCGACGAGGTGCCAGTAGAGGCCCACGATCTCGATCGGGGTGTAAAACTCGGAGGAGAACTCCCCCTTGAGGTTCCGCAGGAGCACCCAGGTGATCAGGCCCATCCCGATGACGACGTGGATGCCGTGGAGGCCCGTCATCATGAAGTAGAGGCTGAAGAACACGTGGGAGTCCTTCGACATCGTCTTGCAAGCCGCGTCGGCCGCCAGCTCCACCGCCTGCGGGTTGCAGAAGGCGGGGCCCGGGAGGAGGCCGTCGTGGATCTTGTGCGAGTACTCGAAGTACTTGATGACGAGGAAGCCGCAGGCAAACAGCAGGGTGGCCACCAGGTGAGCGGTGGCGTGGCTGCGCTTGCCGAGCTGGGAGGACCGCACCGCCAGCGCGATCGTCAAGCTCGAGGTGAGCAGGAAGATCGTGTTGGTGCCGCCCTGGATCTTGTTCAGGTGGTGGTGGGCCTCGATGAAGAGCTCGGGCTTGACCCCCTGGAAGAAGATGTACGCGGCAAACAGGCCGCCGAACATCAGGATCTCGGTGACCAGGAACACCCACATGCCGAGCTTCGCCGACTCGAACTGTTGCTCGGGGGTGTCGAAGTGGTGAGCCAGGAACGAGGGGCCGTGGTGGCCGTGGCCGCCGTGACCTTCTTGCTCGTGGCCCTCTGCCGTCGTCGATGACATGGTGGGTGCCCTTTTATCCTCAGCTCTCGCTCTTGACCAGATCGTAGTCGTAAGGCCCGTGGGTCACCGTCGGCTGCTTCTCGAAGTTCTCGAGGGGAGGAGGCGACGACGACTGCCACTCGAGCGCCAGGCTGTGCCAGGGGTTACCCGGGGCCCGCTCGCCGGAGCGCAGCGACTGGATCAGACCATACAGCATCACCAGGAAGCCCAGGCCCAGGATCCACGAGCCCACCGTCGAGAAGGCGTGCATCGGCTGGAACTGGTCGAGGTAGTTGTAATAACGCCGCGGCATCCCCTTCGAACCCATGAAGAACTGGACAAAGAAGGTCGCGTTGAACCCCACGAAGACCAGGCCATAGCTGACCTTCATCAGGCTCTCGTTGTACATCCGCCCCGTCATCTTGGGCCACCAGTAGAGCAGCCCCCCGAGGAACGCCATCACCGTGCCGCCCATCATCACGTAGTGGAAGTGCGCCACCACGAAGTAGGTGTCGTGCAGGTGCACGTCCACCGACAGCACCCCCAGGAACACCCCGGTCAGGCCGCCGATGGTGAACATCCAGATGAAGGCCAGCGCGTACAGCATCGGCGTCTTCAGGTCGATGGAGCCCTCGTAGAGCGTCATCGTCCAGTTGATCACCTTGATCGCCGACGGGATCGCCACCAGGAACGTCAGGAAGCTGAACGCGATCGTCGCGAACTCGCTCTGCCCGCTCACGAACAGGTGGTGCCCCCACACGATGAAGCTCACCAGCGCCAGGCCGATGCTCGACATCGCCACCGCCTTGTACCCGAAGATCTTCTTGCGCGAGAAGGTCGCGATCAGCTCGCTGATCACGCCCATCCCCGGGAGGATCATGATGTACACCGCCGGGTGGCTGTAGAACCAGAAGAAGTGCTGGAACAGGATCGGGTCGCCGCCCATCTTCGGGTCGAAGATGCCAATGCCGAAGCTCCGCTCCATGATGAGCAGCAGCAACGTGATCGCCAGCACCGGCGTCGCCAGCACCTGGATCACGCTCGTCGCGTAGAGCGCCCACACGAACAGCGACAGCCGGCCCCAGGTCAACCCTGGCGCCCGCATCTTGTGCACCGTCACGATGAAGTTCAGCCCCGTCAGGATCGACGAGAACCCCATCACGAACGCCCCGAGCACCATCGGGATGACGCTCGTGTCGGTCTCTGCCGCGTAGGGTGTATAGAATGTCCACCCTGTATCGACGCTGCCCGCGATGATCGAGTAGACCGCGATCAGCGCCCCGATCACGTACACGTAGAAGCTCAGCAAATTGAGCTTCGGGAACGCCACGTCGATCGTCCCTACCTGCATCGGCAGGATGAAATTCCCCAGCACCCCCGGGATCGCCGGGATGATGAAGAGGAACACCATGATGGTGCCGTGCAGCGTGAAGAACTGGTTGTACACCTTCGCGTCCACGAAGGTCTTGCCAGGGGTAAGCAGCTCGGCCCGCAGCAGCAGCGCGAAGGTGCCGCCCATGCCGAACGCGAACAGCACCGCCGCCAGGTACATCAGCCCGATGCGCTTGTGGTCGACGGTCAGAAGCCAGCTCTTGAGCCCCGACTTCACCGTGAGAAAATTGTCGCCTGACGAGCCGCTGTCACGCCCGCCCGGCACCGCAACGTCAGTTGCAGCCATCGTGGTACCGCTCCTTTTCCGGGGCCCGAGGCCCCTTCGTTACGCAAGCCATCCTCACCCTCACTTCTGCGCCTTGATAAACTCGATCAGGCCGGCCAGGTGACGCTCCTTCAGGCTGCCCTGGAAGGACGGCATCACCGGCTGGTAACCCTTCACGATCTTCGCCCCCGGCACCAGGATCGACTCCCGGAGGTAATTCTCGTCGACCAGCGCCGTGCTGCCGTCGGCGAACGTCTCGGTCTTGCCCCACAGGCCCTTGAACGAGGGCCCGCCCCCGGGCTTCACCGTGCCGTCCAGCGAGTGGCAGCCCACGCACGCCTTGTCGGCGTACAGCTTCTCCCCCACCTGCGCCAGCGAGAGCGCCGGGTCCCCGTAGGGGTCAAAGTCAACCCACTTCTGGAACTCGGCCGGCTCCTCGGCGACGACCTTGGAGAGCATGTCCGAGTGGCTCATGCCGCAGTACTCGGTGCAGTACACCACGCTGGTGCCGGGCTGCTCGGCCTTGAACCAGATGGTCGAGTAGCGCCCCGGGAGCACGTCCTGCTTCACCCGGAAGTCGGGGATGAAGAAGCTGTGGATGACGTCCTGCGAGTTCATCACCAGCTTGACCGGCTTGCCGATCGGCACGTGCATGTCGGAGCTGACCTTGCCGTTGGGGTAGGTGAACTCCCAGGCCCACTTGCGCCCGGCGACGTTGATCACGTACGAGTCACCGGGGGCGACGCGGGCGTCCATGTACTGCTTGGCGCCCACGTGGAACAGGCCGATGCAGAACAGGAGGGGGCCGACGGACCAGAAGATCTCGATGCTGATGTTGTGCATCGTGGGCTTGGAGAGCTTCTTCTCGTCGCCCTCCTTGCGCTTGTACTTCATCGTCCAGTAGCCAGCGGCCCCCGTGATCAAGACGAACATGATCACGGACATGACAACCAGGAAGACGAACAGCCCGTCCACGCTGGAGGCGTAGGGGGAGCGCGCCTGTGGCAGGAAGAGCGATGCAATGAGATCCATCGTGACTAATCCTTCAGGGTTGGGTTGAAGCGTCTCGGGTGCGCCGGGGGCCCCGGGGGCTCCTCCGCCGGCGTTCGGGAGGCGTCGGCGCTCGCGCGCCCACAGCACCCCCAGCATCGAGGCCACCGCGATCACCGTCGCCAGGGCCCCGAGCCTCATCACCTTCCAGGCCACGAGCACGTAGCCGCGGCTGGTCGGGTCGTACTGGTAACAGTAGAGAAGCAGGTGGTCGAGCGTGGAGCCACCTCTGCCCTCGGCGGCCTCGGCGAGGCCAAATCGAAAGTCTTTCGCGGGAAACTCGATGCCATACAGGTAGCGCGCCAGCTTGCCGTCGGGGGTCGCGAGGAACATCGCCGCCGCGTGGGCGTACTGCTTCTGCCGGGCGTCGTAGTAGTAGGAGAACCCCACGGCCTCGGTGGCGCGCTTGATCGCCAGCGCATCGCCCGTCAAGAAGTGCCACCCGCGGCCGGTGACCGCCTCGTCGCGGCCGTAGACCTTGACCCAGTGGGCCTTCTTCTCGGACGCGAGCTGGGGAGTATCCTTGGGGTCGATGCTGATCGAGATGACGTCGTAGTCCTTCCCGATCGTCCAGCTGTGCTCGCGGGCGGAAGCGGTGAAGCCGCTCAGCACCATCCCGCAGAGCATCGGGCACGTGTGGTAGACGAAGTTGAGCACCACCGGGCGACCTTGCTTGAAGTAGTCGCCCAGCTTGACCTCCGCGCCGCCCTCGTCGCGGAGCGTGAGCTCGAGGGGGAGCCGGTCGCCCAGGTGCTCCTTGATACCCACCTGCTGGAACTCAGGGGGCATGTAGTCCGAGGGCATGGCGGTGCCGTGCCCCTGCGCCGAAGCGGGCAGGGAGGCAAGCACCCCGGCCAGGAGAAACCCACTCGCCAGGGTTCGGATACGCGCCAGGGACTTCATCAGATAACGAGGATAGGGCAACGGAAGGACGCTTCAACCACCCTAAGGGGCGGTCTTTTTTGTCCTTCTTGTCGTCCTTCTTCTCTTCCTTCTTCTCTTCTTTTTTCCCGTCGCTCTTCTTCTCGTCCTTCTTGCCGTCGTCCTTCTTGTCCTGGCCATCGGGCGCGGGGGCGCTGGAGGCGGGGGCAGGGGCAGGCGTCGGGGCCGAGGCCGAGGCCGGGGCCGCGGGCTGGATGGCGGGGATCGCATCGCGGCCCTTCTGGGCCAGGAGCTTCATCGCCTGATCCACGGGGATGCGGACCTGGGTCTTCTCTTTGTTGAGGTAGGCGTAGCTGGTGAGGGTCTTGCTCTCGCGCTCGCGGAGGGCGGTGAGGTCGGGGCTCACGATGGCCTGAACGCGGTCATGGTAGACCTGGTTCCGGAGCTGGCCATAGTAGCTGTAGAGCCCGAACATCGACCCGACGATGGTGACGACGCTACCGAGGCCGACGGCCACGATGAGGAGGTTCCTTGGATCTTCGTCTTGGTGAGCCATGGCAGAGACCTCAGGCGTTCTCGAAGCGCAGCGAGCGGGCGAGCCGCGGATCGCCAGCGGGGATGATGGGGGCCGACAGCAGGCGGCGGAAGATCACGGCGAAGAGGACGCCGGCGATGAACAGGAGCGCGCCGATATCCTGGAGCGGGTTGAAGTGGAAGTGGTGATCGACGTTGGGCATCACCAACCAGTAGATGTCGATGAAGTGCACCACGAGGATCCAGGCGGCGACCGACTGGCGGATCGCGGGGAAGGTGCGCTTGGCGTGGCGCGAGAGCATCAGCAGGAAGGGCGCCGCGAAGTGACCGAAGACCAGGATCCAGCTGGGGAGCTCCCACCCGTGCTGCCCGCGGTGCAGGAAGAACTCGGTCTCTTCCGGGATGTTCGCGTACCAGTACAGCATGTACTGGGAGAACGCGATGTAGCCCCAGAAGAAGGTGAAGGCGAACATGAACTTGCCGAGGTCGTGGAAGTGCTCGACCGTGACCGTGTTCTTGAGCAGCCCCGCCGAGTCGGCCCGGGAGAAGATCAGGTTCATCGTGGCGAACATCGAGACGACCGCGCCGGCGAAGATGTAGACGCCGAACATCGTCGAGTACCACTTGGGCTCGAGGCTCATCACCCAGTCGATACCGGCGAAGGTGAGCGAGAGGGCGAAGAGCGGGATCCCGACGGCGGAGGTGGCCACCATCTTGTTGGTGAGCTGCGGGTCCTTGCTTGTATCCTGCTGGAGCGACAGGCCGCCGAGGCGGAAGGCCAGGAAAGCCCAGACGCCGAAGTAGACGACGGCGCGCACGATCCAGAAGGTGAAGTTCAGGTAGCCGGTCTTGGCGTGGATCAGGTGATCTGCCTCGGCCCGGGCGTGGTCCATCCAGGAGCCGTACAGGTGATCTTTCAGGCCCACGAGGGGGAGGAAGAGCAGGCCGAAGACCGGCAAGGAGCTCATCCCCTGCTCGGCCACGCGGCGGACCACGACGCTCCAGCCTGCGTTGGTCACGTGCTGGACCAGCACGAAGAACAGGCAGCCGAGGGCGATGGTGAGGCCCCAGACGAAGGCCACGAGGTAAGCGTGGGCAAAACGCTTGAGGTCACCGCCAGCGCCGGCGCCGGCCATCGCGAGCCCGGCGACGGCCACCCCGGCGAAGATCTTCCAGAGGTTGTTCCAGGGGTGATCGGCGGGGATGGTGAAGGAGCTAGGTCCGGTTTTCTTGTCGGCGGCGCTCATTTGGCAGCCTCCACGGGCATGCCGCCGCGCTTGTCGGCGGGGACATCTTGGATGGACGCGTTCTGGCTGAACTGAAGGGCCCGAACGTAGGCGACGACGGCCCAGCGGTCTTCGACCGGGATCTGGGCGGCGTACGAGGGCATGTTGCGGATACCGTAGGCGATGGCGCCGTAGATCTGGCCATCGGGCATGGTGCGGCTGTAGGCCTCGTTGAGGTTGGTGGCCTGCGGGTAGCCGCCGCGGGTGACCACGAGGCCCATGCCCGAGCCGGTCGCGTCGTGGCAGGGCGTGCAGTAGATGTTGTACTGCTGCTGGCCGCGCTTGAGCATCGACTCGGTGATGGGCACGGGCATCTTGGCGACGTACTGGTCCCCGTCTTTACCGGTGGCATAGACATCGTTTTCAAGGAAATTCCCCTTGGCCACGGTGCCTTCCACGGGGAAGCGCATGGTGCGTCGATCCTCGAAGAACTTGGACTCGGCCTGGGAATCGTAGCGAGGCTGCGAGTCCATGTTCGGGTTCAGGTGAACCGGGGGCTGGTCGGACTCCTGGCCGCGGCAGCCAGCGAGGAGCGCGGTGAGGGAGAGGGCTGCCCAGAGAGAGGAGGAGAGGAGGCGCATGGTGCTCAGTGCTCCTTGCTCTTGCCGAGGGGCGAGGAGATGCCGGTGAGGGCCTCGAAGGCCAGGCTGGCGCCGTCGCCGCCGCTGCTGGTCTCGACGATCTCGTGGACGATTTCCATGTGAGATGGGTGCGTCTTCTCGAGGATCTCGCTGGTCTTCTCGACGTTGAACTTGGGGTCCTCGGCGTCGACGGTGATGAAGAAGCGGTCGTCGGTGACGCGCTCGAAGCGCTTGCTGTGGAAGGCCCAGTGGTAAAGCTGGGGTAGCCGGTTGAGGCCGAACATGCCGAACAGCGTGGCGAAGGCGGTCAACAGGATGGTGAGCTCGTAGGCGACCGGCACGGAGGTCTGGAGCGTGAATGCGGGCTTGCCAGCGATGTTGAGCTGGTAGTCGACCCCGTTCATCCACCACTGCATCAGCAGGCCGAGGGAGCCGCCGGTCAGGCCGCCGACAAAGGAGATCCAGCCGAGCGGGGTGGGCTTGATGCCCATGGCGCGGTCCATCCCGTGGACCGGGAAGGGCGTGTTGACGTCCCACTTGGTGTAGCCGGCGTCGCGCATCATCTCGGCGGCGTGCATCACCGAGCCGGGCGAGTCGTACTCGGCGAGGATGCCGGCCACGCGCTTCTGAGGTTCGTTCTTCGTGTCTTGCTCGTGGGTGGACATGATCACTCCGCGGGGGACGGTTCCATCGCGCCTTCGCCCTCGTGCTCGTGGGCGTTCTCGTGGTCGTGGCCGGCGTGGGGGTCGGCCTGCGGCAGCACCATCTTGACCTCCGCCATGGCGATCATCGGGATGAAGCGCAGGAACAGCAGGAACAGCGTGAAGAAGAGCCCGAAGCTACCGGCGAAGATCGTCACGTCGATGATGGTCGGCCGGAAGTACGTCCAGGAGCCGGGCAGGAAGTCACGGTGCAGCGAGGTCACCGTGATCACGAAGCGCTCGAACCACATGCCGATGTTGACGAAGATCGACACCACGAACATCACCGGCACGTTGGTCCGCAGCTTCTTGAACCAGAAGAGCTGGGGGCTGATCACGTTGCACGAGATCATCGTCCAGTAGGCCCAGGCGTAGGGGCCGAAGGCGCGGTTCAAGAACACGAAGCGCTCGTACTCGTTGCCCGAGTACCAGGCGATGAAAAATTCCATGCCG
>JALOQB010000156.1 GCA_025453595.1 Polyangiaceae bacterium
CCGGCTCCGCGGGGGCCTCTGGCTCCTCCACGACGCGCTCCCCGAGGCTGGTGGCGTACGAGGAGAGCACGTAGCCTTCCTCCCCGTGCAGGTTGATGTCGAGCCCCTCCCGCTCGTCATCCCTCGTCACCCGCAGGCCCACCAGCGCGTCGATCGCCTTCAAGATCCCGACCGTGAGCGCCACCGCGTAGATGGCCGCCGCCAGGCAGGCGATGGCCTGGAGCCCGAGCTGCCTCGGGTTGCCGAAGAGGAGCCCGTCGGCGCCGGCATCGTTGAGCGATTTCTGGGAGAAGACCCCGGTGAGCAGCGCGCCGAGGAGGCCGCCGACGCCGTGCACCCCGAAGGCGTCCAGCGCGTCGTCGTAGCCCAGCCGCTCCTTCTTCGCGACGGCCACGTAGCACACAGCGCCGGAGATCAGGCCGATGAGGGTCGCAGCCCAGGGCGCCACGTAGCCCGCCGCCGGCGTGATCGCCACCAGCCCCGCCACCAGCCCGGACGCCGCCCCCAGCGCCGTCGGCTTGCTGCGGTGGCGCCACTCGATCGCCAGCCACCCGGCGGCCCCGCCGGCGGCCCCCAGGTGCGTCGTCACGAACGAGAGCGACGCCAGGTGCCCAGCGCTCAGCGCGCTCCCCGCGTTGAAGCCGAACCACCCGAACCACAGGATCCCCGCCCCCGTCAGCGTCATCGTCAGGTTGTGCGGGATCGACTTGCGGTGCGGATAATCCACCCGCTTGCCCACCATCACCGCGCACACCAGCGCCGAGACCCCCGCCGTCAGGTGCACCACCGTGCCCCCGGCGAAATCCAGCGCCCCCATCTTCAGCAACCAGCCCCCCTCCGCCCACACCCAGTGGGCCACCGGCACGTAGACCAGCGAGCTCCACAGCACCACGAACAGCACGTACGCCGAGAACTTCATCCGCTCCGCGAACGCCCCCGAGATCAGCGCCGGCGTGATCACCGCGAACATCATCTGGAACGCCACGAACGCCAGCGCCGGCACCGTCCCCCGGCTCTGCCCCGCCAGCCCCGTGAGCCCCACGTACTCGAACCCCCCGATCCAGCCCCCCTTGCTCGCGCCGAACGCCAGCGAGTACCCGAACAGCATCCAGATGATGCTCACGATCGGCAGCGCCACCAGCGAATGCATCAGCGTCGAGAGCACGTTCTTCCGGCTCACCATGCCCCCGTAAAAGAGCGCCAGCGCCGGCGTCATCAGCAGCACCAGCGCCGCGCTCACCAGGAGCCACGCCGTATCGCCCGCTTCCACCTTGTTCATGACGCAGCAGCGTCACCCCGCCGATGTTTCCCCCAGGTTTCTCCCAGGTTGGGGGTTGACGCGGCGCGTATTTTTCTCCAGGTCAGCGGCGCACCGGCTTGGCCAGCTTCCGCTGCAGCGACCGCCGGTGAATCCCCAGGCGACGGGCCGCCTCCGAGATGTTGTCCTCGCAGTCGGCCAGCACCCGCTGGATGTGCTCCCACTCGACCCGGGCCAGCGACGGCACCTCCGGCCCCTCGCCCGCCCCGCTCGCCACGCCGTGCTCCAGCGCCGCCACCAGCGCCGAGGTCTCGCACGGCTTGGTCAGGTAATGGACCGCCCCCAGATGCATCGCCTGCAGCGCCGTCGCGATGCTGCCGTAGCCCGTCAGCACCACCACCCGGGTGCCCGGGTCGATCGCCCGCAGCTCCCGCACCAGATCCAGCCCCGACATGCCCCCCATGCGCAGATCCACCACCGCGTACTCGGGGCTCTCCCGCTGCGCCAGCGCCAGCCCCTCCTCGCCGCTGCTCGCGCACCGCACCTCGAACCCTCGCCCCTGGAGCGCCCGCGCCAGCAGCCGCCGGAACGGCTCGTCGTCGTCCACCACCAGCACCGTCCTCGCCGCCTCGTTCATCGCTCCTCCTCCGGCAAGCACAGCCTCACCCTCGTCCCTTCCCCCGGGCGGCTCTCCACCTCCAGCCGACCCCCCAGCCGCTCCGCGAAGGTCGCCGAGAGAAAGAGCCCCAGCCCCATGCCTTTGCCGTGCGCCTTCGTGGTGTAAAACGGCGCCCCCAGCCGCGCCAGCTCCTCCTCCCCCAGCCCCGCCCCGTTGTCCTCCACGCTCGCGCACAGCTCTCCCCCCTCCCTCCTCAACGTCAACCTCACCTTCCCCTCGCTCCCCAGGTGCTCCACCGCATCAAACGCGTTCTGCGTCAGGTTCACCAGCACCTGCAGGAAGACCTGCCTCGGCACCTGCACCCGCTCCGGTACCCCCGCTTCCACCTCCAGCCGACCCCCGCGTTGCTCCCCCAGCTCCCCTCGTAGCTCGACCAGCAACTCATGGGTTGGTGTCGCTCTTGACACCTCCCCGGCGCCCCCCTCGGACCGCGCCGCCATCCGGTCCAGGATCCGGCGGCACCGCGTCGCTTCCCCGCGCAGCAGCCGCGCGTCCTCCCGCAGCGAGGCCCCGTCCAGCGGCCCCTCGCTGGCCCGCTCCAGCTCCTCGGCGATCAGCAGGATGGTGCCCAGCGGTGTCCCGAGCTCGTGGGCCGCCCCCGCCGCCAGGGCCCCCAGGGAGGCCAGACGTTCCATACGCTCGCGGGAGCGCTGGAGCTCGGCGATCTGGCGCTCCCGCTGCTCCAGGGCGCGGGCCACCCGCACGACGAAGGCGCCCAGGAGGGAGGCGGCCAGGGCGTAGGAGATCCACATGCCCTGGAGGTGCGCGGAGAAGTCGCCCCCGTGGTGGTGCGCGTGGGGGTCGAGCCCGAGGAAGAGGGAGGCGAAGCCGAGGGAGGTCACCGCCGCCAGCGCCAGGGCCCAGCGGGTATCGAGGAGCAAGGCCGCCAGCACCACCTGCACCAGGTAGAAGACCGAGAACGGGTTGGCGGCGCCGCCGGAGAGCTGGAGCAGCCCGGTGAGCAGCGCCGTGTCAAACACCAGCGTCGCCGCCAGGACCCGGTGGTTCTCCACCGGCTTGCCCTCGGTCCACCAGCGCAGGGCGCCGTTGGAGATGAGCCCGAGCGCGACCAGGCCCAGCAGGTCGACGAGGGGCAGCGGGGAGCGAAAGAGGAGGGTCGCCGCCAGCACCGCGGTGGCCTGCCCGGCCAGCAGGATCCACCGGAGCCGGAGCAGCCAGGAGAGGCCCACCGCCGGCGCCGAGGCCACCGGGCCCGGCGCGCCCCGGAGGCTCCCCAGCAGGACGCGGCGCCCGGGCGTCATCACAGGTCGCGCGCCACGGCGAGGGACAGGATGGGGCCCTCCCGGTGGAAGCCCGAGAGCGCCTGGATCACCGGGACCCGCACCGAGAGCAGCACCATCCAGTCCTGCGCGGGGCTGAGCAGCACCTCCGGCGACAGGAACCCGATGAACCCCCCCGAGTCCCGCTCGATCTCCCCGCCCTCCAGCGCCTTGCCGTCCAGCCGCCCGTCGAACCCCAGCCTCAGCCCCAGCGCCGACGACGCCTGCCACTGCGCCGCCGTCGTCGTGCGCACCGAGCGGCTCGCCCTCATCCCGTCCGCCCCCGCCGTCGACGCGAAGAGCTGCAGGCTCGTGTAGAACGACCAGGGCCAGGCAAAATGGGCGTACGAGAGCCCTGCCAGCGGGTCCACCGACCCGGTCCCTGGCTGCAGCTCCACCGGCAGCGCCTCGCCCCCCGGCCCTCGCTGCACCGCCCCCGTCGGCAGCTTCACCCCCGCCAGCAGCGCCACCAGGTGCCGGGCCCCGTACCCCCGATCTTGCCAGAGAAAATACTTGGCCCGCACCTCCGCATCCCCTGGCCCGTGGGTCGTCCGCCGCGCCAGGTTCACGTACGTCACCTCCCGCCGCAGCACCGGCATCGTCCCCGTCACGAACAGCCGCTCGTGCGGCGCCCACGCCAGGCTCGCGTCCAGCCGCAGCTCCCGCAGCTCCAGCCGGTCCACACGCTCCTCGCCCACCGCGTCGGTCCGGTGCTGCAGCTGCAGCGAGGGCCTCAGCCGCCCCCGGTACGGCTTCTCCGTCCCCATCGACGTGATCGTTTGATCTCCAACGTTGCACACCGCGCAGGCCCGCGCGAGCCCCGGCGCCCAGGCCGCGGCGCCGACCAGCGCCGCCAGCAGCGGGCGCCAGACCCGGATCACGGCGCCTCGACGCGGAAGGTGGAGGCGATGTTCTGCAGCACGCCCCGCCCGATCTGCTCCTCGCCCAGGCTGGCCAGCTCGACCCCCTGGAACCAGGCCTCCCCCCAGGCCCCGGTCAGCAGCAGCGCGCGCCGCTCCCCCAGGTCCACCGCGTCCATCGCCGCCTTCCCGGTGGCGCTCGCGGTGGTGACCCCCCGGAAGGGGCGCTCCTCCGGGCTGCCGGCGGCTGTATAGAACCCCTCTACAAGGATGGTCTGCCCCACGAAGGGGACGTCGGCGGGGAGCCCCTCGGCGTCCTCGTCGGCGACCCGGAGCCCGAAGGAGATGGCGCAGTAGCGGCCCGGGGGCGGGGAGAACACCCCCAGGGAGCGGGGCTCTCCAGGCGGGGCCAGCAGCCGCTCGACGCTGCCCAGGCCCAGGCGCGTGGGGGAGCCGGTGCCGTGCGCGTGCGCCTCGCGGATCAGGGAAAAAGAGCGACGCCGGGCGCCAGCGCAGGCCACCAGGTCGGCGGACTGGATCGACAGGTACCCCCGGGTCAGGCGGATCGTGTACCCCAGGTCCGAGGTGAAGCGGCGCTCGCCCTCGACCAGCGGCGTGGCCGGCGGGCGCAGCCGGAGCGCCACCTCGATGCCCGCCTCGTCCTGGCTGGAGCCGCAGCCGGCAAGGAGGCCGAGGGCCGCGAGGGTGCTCAGGGCGCGGGCCATGGGTCAGCGTGCTCCGGGTTGGTGAGGAAGGCGGTGTCGGTGAGGCTCTCGAGGAAGGCGAGCAGGTCGAGCTTCTCCTGCTCGCTCAGCAGAAATCCGGTCACAAATTCGCTCTTGTAGGGGTTCTTCGAGCCGTCCCCCGCCAGGGGCCCGGACGGGATGGTGCGCCCCCCGGCGGCGTAGTGATCGATCGCCTCCGGCAGCGTCGCCACGCTCCCGTCGTGCATGTACGGCGCGGTGACCGCGATGTTGCGCAGCGTGGGCGCCTTGAAGCGCCCCATGTCCCCGGCCTGGTTCGACACCTCCAGGACCCCCCGGTTCGGCGCCGGGTACGCCCCCTTGCCGTCCAGGTTGTAGAGCCCCGTGTTGTGGAAGGTGATCTCGTCGATCGCCTTCCCCTCGTGGGTCACCGAGTCGGCCAGCGAGAACCCCCCGTGGCAGTGGAAGCACTCGAGCCGCTCCGAGAAAAATAGCTCTTTCCCCCGCACCGCCGCCTCGCTCAGCGCCCCCTTCTCCCCGGCCAGGTGCCGGTCGTAGGGCGACCTCCCCGAGATCAGCGTCCGCTGGAACGCCCCCAGCGCCTTCACCACCGCGTCCAGATCGAAGGGCTCCGCCCCCTTCTCCGGGAAGGCCCGCGGGAACAGCTCCTGGTACCTCGGCTCCGCCTTCAGCCGCGCAAACAGCGCCTCCTCTTGCCCTGCCAGCCCCAGCTCCACCGGATCCTCCCCGAACATCGGCACCAGCGCCTGCTTCTCCAGCGTCGTCATCAGCGGGTTCGCCCACGTCAACGTCGCCGCGTACCCCACGTTCGCCAGGCTCATCGAGCCCCTCGGGTGCTCCTGCCCCGTGGACCCCACCGCCAGCCCGCGGCCATCGGTGAACGCTCGCGCCTGCTCGTGGCAGCTCCCGCAGGAGAACGTCCCGTTCCCCGACAGACGCTTGTCGTAAAAAAGATGCCGCCCCAGCTCGACCTTGGCCCGGTTCATCGGGTTGTCAGAAGGTACCCTGGGTGCCGGAAAACCCTGCGGCAAATTCCAGGAAAAACCGTCGCTGGTGGGCGGGGTGGGGGGTGGGGTCGGGGCCTCCTCCGCGCCGCAGGAGAGCAGCAGCGTGGCGAGGAGAAACGAGCGCGCGCGCATGGCTCACTCTACCCGGAAGAACGTCTGGCCGCTCGTCGGCGCGCCGCTCTCCAGGGCGAGCCCCAGGGCCGGGAACAGGGCGGCGCACTCCGGGTCATCGAGGCCGGACATGCAGCCTGGCGCGCCGCCGCTGTCGGTCGAGAGATCCACCGCCGCCACCAGGGCCGCGTAGTCGACGACGATCTTCTGCTGGAGGGGGTCAAAACCGCTCAGCTCGACCTCGGGCCGGTTGGGGTGGCTGCAGCTGGTCACCGCGTCGCCTTCGCCCTGGCACCCGGTGCTGCCGAGGTGCACGTTCCTGGGGCCTGCGCCGACCGCCCGGGTGTCCACGCGGAGGAACTTGTAGCCAGCGTTCCAGCTCCAGAACATCGTCGAGAGGTTGAGGGGCGAGGGGGCCGTGGCGCTGTCCTGGTGGTTCATCGCGAAGGGCACCCCGACGCGGAAGCGGAGCCCGCGGTAGGTGCCCGGCGGGGCCTGGCCGCGGAGCGAGGTGTTGAGGGCGGCGGTGCCGTTGCTGCAGGTCCCTTTCTTGTCCTCGAAGTCGAGGAGGGCGAGGTTCTCGTGCTGCCACACGCCGTCCTGCTCCAGCGCAAAGGGGACCTCTTCGCCGCCCTCCGTCACCAGCCGCACGTCGTGGAGGTAGAGGCGAAAATCGAGGGGCTCGACCTCGGTCTTCGCCGCGCCGAGCCCGACAAAGGTTCGCTCGCAGGAGAAGACCTCGCCGGCGACCCTCGCCTCGAAGGTGATGGTGGCCGACCCACCCGCCTGCCCCGCGGAGCCCGCCTGCCCCGCGCTTCCGGCCTGGCCTGCCCCCCCGGTGCCTGCGGCGCCTGCGACCCCGCCCGCGCCTGCGGGGGTCGGGTCCGCCGGGGCCGGGTCTTCTCCGCAGGCGACGAGGGCGAGGAGCAGCAAGGAAGGCACGAAGTGGGCTCGGCTCATGGCGCCTCTCTAGGATGAAGCCCGGGCGCCGTGGATGCGACAAGATGTCGCACCGTGTTCAGGGAGGGCAGCGCTCGGCGGCCTGGCGCAGCACCGCGCCCAGCTCTTCCTGCTGGGTGCGCTCGAAGGACCCGGTCTGGATACCCCGGATCGCCTCCCAGAACCGAGGCCACCCGCCGCAGCGCCGGAAGAGCGCGTCGAAGTCGTCGTGGTCGGAGCCGTAGGTGCGGTACTGGATCAGCACCGCGTTGTTGAGCGGGCGGCCCCCGTAGGTGCGCTGGGCCTCGGTCAGGATGGCGGTCTTCCGGGTGAGCTTCTCCCCGGCAGGGAGCGGGGAGCGGTAGAGCTGGTCCAGCTCCTCGTAGACCCGGTGGAGCCCCTGGCGACGGCGCTCGGCGCGCTCCTGATCCTCCTCGTAGGCGCGCAGCTCGGGGGGGTCCTCGCCCCGGGTCGATCGCAGGTAGTCGCGGGTGAGCCGCCGGGCCACGAAGGTCGCCAGGCTCTCGTTCAGGTACGACTGCCCGTTGAGGTAGTAGGTCGCATGCACCGACTCGTGGAGCACCACGTCCACCAGGCCCCCCAGGGCCCCGGGGCCCGGGTGGAGCATCGACGAGAGCACCGGGTCCGGCAGCCAGCCCAGCGTCGAGTAGGCCCCCGCGCCCCGCAGGTCGACGTCCAGCCCCTGCCCCTTGAGGCGCTTCGCATGCTCCTTCGCCTCGTCCCTGTCGAACCAGCCCACGTAGGTGATGGCGCCGATAATAGGGAACTTCCATACGGTCGACTTGAAGGCGAGGGGGTCGCAGGCGCTGACGACCCAGGTGACGGCGGGGCCGCCGACGTCGACGTAGTGGGCGTAGTTGGAGGTGGGCTTGAGGCCCTGCTGCTCGCCGAATTGCTTGATGCGTGGGACCTCGGCGAGGAGAGCGCGGGTGGGCTCGGGGGTGCTGGGGTCAGCGACGGCTTGCTCGATGGGGCGACGGGCGCGAAGCAGCCAGAACTGGCCCTCGGCGGCCTGGGCGAGGTACCCGGCGCCGAGCTGGCTGCCGCAGCCCTGGAGGGCAGGGGAGAGGAGGGCGAGGGTGAGGGCGAGGGCGGCGCGTCGTAGCATCAGGGGGCCTCGGGCGAGGAGAAGAAGCGTAGCAGCTCGCCGGCGAGGGCCTGGGGCTGGGTCCAGTGCATCATGTGCCCAGCGCCCTGGAGGGTGCGGCGCTGCGGGCGAGGGAAGGCGGCGATGCGCTCGTCCTCGTCGGGGGGGTGGAAGCCCTCGGGGCCGCCGTCGACCAGCAGGACCGGGCAGGGGACGCGGGCGGCGAAGGCGCGGTAGGTGGCGGCGAGGAAGGGGGTGGGGGAGGTGGTGCGGTGCAACGGGTCGAGGTGCCAGGCGAACTGCCCCGGCGTGACCTCGGTGAGCAGGTCGTCGAGGCGCTGCTCCAGGATGGCAGGCGGTACGCCGGGGTGCTGGCGTTGAAGCCGCAGGTGCGCCTCCTCGCGGGTCATGGCGCGGTGCCGCGAGCGCCCGCCGTCGCGCAGGTCATCGAGCCAGATCCGGAAGCGATCGGGGGCCGAGGAGGGGCCGTGGTCGGGAGGGCCAAGCCCTTCGAGCAAGACGAGGCCCGCGAGGAGCTCGGGGCGGCTCCCGGCGAAGAGCGTGGCGACGGTGCCGCCCATCGAGTGCCCGACCAGGAAAAATCGATCCAGCTGGAGGGCGCGGACCAGCGCGTCCAGATCGGCGATGTAGTCGGGAAAGTGGTAATAGCCGCCTGCCCCCACCCGCCCGCTGGAACCAAACCCCCGGAGGTCCGGCGCGATGACGCGATGCCCCATCCGCGTCAGCTCCCCGGCCACGCCCCTCCAGCTTGCGGCGGTATCGGCGAAACCATGCAAAAAAATCGCGGTGGGGCGCGAGGGAGAAAAGGTTTCGTGCCACTGCAGGTAGTGAACGGAAAGCTCACGCAACGTCAGGTAATGAGAGGTAGGGGTCATGCGAGGGCAGGGGAGCGTCGGAGATTTTTGTGAGCTTTGCGGGGGTTCAATACTCTACCATGGGTAATGGTTGGCTCGCTCTGGGCCTCGGGTTCGGCTGGTTGTGTAGGTGGAGGCTATCTTGATGTCGCGACAGCTCCTTCAGCGAGATGTAGGGCGGTGGTTGGCGGCAGTTTTTGCCGTCGTGAGTTCCGCGGGCCTGGTGGTCTCGTGCGCATCGGGAGACGACGCCACGATCGACCCTGGGCTTCCGGCAGCGGGTCAGGGAGGCGCCGGGGGCCAGGCGGGGAAGGCGGGCGGGACGTCCCTGGGCGGGTCCGCCGGCAGCGCGCAGGGAGGGAGCGCCGGTAACAGTGGCGGGACATCCGGTGCTGGCGGGGATGCGGGGGGCGGAGGGGACAGCGGGAGCGCCGGCTCCGGTGGGAATGCGGGGGGCGGCGGCGACGCAGGGGCCGGCGGCGACTCGGGGAGCAGCGGGGCCGGTGGCGACTCGGGGAGCGGCGGGGACGGGGGCACGGCGGGGGCGAGCGGAGGTAGCTCGGGCGCCGCAGGTTCGGATAACTGTCAGCCCGAGATCTGCAACGGTCTGGACGACGACTGCGACGGCCAGAAGGACGAGGACGTCCCGGGGACCGGCGAGTTCTGTTCGGTGCCGAACAAGCTGGGCGAGTGCGCCTTCGGCACGACCCAGTGCGCCAAGGGCAAGCTGGAGTGCGTGCAGAACAACGGGGCGACCCCCGAGGTGTGCGACGGCAAGGACAACAACTGCGACGGTCAGATCGACAACAACCCGACCGACGTGGGGACCCCGTGCTTCACCGATCTCCAGGGCATCTGTGCCCAGGGCACGCTCAAGTGCACCGACGGCGAGGTCAAGTGCGTCTCGAACTTCCAGCCGACGAACGAGACCTGCAACGGCTTTGACGATAACTGCGACGGGAACGTCGACGAGGGCTTCCCCGGGTCGGGGCAATCGTGCCAGGTCGCGGGCCTCCAGGGGCCCTGCGCGCAGGGCCAGACCACCTGCCAGAACGCCGGGAATTCCTGCGCCCAGGTGGTGTTCCCCAAGGGGGAGATCTGCGATGGTATCGACAACGATTGCGACGGCCAGATCGATGAGGCCGAAGATGTCGTCGGCAAGCCTTGCGACACGGGGCAGCTGGGCGAGTGCTCCAAGGGGACGACCCAGTGCGCAGGCGGCACGCCGAGCTGCCTGCCGACCTTGCAGGCCATCCCCGAGGTGTGCGACGGCAAGGACAACGACTGCAACGGCACCGTCGATGACCTGACCGCCTCCAAGCTCAAGACCGAGTGCGCCAAGACCTTCCCGGGGAGCGCCAACATCCAGGATTGGACCTGCGAGCTCGGGGAATGCACCATCGGCGCCTGCGCGACCAACTACGTCGACTGCGACGGCTCTCCTGCCAACGGCTGCGAGGTCGACACCACCGGCAGCGTCAACAACTGCGGCGGCTGCGGCAAGGTGTGCCCCGCCATCAACGGCGCCCCGACCTGCATCGCCTCCCAGTGCGGGATCGTCTGCAACGCAGGCTTCGGCAACTGCGACGGGCTCTCGGCCAACGGCTGCGAGCTCAACCTGACCAACGACCCCAACAACTGCGGCATCTGCAACAAGGCCTGCAGCGACCAGGGGGGCTCCGGCGTCTGCAACGGGGGAACCTGCAAGACCGAGTGCGACAGCGGGCGCGCTGACTGCGATGGCAACGCCAACAACGGCTGCGAGGTCCTCACCAACGAGAACCCGCTCCACTGCGGCGGCTGCGGCAAGGTTTGCTCTTCGGTCAACGCCACGCCCACCTGCAGCAACGGCGTGTGCCAGCCCATCTGCAAGGCGGGCTTTGCCGACTGCGACGGCGAGCCGGCGAATGGCTGCGAGACCAACCTCAACACCAACAAGGATAACTGCGGCACCTGCGGCAACACCTGCAACAGCAGCAACGGCGTCGCCACCTGCTCTGGCGGCACCTGCGGGCTGAGCTGCAGCAGCGGTTTTGGTGACTGCGATCTGAATGCAGTGAACGGCTGCGAGACCAACACCAACACCAACGTCAACAACTGCGGTGGCTGCGGTAACGCCTGCTCGTCGGTCAACGGCACGCCCAGCTGCTCCCAGGGCAACTGCGCCATCGCCTGCCTCGGCAGCTTCCGGAACTGCGACAGCAACGCGGCCAACGGCTGCGAGATCGACACCAGCTCGGACGTCAACAACTGCGGTACCTGCGGCAACAAGTGCAACAGCACCAACGGTACAGCCACCTGCGACAACGGTGTCTGCAAGATCGCGGCCTGCAACGCGGGCTTCGGCAACTGCGACAACAACGCGGCCAACGGCTGCGAGACCAACACCAACACCGCGAACAACAACTGCGGCACCTGCGGCAACGTGTGCAACGCCCAGAACGGCGGCGCGATCTGCTCCGGCGGCACCTGCGGCGTGAGCAGCTGCAACAATGGCTTTGCCGACTGCGACAACAACGTGGCCAATGGCTGCGAGGTCGTGCTCGCGACCAACATCAACAACTGCGGCGCCTGCGGCAACGCCTGCTCGAGCAACAACGCGCAGTCCACGTCCTGCTCGGCCAGCAAGTGCAACCCGGTCTGCAACCCCGGCTTCGGTGACTGCGACAACCTCGGCCCCAACGGCTGCGAGACCAACACCACCAACAACGTCAACAACTGCGGTGGCTGCGGCATCAAGTGCGTCACCACCAACGCCACCGGCGCCTCCTGCTCGGCCAGCAAGTGCGTCTTCCAGTGCAACCCGGGCTTCGCGGACTGCGACAACAACCCGGCCAACGGCTGCGAGACCAACATCGCTTCCGACAACAGCAATTGCGGCGTCTGCGGCGCATCCTGCGTCGTGGCGAACGGCGCGGGGGCCTGCCAGGCCGGGGTCTGCAACGTGATCAGCTGCAACGCGGGCTTTGGCAACTGCGACAACAGCGCGGCCAACGGCTGCGAGACCAACACCACCATCTCCACCGCCCACTGCGGCGGTTGCGGTAACGCTTGCTCCACCGAAAACTCGACCCCGGTTTGTACCGCCAGCGTCTGCGGTGTGGGCTCCTGTGCCAACGGCTTCGGTAACTGCGACGGTAACCCGGGGAACGGCTGCGAGACCAACCTCAACACCAGCAACAACAACTGCGGCACCTGCGGCAACACCTGCGCCAACACCGCCAACGCCACGGCGATGACCTGCTCCGGCGGGGGCTGCCAGGTCGCCACCTGCGCCACCGGCTTCTTCAACGTCGACGGGAACGGCAGCAACGGCTGCGAGTGCGCCGAAGATCCGGTCGGGAATACCTGCGCGGCGGCCATCAACCTGGGCAACGTCAATATCGGCCAGACGGTCTCCCAGACCCGCAACCTCACCGGCGCCAACAACCAGGACGAGGACTGGTTCCAGGTCACCTTCCCGGCGGCGGCGAGCTGCAGCTACTCGCCCACCATCCAGATCTCCGCTGGCTCGCTGCCCATCCGCTTCCAGGTGTACACCTCCTGCTCTGGCGAGAATGCCAGTGGCTCCCTCGCCTGCGGCGCCAACGAGGCCCCCAACACCAACTCCAACACCGATCGCTGGGACCTCAACGTGACCCCCAACTGCGGTGACAACCAGGCCAAGGATCCTTTCCCCGGATCGGGCCTCTTCATCCAGGCCCCCACCACCTTCTGGGTCCGCGTCCTCCGTACCGGCGCAGACCCGACCAACAGCTGCATGAGCTACACCATCACGGCCTCCAACACCCTGAACTGAGGCCGCCCGCGCTGGCCGGCAAGCGCTGCTCTTGCCGCCTGCTGCGCAGCTTCTGCGAGACCCTGGCCCCACCAGGGTTTTGCTTTTTGTCGTGGCTGGCGTTGCCGCGGTGACCCGGTGCCGCTACGCATCCGCGTCATGGCGCACCAGATCACGCTCATCCCTGGCGACGGAATTGGCCCCGAGGTCAGCGCTGCTACCCAGCGCGTCCTCGAGTCCACCGGCGTCCAGATCGACTGGGATACGCAGAACGTCGGCGCCGAGGTGGCCGCCCGCACCGGCACCCCGCTCCCCAACGAGGCCGTCGACTCGATCCGCCGCACCCGGGTCGCCCTCAAGGGGCCCGTCGGTACGCCCATCGGCAAGGGCTTCAAGTCGGTCAACGTCTCGCTCCGGCAGATCCTTGACCTCTACGCCAACGTCCGCCCCATCCGCAGCCTGCCCTACGTCGAGCCGCGCTTCGAGGGCGTCGATCTGATCATCGTCCGCGAGAACACGGAAGACCTCTACGCGGGCCACGAGATCATGATCCTCCCCGGGATAGCCCAGAGCATCAAGCTCATCACCGACAAGGGCTGCTCCCGCATCGCCGAGTACGCCTTCCAGTACGCCACCAAGCACCGCCGCCGCCGCGTCTCCGCGGTGCACAAGGCCAACATCATGAAGATGTCCGACGGCCTGATGCTCGACTGCACCCGCCGCGTGGCCGCCCGCTACCCCACCATCGAGCTCAAGGAGGTCATCGTCGACGCCGCCGCCATGAACATGGTGCGCAACCCGAACGGGCTCGACGTCATCGTCACCGAGAACCTCTACGGCGACATCCTGTCCGACCTCGGCGCCGGCCTGGTCGGCGGCCTCGGCATCGTCCCCGGGGCCAACATCGGCGCCGAGCACGCCGTCTTCGAGGCGGTCCACGGCTCGGCCCCGGACATCGCAGGCCAGGGCATCGCCAACCCCACGGCCCTCATCCAGAGCGCCGTGATGATGCTCTACCATCTCAACGAGGACGCCGCCGCTGCCCGCATCGAGCTGGCCCTCCACGCCCTCTATGCCTCCCGCCAGATCCGCACCCGCGACCTCGGGGGCACCGCCTCGACCGCCGAGTTCACCGACGCGCTCTGCCGGATGATCCAGGCCTCCGGCGTCCCTGCGCCGACCCCCTCCTCCGCCATCCCTGCCGGGCTCTTACCCCCCTCTCCGTCCAAGACCTCTGGGCTCGCCGTCTTGCCTCGGGCGAGCATCCCCGGTCGCGGCGGGTTACCATGGTCCCCGTGGCGCTGCCCTCCGCCTGGGAAGAACTCAAGGACGCGTGGCTCTCGGTCACCGGGGGGGAGGCCGGGCGCTGGCTCCGCTGGTCCTTGCTCCCCCTGGGGCTCCTCGGTGCCCACTCGCTTCTCTGGTCCCTTGGCTCTGGCCACGTCCCCGCCCTCCTCGCCTGGGCCCTGCTGGCGGCCCTCCCCTGGGGCTACGTGCGCCGCGTCCGCGCCGCGCGCCAGTGCCTCCGGGAAGCGGTGTTTTGTGGTCAAAATAAATTCGTGGCCCCCGGTGCGCTGGTGCGTGTTCGAAGCCTGCTGCGGCTGCGGGACGCTTACCTGGCGGCCTCGGAGCGAGACTCTCTCGCCGCGGACGTGGCGCTCCAGGGGGTGGAGCGGGCCGACCTGGGCGCGTGGGAGCTGCGCGTCTACGAGGCGGTGCGGGTGCTGATCTTGCTGGATCGAGGGGAGCACCAGCGGGCCTCGCAGCTGGCCCCGCTGGCGCTGCCCACCGGCGACAAGGGGCTCGACCGGCGGCTGGGGCTGCTGATGGTGCGGGCCGCCTGGGGAGACGCCGGGCGCCTGGAGGCCGTCGAGCGAGGGCTCTACGCGGCGGGGGCTGCGCTCCACGATCTGGTGTTGCTGATCCGCGTGCGCCTGGAGGAGCTGGCGGAGGGTCAGGTCCGCATGCGCTTCTCGCACCGGGTCTGCCGCCGGGTCTGCGAGGTCGCGGTCGAGCTGGGAGAAGAAGAGCTCGCCTCCCGGATCCTGGCCTCTTCCTCCGGTGACGGGGCCTACCGGTAACTTGACCTGGGTGGGGCAGCCGACCACGACCTGGATCTTGTCGATGGCCCCGGAGGTCACATCGCTGCAGGACTTTCCGCGGAGGGTGAGGGTGGTGGGGCCGGTCTGCTCCCAGCCATCCTTGGGGTCGTTGAGCAGCAGGGCGCCATCGACGAAGATGTTGACCGCATCCGGGTCTTCCGGAGGCTCATCGAGGGAGATATCGCAGCTCACGGTGACCTGGGTCCCGATCTGGAGGAAGAGCTCTTCGAGGGTCGCCAGGTCGTCGACCCGGTAGTACCGGGTGGCCCCCTCCCGGGGGGCGCCGCCAGCGACGGCCAGGAGGTCGAGCAAGGTCCCGTACTGGGCGCTCCCCGGGATGCCCACCACCAGCGTCTTCACCCCGGCCTCGCGCAGCGCCAGCACCGCCGACAGCGTCGCGTCCGTGTCCAGGCAATTGACCCAGGAGAACTGCTGCCCCACCGAGGGATCGCAGCAGTTGGTCGCCGCATCGCACCCGGGGAATTGCTCGATGTTGGGCATGCACTCGGAGGGCTGGCAGGTGACGTCCTCGTTGCAGTTGGGGCCGCCGTCGGTGGCCAGCAGCACGTAGGTGTGGGGGCCCAGGTTCTTGAGCCTCGGGATCAGCTTCTGGAGGGTCTTTCCGGTGGGGGTCCCGCCCTGCGGTGTCGATGCGATCGCCTGGGCGAATTGCTTGGTCTTCGGGCCCTGGCTGCCCTCCTCCAGGAAGGAGCGAGGATCGCCCGGGCTGGGCGGGAAGACCTCGACCCCCGCGGAGCAGGAGCCGCTGTTGCCAGGGAAGAGCGCCGCGCCGATCTGGCTCCGCCACCCGATCTGCTCGACCAGCTTGACCAGCGCGCTCCGTGTCGTCGTGTACTTGCTCAGGTTGCCCGCGCTGTCGCTCATGCTCCCGGAGCGATCCAGCACCACGTAGAGCCGGACCGGCTCCTGGCGCGCGTTGATCAGCCGGTAGCCGCAGGCGCTGTCAGGGTCGAAGCCCCCGTCACCGACGATGACCCCTCCCGCCGCGCCTGCTTGCCCCGCGCCGCCGTCCGGCGACGCCCCGCCGGAACCTGCCGCGGGCTCCTGGAGCGGCGGGCGCCCTTCCTGGACCGAGCAGGAGGCCGCCCAGCAGGCGGACAGGAGGGCTGCAGCAAAGGCGGCGACAAGGCGACTCACGATCGCCCACTCTAGCACAGGGGCTCGACGGCCAGCCCCAGGCGTGCCATGGCCCGTGCATGGCGGCGGAGACCCGATTTGTCTGGTTGGATCTGGAGATGACCGGCCTCGACCCGGAGCGCTGCGGCATCATCGAGCTCGGGATGATCATCACCGGCCCCGATCTGCAGCCCCTGGGCCAGCTCGAGCGGGTCATCTGGCAGCCCGAGTCGGTGCTGGAGCGCATGGAGCCCTTCGTCCGGTCGATGCACACCGGCAACGGGCTCCTCGAGAAGGTGCGCGGGTCGAGCCACAGCACCGCGGACGT
>JALOQB010000454.1 GCA_025453595.1 Polyangiaceae bacterium
GCTCGCCGATCTCGCCCAGCACACGGCGCAGCGGCCGGCGTAGCTGCTCGCCCCGGGGGGTGAGCGCCATGCCGCCGCGGGTGCGCACCAGCAGGTCGTCCTCGAAGGTTGTCCGGAGGCGCGCCAGGGCATGGCTCATGGCGGATGGCGTCAGCCCGAGCCGCGAGGCAGCCCGGGCGACATGGCGCTCGGAGAGCAGGGCATCGAGGGCGGTCAGCTGGTTCAGGTCGATCTCGGATAGCTGAATCTCATGCATCTCTTGTTGAAGAAGATGCACTTGCTACAGGTCACGTCAAGCCGCACCCTGCTGGTCACCATGAACGCAAGCGACAGGCGCATCATCCTCATCACCGGGGGCAACAAGGGCATCGGCTTCGAGACGGCGCAGCAGCTGGGCCAGCAAGGGCACCACGTGCTGCTGGCGGCCCGCGACGGCGCCAGGGCGGAGGCGGCCGCGGCGAGGCTACGGGGGGAGGGGCTGGCGGTCGACCCGATCACCCTCGACGTCACCGACGGGGCCTCCATCGAGCGCGCCGCGGCCTGGATCGAGGAGCGCCACGGCAGGCTGGATTCGCTCATCAACAACGCCGGCATCGCCCTCGAACCCTGGGGCGCTGGCACCAGCGGTGTCCCCCTCGATCTGTGGCGCAAGATCTTCGAGACCAACCTGTTCGGTCAGGTCGCGGTGACCGGCGCGATGCTCCCGCTGCTGCGCAGGAGCGCGGCGGGGCGCATCGTGAACCTGAGCAGCATCATGGGCTCTCTCGCCCTGCATGCGGATCCGTCCTCGCCGATCTATCACTTCAAGTCGGTGGCCTACGACTCCTCGAAGGCGGCGCTGAACCAGTACACGATCCACCTCGCGTACGAGCTGCGGGAGACCTCCATCAAGGTGAACGCGGCGCACCCGGGCTGGGTGAAGACCGAGCTGGGCGGCGACGCGGCCCCCATGGAGCTGGTCGACGGGGCCAGGACCAGCGTCTACCTTGCCACCCTGCCTGCGGACGGCCCCACCGGGGCGTTCATCCACATGCAAGATCGGCTGCCCTGGTGACCTCGGTTCAGGCGAGGGCGCCCACGGCGGCCTCGCAGCGCTGCTGGAGGGCGCCGCTGGCGACGAGCTGGCTGGCGCGCTCGATGTCGAGGTAGAGCGGGCGATCCTCGGTGAGCGGGGCGATGTGCTCGCGGAGGAGGGCGAGGGCGGCGCGGACGCCGAGGGAAGGGGAGAGCGGGGCCCGGAGATCGACGCCGGCGCCGGCGGTGAGCGCCTCGATGCCGAGGCCCCGGGTGACGTTGGTGAGGACCATGAGGAGCTTGCGGGCGCTGATGCTGCCCATGGAGACGTGGTCCTCCTTGCCAGCGGAGGAGGGGATGCTGTCGACGCTGGCGGGATGGCAGAGGACCTTGTTCTCGCTCACCAGGGAGGCGGCGGCGACCTGGGCGATCATCAGGCCCGACTGGAGCCCGCTGTGGGGGGCGAGGAAGGGGGGGAGGCCGCTGGAGAGGGCCGGGTTGACGAGCTGTTCGACGCGGCGCTCGGAGATGTTGGCGAGCTCGGCGAGGGCCATGGCCGCCAGGTCGAGGGCGAGGGCGAGGGGTTGGCCGTGGAAATTCCCTCCGGAGATCAGCTCGGCGGTGCCCTGCTCGTCGAGGAAGACCAGGGGGTTATCGGTGACGCTGTTGATCTCGCGCTGGAGGACCTGGGCCGCCCAGGCGAGGGCATCGCGGGAGGCGCCGTGGACCTGGGGCATGCAGCGGAACGAGTAGGCATCCTGGACGCGGCCGCACTGGGCGTGGCTCTCCATGATGGGGCTCTCGCGGAGCAGGGCGCGGAGGTTGGCGGCGCAGGCGAGGGCGCCCGGGTGGGGGCGCACGGCGACGACGCGCTCGTCGAAGGGCCGGGCGGTGCCCTTGTTGGCCTCGAGGCTCATGGCGCCGACGATGTCCGCGGCGACGCAGAGGCGCTGGCCCTGGAGCACCGCCAGGGCGCCCTGGGCCGCCATGAGCTGGGTGCCGTTGATCAGGGCGAGCCCTTCCTTGGCTTCGAGGCGGAGCGGGGCCAGCCCGGCCGCCGCCAGCGCCTCGGCCCCGGGCATCGTGGAGCCATCGGCCCGCAGCGCCTCGCCCTCGCCGACCAGGACCAGCGCCAGGTGGGCGAGGGGGGCCAGATCCCCGGAGGCACCGACGCTCCCCTGGGCCGGGATCCGGGGAAGAACGCCGTGATTCAGGAGCCCGAGGAGCTGCTCGATCACCGCCGGCCGCACCCCCGAGTGGCCCAGGGCCAGCACCTGCGCTCGCAGCAGGATGATGGCGCGCACCTCCGCCGCCCCCAGCGAGGGGCCGACGCCGCAGGCATGGCTGCGCACCAGGTTGAGCTGGAGCTGGCGCACGTGCTCCGCCGAGATACGGGTCTCGGCCAGGTAGCCGAAGCCGGTGTTGACCCCGTAGACCCGGGGAGCTTCCTCGCCGCCGGAAGCGATCGCATCGATGGCCGCGCGAGCCGCGAGCACGCGGGCCCGAGCTTCGTCGCAGAACGCAACAGGGCGGCCGCGGCGTGCGACGTCCTCCAGGTCGTTGAGGGAGAAGGGGCGCCCCACGAGCAAGGGAGAGGCGTCGGTCGAGACGGGGAGGCAAGAGAACATGATCCCCTGTACCGCGAGGGCAGGGGGCCTGTACACGGTCGGGCCCGAGGCCGCGGTCATGCTAGGGTAAAGCGATGGTGGCAGGGCCTCCCTGGTGGCTTCTGGGTCTGGCGCTCGGCGTGGTGGGGTCGGCGCTGGTGCGGCGCTCGCTGCAACGGCGCCAGCAAGAAGCGAGGCAGGCGACCCGCCGGATACTTGACCGGGCGCGGCGAAGGGGTACTACAACCCAGGCCGCGGGCTTAGAACTTGATGAGCTCAGGGGGTTGCCGCCGCGGTTGGGCGTCCCCAGGCTCCGGAGGCAGCGCATGGCACGTCTGTTCGCGTTTCTCGCTAACCGTCCCGATCTCGGCGCCCGGGTCCTCGAACACGAGGCGGCGCTCATCAACCCTGCCACGAGCACCACCCCCCTGGGCTGGGGCGCCGGTTTCTACCAGGGGGGCGAGGTCCTGCTGCGGCGGCGCCCGGTGGACGACCGGCCCTCGCTGCCCCTGGCGCAGGGGCTCTCGGACCTGCGCACCACGGCGCTGCTGGGGCATGTGCGGGTGGCGACGGTGGGGGCCCTGAGCACCGAGAACACGCACCCGTTTCGCTACCGTCAGTGGCTGTTCGCCCACACGGGGACGATCCCCGCGTACAGCGCCATGCGTGAGCGGCTCCTCGAGGCGATCCCGCAGTTCTTGCGGCGCAATGTCCGGGGTGACACCGACAGCGAGCTGCTGTTCCACCTGTTCCTCTCGTTCTTGCACGACACCGGGCGGCTCGATCATGGCGCCGCGACCCCGCGGGACACCCACGAGGCGCTCCGGGCAACGCTGGCCCTGCTCGATCGCCTCTGCGCCGAGGAGGGCAGCGCCCCGTTCTCGGGCAACATCGCCCTGACCGACGGCGAGAACATCGTCGGCCTGCATACCGGTGCCTCGATGGCGTACCGGGTCTACCGGGGTCGCTCTGATTTCGACAACATCCTCGGTGAAGACTGGCTGCGGCGCGCCCGGGGGGTCGACCTCGATAGCCTGCTGCTGCAGCTGCTGGTCGCTGACCACGACGGGTCCCCTGGCGGGTTTACCCGGGTGCCGCCCCGTTCGATACTGACCTTGACCCGTGACGCTCCTCCTGCCCTTGCCTCGCTCTGAGCTGATGCTCCTCCTCGCCTGCAGCGCCCTCGCCTGCGGCGCTCCCTCGCCCTCTTCGTTCCCCACCACCGATCGCTGGGAAGACAACCGGCGCCAGCCCGATGGCGTGGCCATCGATCCATTGCCTGCGCCGCTCACCCCCCAGACCCAGACCGAGGCCTCCGGGGCCCGCGCGGCGGTGCTACGCCCCCCGCTCTCGCCGGAGGGGGCCATCCAGCAGGTGAGCCGCCTGCTCGATCGCATCACCGCCGAAGACCAGGCCTCCTTCGCCTCGTTCCTCACCCCCCAGGCGCTGTGGCGCAACCCGCTGACCCAGGGCTCAGCCCCCCTGCTGCCTCACCTGCGCGAGCGGGTGCGTCGCCTCGATTACCTGGTGCTCCAGGGGGTCCCGCTGGTGCATGAGCCCACGACCGAGGTGTACACCCTGCCCGAGCTTGGACTGCACCTCCCGGGGAGACCCGCTCGCCCTGCGGAGATGCAGCAGGGTGACCTGTTGCTCCGGTTCCGCGTGCTGACCCCCCGGGTCGGGGCCGAGCGGCTCTTCGGCGACGAGCTCACCCTGCTGCTGCGCCCCGAGGCCGAGGGCTATCGCCTCCTCACCTGGCAGGAAGAGTTCCAGCTGCCCTGAGAGGCTGCTGCGGGCACAAAAGCAACGAGCCCCGACGCCTGGGGCGCGGGGCTCATGAAGGCCAGAGAGCGAGGCTTCAGGCCAGCAGCGGGGCGATGAGCAGCGACACGACGCTCATCACCTTGATGAGGATCGAGATGCCGGGGC
>JALOQB010000157.1 GCA_025453595.1 Polyangiaceae bacterium
CGCGCAGGTGGTGGGGTCCTTCGGCGTGGGTTACATGGGCCTGGGCGGCATCGCCATCGCGGGCGGTCTCAACGGTGGCACCCGTAACATCGACGCCCCCATCATCGGCGCGCGCTACTGGGTGAGCGAATCGCTGGGTATTGACGCCGGCATCGGCTTCGGCACCGAGAGCGGCAAGACCACGAACAAGAACGGTGCAACCACGACCGAGACGGAGAAGCCCAGCGCGACGGGCTTCCTGTTCCACGCGGGCGTCCCCCTCGTGCTCGGTACGCCCGGCCAGTACCACACCTTCCAGGTGGTGCCCGAGCTCAACGTCGGCTTCGGCTCCAGCACCATCAAGGGCCAGAACGGCGTGCCGGACACCGAGCTGGGCGGCTTCCGCCTCGACATCGGCGCTCGTGTGGGCTCCGAGATCCACTTCGGCTTCGTGGGCCTGCCCAAGCTGGCGCTCCAGGCGACCGTGGGCCTCTACTTCTCCACCTCCAGCACCAGCGCCAAGCAGGACCAGGTCGAGAACAGCGACTCGAACACCCGCATCGGAACCTCGGTGCAGGCGGCCCCCTGGTCGATCTTCACCAACAACATCTCCGCCCTCTATTACTTCTGAGGGCGAAGGTCCCCTCACCTCTGGGCATCGCCACTGGGGGCAACGGTGGTTCTGCTGGCCCTCGGCTGCGGGGAGGGGGGCCCTGGAACTCCTGGCTCGATTGAATCCCCCTTCAGCAGCCCTCCCCCCTCCGACGAACGCAGCACCCCCCCCAGCAGCGGGCCCTTCCAGAGCTCCGCGCCTTCCTCCGGTGGCGGTTATGTGCCGCCTTCCTCCGATGGCGGAGGGTTTGAAACCCCTCCCCCTTCGGGAGGCGGCTTCACGCCTCCTCCGGGCGGCGGCGCCAGCATCGCCAGCTGCGTGACGGCCCTCACCGGCGTCTACAACCGCTGCAACCTCGGCAACAACGGAGAGGGAGGGAGCGCGACCATCTCTCCCGAAGCAGAGATTGCCCTCACCTGCGCCCTGCTGTCGAGCGCCCCTTCCTGCGCGGCTTGCGTCCTGCCCAGGCTGTCCACGATCTCC
Organism: Polyangiaceae bacterium; assembly: GCA_025453595.1. Taxonomy (GTDB): domain Bacteria; phylum Myxococcota_A; class Polyangia; order Polyangiales; family Polyangiaceae; genus JANWXX01. The sequence continues at coordinate 1,076 of JALOQB010000157.1, forward strand.
TGCGAGGAGTTCGATGGTGACGATGCGCCGGGCCCCTGCGAGAGCGCCTGCGAAGGGCTCGGCAACGGCGGCTCCGGCGGCTCCAGCGGGAGCGGTGGCGCCGGCGGGGAGGCGGGCTCGGGTGGCACCGCCGGCACCGCTGGCTCGGCTGGCGGAGGCAACGGCGACCTCTGCAGCCGCTGTGGCGACCTTGCCCAGTGCCCGGGGCTTCCGCTGGATGTTTCCACCTGCCTCCAGGCCTGCAGTAGCGCTCCTCCTGGCTGCGCAGCCTGTGTCCAGGTTGCAGGCACGGATTGCGACGCAATCGGCCAGTGCCTGACGACCGCCTGCGGCGGCGAGTGAGGTAGGTCGGCGGAACCTCACCCCCCGCCCCCCTCTCCCTGAAGGGCGAGGGGGAGGGAACCCACGGATTTCCCTGTATTCCACCTCTTCGTACAGGAGAAAGGGTCAGGGGGTGAGGTCTCTTGCCTGAAGGGCACGATGACTTCGGCCCACCGCGTAGGTCCGGGCTTGCACAGCAGACCGGCCCGCCCCATACCCATCTCTATCCCCGGTACCAGCGCTGCCGCTGTTGAATCCTTGCGGGGTTCGCAACATTTTGCACCCCTCTCTGCTTGCCCTCTCACCGTGATACCTGCATCCCCACAGGAGTCCAGGGCCAGCAGCCTCGACCTCGCCAGCAACCTACCCCGTGGCACAGCTCGCGCAAACGAGAGGACCTCATGCGTCGCCTCTCCTTTGCCCCTCTTTTCCTTGGTTCTCTCCTGACCCTGGCCTGCGCTGGCGAACAGCTCTCCGAGGCCCCCTCCACCGGAGGGGCAGCCGGAACCAGCGCCGGGGCCGGGGGCTCGGACGCCGGCTCCAGCAACGGCGGCACCGCAGGTACCTCCGCCGGGGGCACCGCTGGCTCCAGCAACGGCGGTACCGCGGGCACCGGGGCATCCGGAACTTCCGGACAGGGCGGCGACGCGGGTACCGGCAACGGCGGTGATGCGGGCACCGCTGGAGCCGCGGGCACCGGAGCATCCGGAACCTCCGGACAGGGTGGTGATGCGGGCACCGGCAATGGCGGTGCTGCGGGGGATGCAGGCGCCGCGGGCACCGGAGCATCCGGAACCTCCGGACAGGGTGGCGACGCGGGTACCGGCAATGGCGGTGCTGCGGGGGATGCAGGCGCCGCGGGCACCGGCAACGGCGGCGGGGAGCCAGGGGGCGCCGCGGGCTCCGGCTCGGGCGGCGATGCAGGGGCGGGAGGCAGCCCGGATCAGTGCGCCAATGTGAGCTGCGAGGATGGCGAGAAGTGCGTCGAGGGGCAGTGCGTGGATGTCACCTGCGCGGACATCGAGTGCAACGGGAAACCTTGCATCGATCCACCTGATGGCCCGGCCTACTGCGAGCCGGATATCGACTGCCAAGACGAGTGCGATCCAGGGCAATACTGCAACCGGCTGGTGGGCCAGTGCACCTCCTGCACGGAACTCGACAGCTTGCGATTCACCCCCCCACAAAAGCTCCTCGGTGGGCTCCCTGCTGGGGCTCGCTTTCCAAGGCCTTTTGGCGGACAAGGCCTGGTCTTTCGTGCCAACCGGACAGGCGGACAGCCAGGGCTCTTTCGCACCACAAACTACAACGGCGATCCAGGCGCAGCCTTTCCCCCCTCCGGGTCAGCACCTTTTGAGGGTATTGTGTCGAATGTTCCAGAGAGCGGCCCTTCACTCGGGGCCCTAGACAATCCCGCAGGGAATCCAGCCCCCTGGAACAGCGATTACAACATGACCTTTGCTCGAGGACAGGAAGGCTCTCGCAAACTGCGCCGTGGAAAATCCAACCTCCAAGATGGAACCATGTGGTTTTCCTCGGAGATGGTAGCCCCCTACAACGCGGTAACTGGGGAGGACTACAGCCCCGCGGTGGCGAACCAGGCGGGCCGGATGTATTGGATGTCGACGCGCCCCAACAACAGCAACCCTCGCCTGCTCACCGCTCGCATCGGGCCGGTGGAGAGCATAAACCTTCAACAGGTGAACCTGGGGAACATCTACGATTGCGACACCAGCGATCTGGCCCCCTGGACCAACCGAGACGGCACGGCCTTGCTTCTGTCCGTGCAGGACAAGGACAGCTCCGGGAATTGCACCAGGCGAGATCTGGTGCTGCTGCAGACAAGCAACGGGCAACCGGTGCTGCAGGGCGGACAGCCAGTGCAGCGCCGCCTCACCGATCTCAACTTGCCAGAGGCGGATGATGGCGAAGCAGCCTTCAGCCTGAACATGTGCGAGATCTTCTTCAGCAGCGACCGAGGCGGTAACTACGAGATCTACCGCGCCACGCGGCGCTGACCACAGGCGAGTCGGGTTTCCCCGTCATCTCTCCGTGTCCTCTGCTGACCTGGACCCTCCCGGACCATCGGGCGTAGACTCGACCCTCATGCGCCTGCTGTCCGGTTCGTTCTGGTTCATGTCGTGGATGCTGGTGGGCTGTACCTCCTTCTCGGGGGCCGAAACTGGCGGAAACGCCGGGAGCCCGCAGGCCACAGGAGGTCAGGGGGGGACCGCCGGGGCCTCGGGGAGCGGTGGGCTCGGGGGCCTCGGCGGCGCAGGAACGGCGGGCGTCTCCGGTCAAGGCGGAGAAGGAGGCGCAGGGGCCAGCGGCGGGGCAGGGTTCGCTGGCGACGCTGGAATGTCTGGAACTTCCGGACAGGGCGGCGACGCGGGTACCGGCAACGGCGGTGATGCGGGCACCGCCGGAGCCGCGGGCACCGGAGCATCCGGAACTTCCGGACAGGGTGGTGATGCGGGTACCGGCAACGGCGGCGCCGCGGGGGATGCAGGCGCCGCGGGCACCGGCAACGGTGGCGGGGAGCCAGGGGGGGCCGCGGGCACCGGCTCGGGCGGCGATGCAGGGGCGGGAGGCGCAGCCGGAAACGCTGGGGTTGGAGGGAGTGCAGGGGCGGGAGCAGGCGGGGCAGCAGGAGCGGGAGGAGGGAATGTTGATCCCGACCTCGACTGCCAAGACGCGTGCGATCCAGGGCAATACTGCAACCGGCTGGTGGGTGTGTGCACCTCCTGCGCAGACCTCACCAGCGTGCGGTTCAACCCCCCGCAGAAGCTCACGGGTGGGCTCCCCGCCGGGTCCCGGTTTCCCAGGCTTTTTGGCGAAAATAGTCTGGTCTTTCGTGCCAATCGAGCAGGCGGTGCAGCAGGACTGTTTCTCTCCACCAACTTCAACAGCAGCCCGGGGACCCCCATCACCGGTGATGGTACGTTGCTCAACGTTCCTGAGGGTGGCCCTTCGCTGGGGGCGCTCGACAATGAAAACGCCCCCGCTCCCTGGAACAGCGGGTACAACATGACCTTTGATCGAGGTCAGCCAGGGTCGCGCACTTTGCACCGTGGAAAGGCCAATCTCCAGGATGGAACCATGTGATTTTCCTCGCCGATGGCAGTGCCTTACAACACTGATAATGGGGAAGATTACAGCCCCGCGGTGGCGAACCAGGTGGGCCGGATGTTCTGGATGTCGACGCGCCCCAGCAACAGCAACCCTCGCCTGCTCACCGCTCGCATTGGAGAGGTAGCGGATCCAAACGTCCAGCAGGTGAACCTGGGCAAGGTGTACGACTGCAACACCAGCGATCTGGCCCCCTGGACCAACCCGGAAGGCACCGCCTTGCTGCTGTCGACGCAGCACGAAGGGCCCGGGGGGGGCTGCTTGGCAGGTCGGGATATCTGGCTGGTGAGCATGAGCAACGGGCAGCCGTTGCTGCAGGATGGTCAGCCGGTGCTGCGTCGCCTCACCGATCTGAACATATCCGCCTCGGATGTGGACGACGGGGAGGCAGCCTTCGGGGGCGGGTTGTGCGCGATCTTCTTCAGCAGCAATCGGGGCGGTAACCACGAGATCTACCGCGCCACGCGGCGCTGACCGAGATCATCGTCGGGGCGGGGGGCTGTGCTAGGGGTAGCGGGATGATCACGTTGCTCTACTTCGCCGCCGTGAAGGACCTCGCTCGCTGCTCGGAGGAGCAGGTCGCGCTGCCCGCAGAGGTGCGCCAGGTGCGGGATCTTCCGGCCTTCCTGGAGCGGCATCGGCCCGCGCTGGCGGGGCGCCTCGATCAGGTGCGCATCGCGCGGAACGAGGTCTTTGCGCAGGGCGAGGAGCCGGTGAACGACGGGGACGTGATCGCGCTGATCCCGCCGGTGTCCGGGGGCTAAGGCGAAGGTCTTGCGGTAGGCGGGGCGAGCGGACACGCGCTGCTCCCAGGCCGACAGGTGGGGGTAGGGCGAGAGGTCGATGCCGAGCATCGGGGCCACGCTGGTCGTCGCGGCCACCGAGATGTCGGCGATGGTGAAGTTCGAGCCGGCCAGCCAGGGCCCCTTGCTCAGCTTTTCATCCATCACGCCGCAGCACCGGGCGACCTCGGCGCGTCCGTTCTCGACCATGAGGGGGATCCGCTTCTCTTCCGGGAGGCGCATCGTGTGGGCGAAGATATGAGCCACCGCCGGGCCCAGGTGGGCGGCGTTGAGGAAGAGCCAGCAGGCGATGTCGGCGCGCTCGCGCGGGCGCTCCCCGCCCAGGTGATGCTCCGGGAAGCGGGCCGCCAGGTACTGGAGGATCGCGTTGGACTCCCAGAGGATGAAATCTTGATCGACCAGGCAAGGCACGCGGCCGTTGGGGTTGAGCTTGAGGTACTCGGGGGAGCGGTGCTCGCCCTGGGTCAGATCGATCGGGACAAACTCGTGCTCCGCATGGATCTCGTGGAGCATGAAGAGCACGCGGCGTGTGTTGGGAGAGAAGGGGAACCCGTAAATTTTCACCCGGCGATGGTGCCAACAATCGGCGTGGCTCACAAGGAGCCCGGGTCAGGGAGGAGGGTCTGCTCGGGGAGCTGTCCCTGGGCAAAGGCCAGCGCCAGGGCGCAGGCGGCGAGGTCGTTCTCGGAGGAGTTCGAGGAGATCGAATCCCGCTGACCCTTGCCCCTGGGCTGGAGCGCCAGGAACGAGGAGCGCTTGCGAGGCTGGAGCGCGAGGCGCTCGTCGATCCATGCCCCCGGGCAGCGGGCGCGGAGCAGCGCGAGGAGACCATCGACGCGCTCGCGGCTGGTGCGCGCGGGGAGGGAGGGCGCCGCGAAGGCCCCCTGCATGAACTGGTAGCCGGGAGGGCCATCCGCAAGAAAGACCCGGAGCGCGCGGAGCTGGGTGCGCTCGTAACCGTGGCGGCTGATCTCGACCACCGTGGGCCCCCCCCGCTTGTGCTTGTTGATCACCACCTGCTCGACGCGCTCGGACCCTTGCTCCTGGTCGAGGGTCATCACCGCGAGGAAGCGCACCGCATCGTAGGCAAAGAGCAGCTGCCCCTGGCCATCCTCCAGACCCAGAGCGCCCGGGTGCACCACGAGGGAGGAAGGGAGCCGCCGGGGGGCGCAGCGATTGGGGGAGAAGTGGACCGCCCCGAACCCCCTGGCTTGCAGCGCCGCCACGGTGGCGGCGGCGTCGCCCGGCGGGGCCCTATCCAGCCACCAGGGGGCAGGCCCGACGAGGCGCATCCGCAGGTCGTAGGCCGAGACCCCGGTCTGCTGGGTGTACCAGGTCAGCGCGTCGAGGGAAGCCTGCTGGACGGAGGCCTGCTCCCGGTACGACCCGGCCCCCACGAAGGGCAGGTGGGTGAGGGCGATGATGTCAAGAGGTTCCATAGAGATCCGCTCAGAGGAGCGCGAGGGCCTCGTGGGTGGAGAGGGCGCGGACGCCGCGGGCCTGGCACTCCCCGAGGGCCTTCTCGCCGCCGGAAGGGACGACGGAGGCGGTGGCGTCGAGGCAGAGAAGCACCTCGCCCCGGAGGGAGCGGGAGCGGAGGTAGTCGACGAGGCCCAGGGCGGCGGCGCGGACGCAGTAGTCGAGAGCGACGCCGTAGACCAGGAAGCGGAGGGCGGGTTCTTCCTGGCGAACCAGGTCAAGGAGGCGCTCGGCGTTGGGGTTGGCGAAGAGGGAATAGACCTCTTTTTCCAGGAGAATTTGCTGGGGTTGGTGCCGCTGTACGAAGGTGGCGAGGAGCGCGTCGTCGAGGGGTACGTTGGGCAGGAAGCGGAAGCGGGGGGCGAGGGTCCCCGGGATCTTGAGCCAGCCCTCGGTGCCCTTGACGCAGTGCGGGGGGAAGTCAGGGCGCTCGCCGGCGGGGCCAGCCTCGGGGGCGCCCTGGAACTCCCAGGCGTCAAAGGCGTGAGAGTCGACCGACCCGAGGATCGGGGCCCCCACCGCCACGCCCCGGGCCGTCAGGCGCTGGAAGGCGTCGTGGAGCCGCTCGGCGCCGCTCACGAAGAGCGCGCCCTGGGGGTGGCAAAAATCATGCTGCGTGTCGACGTCGATGAGGATGGTGCGCATCGCGGTGGTTCTCTCGTTGGGGTCTGCAAGAGGTAAGGAGAAGCCGTCGCCGTCGAGGGGCGCGTTGCCCTCGCGCTCGACCTGCTGATGAAGCTGCCAGAGTCGCTCCGTACGCCGGCTCGGGAACCCCTCTTCCTCGCCCCGGGGGTCGAGGGAGCGCAGGCGCGCCGGGGCCAGGGCCAGATCCTCCAGGAGCCGGGACCGCGCGGCGGCCAGCGACCGATCGCCCACCGGCTTCCCCCCCTCGAAGACCGGCGTCAGCAGCGCCTCGCCCTCGCTCGGTTCCCCCCGAAGGGCCACCGTGTGGTCGAGGGCGCCAGGCCTGCGAAATACCTGCTTGGGGCCCGCGGTCGACCCCTTGCCGCTCGCCCGCTTCTCGACCGCCCGCAGCTTCCCCTGGTCGTCCTCCAGGGCCACCAGCTTGTACACCGCCCCCAGCGAGGGCGCGTCCGGCGTCGATACCGCCATCGTCCCCACCCCGAAGGCGTCCACCGGCACCCCCTGGTCGAGCAAGGACCGGATCTTGTACTCGTCCAGGTCATCGCTCAGCACGATGCGCGCACGCTCCAGGCCCGCCGCGTCGAGGCGCTGCCGGGAGGCCGCCGCCAGCGAGGCCAGATCCCCCGAGTCAAGCCGCACCCCGGAGAGCCCGGACCCCAGCGCCTCGATGGCCCGGTCCACCCCTCGCAGCGTGTCGAAGGTGTCGACCAGGCACACCGCCGCGCCGCCGAAGGCGTCGGCGAAGCTGCGGAAGGCCTCGATCTCCCCCTCCTCCCCGTGGTCCGCCGCGTGGGTCAGCACGTAGGCGTGGGCCATCGTCCCTCGTACAGGAACTCCATACAGACGGGCGGCCTCCTCGTTGGAGGTGGCGGCGAAGCCGGCGACGTAGGCGGAGCGGGCCGCGTGGACCGCGGCGACCTCGTGGGTCCTGCGGGAGCCGAACTCGAAGCACTCGCGGCCCCGGGCCCCCTCGACGATGCGGGCGCACTTGGAGGCGACGCGGGCGTCATGGTTCACGACCGAGAGCAGCAGGGTCTCGACGAGCTGGGCCTCGGCGAGGGTCCCCTCGACCTGGATCAGGGGCTCGAAGGGGAAGCAGATGCGCCCCTCGGGGATGGCCGTCACCCGCGCCTGGAACCGGAGCCCCTCGAAGAGCTCGCGCACCCGGGGGTCGCGGAGCGCGGGGCCCAGCACCGGGTCTGCCTCCAGGTAAGCCAGCTCATCGGAGGAGAAGCGGATCTGCTGGAGGTACTCGACGACGCGGCCCACGCCGCAGGCGACGAGGTAGCGGCGGCTCGGCGGCAGGCGGCGAACGAAGAGCTCGAAGACAGCCCGGCGACGGGCGTGACCCGAGCGGGCGTAGGCGGCCAGCATCGTGAGCTGGTAGCGATCGGTCAGCAGCGAGGGAGAGAGCGCCATATCCGGCCAGCGTAACGCCGGTGCCCGGTGAAAACCAGACCCATCCCCCTCCGGAACTTCCGGATAAAAACGGGAAGATCGCCCCCACGTCCAGGTGCAGGAACCAGAGGTGCACCAGCTGGCCCCGGGCGCCGGACACCAGGAGGTCGCCGGTGCGGACGGCCCCGCCTCCGTAAGGGGCCCACCCGGGCACGTTGCTCTCGGAGGCGGCCTGGCAGAACCCTTCTACCCCCTCGCGGCAGCGGAACGACGAGCCATTGAGCAGGAACGCGTGGCCAAGCCCCAGGCGGATCAGGCGCCCCGAGAGCACGCGCCACTCGCTGCCGACCTCCAGGTTGAGCCAGCGCGCGGTGACCGGGAGCTGGCGGTCCATCATGGCGCGCTCCCCCGCGGGGATCACGTTGACCGAGAAGCTGGCCCCCAGCACCGGCGCCCACTCGTCCCCCGGGAGCACCGGGCGCCACCAGCCACCGAAGGCCGCGGCCCCCCCGAGCCCCCCCCTCCCCACGGCCCAGGAGACCCCCACCTGGGGCGCCAGATCGATCTGCGCCAGCAGCCCCACCAGCCCCCCCGGAGCCCCGATCCCGGTGGTCCCGCCCACCACCACCCCACGCCCCCAGAGCGCCCGGATTTGCTCGGCTCGACGGGCGGACTCTGAAAATGTTTTCCGGCGGTCTGCAGAATTGTCAAACTGAGGGGCTACCAGCGCCGCTGGCGCCGGGGTGCTCTCGGCAGCAACAGGGGGATTCACGTCCAAAAATACCTCGGTTGCGTCCTTGCAACACCGCCACGCAACGTCTTCCATTGAACCACAGAGAGCCCACCATGCCATACCTTCCTCGCTCCACGCGCCGGTCCACGCGCCACTCCGCGCTGTCGCTCATCGCGCTCTGCGCCCTGATCTCCGCCTGTTCGGGCGCCGAATCGACGTCTGACAACCCCCAGGGGCAGGGCGGTTCGAGCGGTGCAGCGGGCTCCTCGCTGGGCGGCTCCGCAGGCTCCTCGCTGGGCGGGGCGGCGGGCACCGCCGGGGCCGCGGGCTCGACGGCGGGCTCCAGCGGCGCTGGGGCCGGGGGCGACGCCGGCTCCAGCGCCGGGGGCTCCGCAGGCGACGCGGGGGCCGGTGGAGACGCCGGCGCCGCGGGCGACGCGGGGGCCGGTGGCAGCGATCCGGCAGGCGCGGGCGGCTCCGATCCGGCGGGCGCAGGTGGTTCCGATCCTGCTGGCGCGGGCGGCTCCGATCCGGCGGGCGCGGGCGGCTCCGATCCGGCGGGGGCAGGCGGGGACGCGGGCTCCGGCGGCGACTCCGGAAGCTCCGGACAGGCGGGAGACGGCGGGGCCGCGGGCGACGCGGGGGCCGGCGGCGGGGCGAGCTGCCCGGAGGGGCAAGCGCTCTGCGGAGAACAGTGCGTGGCCGTGCTCGAAGATCCGCTGAACTGCGGCGCCTGCAACGTGCTCTGCAACAGCGCCAACGGCCAGGCGAGCTGCCTCAACGGCCTCTGCGACATCACCTGCTCTGACGGCTTCACCAAGTGCGGCAACTCCTGCGTGGATCTGCAGGCAGATCCGCTGAACTGCGGCGCCTGCGACGCCAAGTGCAGCACCAACAACGGGGCCGCCAGCTGCGCCAGCGGGGCCTGCCAGATCCAGTGCGCGGATGGCTTCGCGGACTGCGACAGCAACCTGGCCAACGGCTGCGAGGTCCAGGGCAGCTGCGCCTGCACCCCGGGCCAGCAGGAAGACTGCTACGACGGCCCCGCGGGCACCAAGGACGTCGGTCTCTGCAAGGGGGGAAAGAAGACCTGCAACGCGGGCGGCACGGGCTACAGCGCCTGCGAGGGCCAGGTGCTGCCCGCGACCGAGACCTGCGCCGAGGGGAACGTGGTCGACGAGGACTGCGACGGGCAAGCCAACGAGGGCGGCGATGACCCGAGCTGCGTCTGCACGCCAGGGCAACAGGTGAGCTGCTACGACGGGCCCTTCGGGACCGCCGGCGTCGGCCTCTGCAAGGTCGGCACCAAGACCTGCAACGCGAGCGGCACGGGCTACGGCGCCTGCGAGGGCCAGATCCTCCCTGCCGCCGAGACCTGCGCCGCGGGCGCCCTGAACGACGAGGACTGCGACGGGCAAGTGAACGAGGGCGGGGCCGGCTGCACCTGCGTCCCGGGCTCCTTCCAGCCTTGCTACGACAACGGCCTCAACAGCCCCCAGCTCCAGGCCCCCAACGGGATCTGCGCCACGGGCCTCTCCGAGTGCAACGCCGACGGCATCGGCTACGGGATCTGCCAGGGTCAAAACCTACCCCAGGTAGAGATCTGCGACGCGGCCGGGATTGACGAGGACTGCGACGGGCAGGTGAACGAGGGCGGGGCCGGCTGCGAGTGCGTGCCGGGGGCGTCCGAGGCGTGCTGGACGGGGCCTGGGAACGCGGTCTTCGGGGGCACTTCGGTCTGCAAGAAGGGCTCACGGACATGCCAGGCGTCGGGCAAGTGGGGCTCGTGCGTGGGGCAGGTGCTGCCGGGGGTCGAGCCGATCGGGGTATGCACGGCGAACATCGACGAGGACTGCGACGGGAACGCGCCAGGCCCCGGCGGTCAGGACCTGGACGGCGACGGCTGGACGGCCTGCGGCGGGGACTGCTGCGAGACCAAGGAGCAGTGCAGCGACCCGAAGCTTGTGAACCCGGGCGCCTTCGACGTGGGGGGGAACAACCTGGACGACGACTGCGACGGCACCAAGGACAACGCGGTGGCGAGCTGCGACGGTGGCCTGGCCAGCAACTCGAACAACGCGCTCGACTACGCGAGGGCGATGGATCTGTGCCAGACCACCACGGAGAACGACCCGCTGAAGAAGTGGGGCGTGATCTCGGCGCAGCTCACGCTTGCCAACGGAGCGGGTGTACCGAACGTGAATTCGCGGGCCATTCGCCCTGGATTTGGAACCCAGGTCGCGCCCAAGAAGGGGAACAACCTGGCGGTCCTGTCGACCGGCGGCGCAGCGGATCTCAACGACGTCAACCCGGGGTACCTGGATTTTCAGACCGGCGCCATCATGGGGACTTCCAGCGGCTTCCCTGCGGACTGGCTGGCGGCCAACGGCGGTCAGCTGCCCAACGCCCCCGGGTGCCCTGGCCTCGCCGCAGGGGCGACCGCGAATGACCCGGTGATGCTGCGGCTCCGTATCCGCGTGCCCACCAACGCCCAGTCCTTCAGCTTCAACTCGTTCTTCTACTCGAGCGAGTTCCCGGAGTGGGTCTGCACGCCGTACAACGATTTCTTTGTCGCGTTGCTCGATTCAAGCTTCTCGGGTCAGCCAGCGAACCCGGCGGACAAGAACCTGGCCTTCTATGATCCCCCTCCCGCCGGGGCCCCCTTCTTCCCGGTAGGGGTGAACCTCGCGCGGCTCAACAACGGCCTTTTCCAGGTGTGCCTGAACGGTCAGATCGGCTGCGCTGGCAGCAACCCGACCAACATCTCCACCTGCACCCAGGGCACCGGCCAGCTTGCCGGGACTGGTATGGATATTCTTGAGGGAGGGTGCGGCGCCAACAACACCACCGGCGGCGGCACCGGCTACCTCACCTCCAGCGGTAACGTGAGGCCAGGCGAGATCATCGAGATGCGCTTTGCGGTGTGGGACACCGGCGACAGCATCTACGACTCCCTGGTGCTCCTCGACAACTGGACCTGGAGCCTCAACGCCTCGCAGCCTGGTACCGTCATCAGCCAGTGACCTCCATGCGCCATCGCCTCGGCCAGCTCGTGACCTTGCTCAGCATCCTGGTGACCGCCGCCGGGGCTTACAACGTGCTCGGTGACAACCAGGAGGTCGAGGCGATGGCGAAGAAGAGCGTGCCCGCCTGCGCTGCGGGCTGCGCCGTGGCGCGCGTTGATCGGAGCCCGTTGGCCCAGGAATTCCAGCTCGCCCCGCGCGCCGGCGCCACGGCCACGGTGCGCTGCGCCCGGGCCGCTTACCTGGTGGGCCCCTACGCATGCGCGCCCCGCTGAGGTGCGCGGCGCTCCAGCTCGAGCACCGCTTCGGTGACGTCGAGGGGGCGCTCCAGCGGGTCGATGGGCTGCTGAACCGGGCGGGCCCTCTCGATCTGGTCTTGCTGCCGGAGGCCTGCCTCACCGGCTATGTATCGCCGACCGGCGTGTTCGACCTGTCCCCTCAGGCCGAGCCCCTCGACGGGCCCACCGCCGGGGCCCTCGGCGCCCTCGCCCGCAAGCACCAGGTGACCCTCGTGGCGCCGCTGATCGAGCGCGCTGGCCGCGCCTGTCACAACAGCTACCTGGTGCACGGCCCCGACGGCGCGCTGCTGGCGCACTACCGGAAACGCCACCCCTGGTTCCCGGAGCGCTGGGCCACCCCGGGGCGCCTGCCTTATCCGGAACTTCAGCTCGGCGAGCGCCGGCTATTGCTTGCGGTTTGCTTCGACATTCACTTTCTCGACGAGGAGATCCCGGCGGCGCTGGATCGCGCGGATCTGCTGCTCTTCCCGTCGGCCTGGGTCGACGGTCAGGCCCCCGAGGATACCCGCGCCGAGCTGCTGCCCTGGCTGGCGAGGCGGCATCGGCTGGCGATCCTGAACGCCAACTGGGCGCGCTCCCGGCCCCGGCTGCCGGGGCAAGGAGGGTCGCGGCTGGTGGGGCCCGACGGCGGGTGCCTGGGGGGGCCCCTCGGCGCCGGGGAAGAGGCGCTGGTGGTGACCCTTTAAACAACAAAACCCCCGGGTGGGGGTTCTGGCGTATGTCTGGAAGTTCTGGATAATCTACCCGGAACTTCTGGACACAAGGCTCACTGGATCATGTCCTTGAGAGCCTTGAGGGCGGTGGCGCGGACCTTCTTGGAGGCCGGCTTGCCCTTGATGACCATGGCCTCGCCGGTGAACGGGTTCTTGCCCGGGCGATCCTTGGTGGCGGGCTTCTTGACGGCCTTGAGCTTGAGAAGGCCGGGGATCACGAACTCACCGGGGCCCCGGGGGCCGAGCTGCTTCTTGATGATCTCGCCGAGGGACTCGAACACCCGGCCGACGCTCTTCTTGTCGAGCTCGGTCAGCTCAGCGAGTTCGGCGATAACTTGCGACTTGGTCAACCGCTTGGTAGCCATCGTATTCCTCCTGAATGGGACGTGCAGAGCTTGCTTCCGACAGGGCCTAGCAGGGGGTTTTGCGAGAGGTTGGCTCTCGTGGGGGCCCCGAGGGTGGCCGGAGAGGGCTGTCGGTTCGCCTGTTTGGCAGCGATTTTTGCCGCTGCGGTGCAGGCACAAGGCTAAGTAACAGACGAAAGAAGGGGGTCGCAAGAGCAATTCGCACGGATTTTTGCGAATTTCGGTGGCTTACTTTGTCTCAGCCCCCCTTTTTTTTGGCCTGAACTGTGCTTGCGACGCGGACCAGGCGCCGGGTGGCGGTGTTCATTTCCCGCTCCTCCTCGTCGTTCTGGTGGTCGTAACCCACGAGGTGAAGGAGCCCGTGGGCCAGGAGGAAGGTGACCTCCGCCAGCGGCGTACGACGCCGTTCCATGGCCTGACGGGTGGCTGTTTCAAGGCTGATCACCACATCCCCCAGCAGCTCCCCGTCCGGATCACAATCAGGAGAAGCTTCCCCCTCCCGCATGGCGAAGGCGAGCACATCGGTGGGTTTGTCCTTGTCCCGGTAGTCGCGGTTCAGCTCTTGGATCCCCGGGTCGTCGGTGAGCACAATGGAGAGCTGAGCCTGCGGGAGGTCGAGGGCCTGGAGCATGAGGAGAGCGCGCCGCCGGAGCAGGGGGATGGTGACCCCCTCCGCCCGACCCGCTTGCCGTAGAACAGAAACCGCCATGGCCCCTGTTCAAGAGGCTCGCCAGGCTGCGGTCAAGGGCCACGAGGGTTGCCAAGGCCAGGCAGGACGGCTAGAAGCCTTGTCGTCCCGATGCCCCTACGCCTTGCGACCCCCGCGTTTCTGTCCGTGGCGCTTGCCTCGATGATGGGGCTCTCGACCTGCCGGAACTCCACCGACACCCCGAGCCGGGATACCCCTCAGACCAGCGCCAAGCCCAAGACCGCGGCCCCCGCCGACCTCACCCTCCCGGGCGTGGATGCGTCTTCGCTGACCCCCCGCGAGCGCCGCGAGTGGGCCACGTTTGTGAGCGAGATGCCCGCCCCTTGCCCGGGCGCCGGGGCCTCCATCGCCCAGTGCGTCACCGAGAAGCGCAACTGCGCCAAGTGCACCCCGGCGGCCCGCTTCCTGGTCAAGCAGGTGCGCGACGGCCACCCCCGCGAGACGGTCATGGAGGCCTACAAGGCGCGCTTTGACAGCGAGCGTGCCAAGAGCGTCGATCTGGCCGATACGCCGCAAAAAGGCCCCTCTTCTGCCCCGGTCACGATCGTCGAGTGGGCCGATTTCGAGTGCCCCTTCTGCAAGCGCGCGGCCCCCATCATCGAGGGCATGGTCGATCGCTTCCCGGGGAAGGTCCGCTTCCTGTTCAAGGTGTATCCGCTCTCGATGCACCCCCACGCCGAGCCCGCCTCCAAGGCGGCCTTCGCGGCCCTCAACCAGGATAAATTCTGGGAGATGCACCACAAGCTCTTCGAGAAGGCCCCGGCCCTCGAGAACGCGGACCTCGAAAAGTACGCCAAGGAGCTTGGCCTCGATGTCGCCAAATTCAAGGCCGACTTCGACAGCCCGGCGGTGGCCGCCCGGGTCGCTCGCGACAAGAAGCAGGGCGACCAGGCGGGCCTCCAGGGGACCCCTCTCATCTTCATCAATGGCCGTGAATTCAGCGGCGGCGGCGATTTTCAGAACGACCTCGAAGAGTGGATCCGCCTCGAGCTCGAGCTGCTGGGCGAGAAGGACGTGAAGCCGGTCCCCGCCCCCACCTTGACCCAGGCGGCGTCCGCCTCGGCCCCCGCCCCCTCCGCCTCGGCCCCCAAGTTACCCGCGATGAAGCTGTCCGCTGACGGCTGTGGGTGCTTCCCCACCGGGCGCCATTACCCGGGGATCGCCCACCTGATGCGGGTCGACACGGTGGGCCTCGCCGATGAATTTGACCCCAATCACGACTGGCACGACCTGCCCGTCGCCTTCCTCGACACCGAGACCACCGGCACGTCCGCCGAGACCGACCGGATCGTCGAGGTGGGCATCATCATCGGCCAGAATGGCACCGTCCAGCGCCGTTACAACTGGCTGATCAACCCTCGTATGCCCATCCCCCCCCGGGCCACCGAGGTGCACGGCATCTCCGACGACGACGTCAAGGATCAGCCC
Source organism: Polyangiaceae bacterium (assembly GCA_025453595.1). Taxonomy (GTDB): domain Bacteria; phylum Myxococcota_A; class Polyangia; order Polyangiales; family Polyangiaceae; genus JANWXX01. The sequence continues at coordinate 16,121 of JALOQB010000157.1, forward strand.
TCCTTTGACCAGGTGGCCGCCGAGATCTTCCAGATCCTCCACGGCTCCCTCCCCGCGGCCTACAACGCCGCCTTTGACCGCTCCTTTCTCCGCGCCGAGATGCGCCGCGCTGGCCTCGGTGACCTCGAGAATAGCCCCCCCGCGCTCCGCAACGGCGTCGAGTGGGTCGACCCCCTCGTCTGGTCTCGCCACGTCAACCGCCAGGAGCGCTCCCACAAGCTGGGCGACGTCGCCGCGCGCCTCGGCGTCGAGCTCCAGAACGCCCACCGCGCCAGCGACGACGCCGAGGCCGCCCTCCTCGTGCTCTACCGTCTCGGCCGCGATGAGCGGGTCCCTCGCCGCTACGGCAGCCTCATCAAGGAACAACGTCGCCTCGGCAAGATCCAGGAACAGGAGATGGCTCGGTGGAGAAATCGCTGATCGTACCCCTCCTCGCCCTGACCCTCGGGGCCTGCACCCCGCCGGCCACCCCGGGCTCCGATGCCAAGGTCTGGTCCTCTTCCAGCTCCAACGATGGCTTTGCGAGC
>JALOQB010000158.1 GCA_025453595.1 Polyangiaceae bacterium
AGAGCTGACGAGCCGTTAGGTGGGGCGCCAGGGAGGCAGGAGCAGGCACGCGAAGATTCTACCAACGCGTGCGCCGTTCCTAAAGTAACTTGGTATCAGACCACCATCCCGGAGTACACCATGCTGCTTCGCCTGGGGGAGCAGCTTCCGGGGGCTATCCGTGTCATCGAGGACTCACTGGAGAGAGGAATCTGGGAGGAGCAAGAGCAGCGTTCCCGGATACCGCGGGACCCTTATCGCTTTGCCCTGCCCGGGGTTCTACCGAAGCTGACAGCCAACGAAGAGGGAGATCGCCTCACGATCCCGGTTGAGGGCACCAGCGGTGCATGGATAGCGAAGTTTGGCACCCCCGCGTTCCGTCACCTGGTCGAAAACGAGTGCGTCATGCTGCGCTGGGCGTCTCTCTGCGGGTTGGATGTACCCAACCATCGCATCATCCAGGGACGAGACATCGAGGGGCTCCCGGAGCATTTTGACCCGGAGCAGCGGGCGCTTCTCGTGCGCAGGTTCGACCGTCGGGTTGATCAAGAAGGCATGACGCGCATTCACCAGGAAGATTTTGCACAGATCTTCCACGTGGCTCCCGAGGACAAGTACACCGAATCCCACGACCAGCGCTGGATGTCTCACGAGACCATCGGTCACCTCATCCTGGAGCTTTGCGGCAGCAAAGATTTCGAGGAGTACCTCCGTCGCCTGGTGTTCATGGTGCTCTCTGGCAACAGCGACGCACACCTGAAGAACTGGGCCCTGTGGTATCCGGACAGGCTGCGAGCTCGCCTGGCGCCGGTGTACGACTTCGTGGCGACCATCGTCTACGGCGGAGAGGGGGGCCCTGCGCTGTGCTGGAGGGAGCCAGAAACCCCCTCGCTTGCCCCGGAAAAACCCCTGGTGGAGACAACCCTCGACGATCTCTTGCTCCTGTGCCCGAGCGCGGACACCTGCACGGCGTTCGACACCGCGCAGGCGCTGGGCATCATCGAGGAGTTCGAGACCAAGGCCCGGGAACAATGGAAGGAAGTCCAGGGTGAGCTGCCTGCCTGGCAGAAGAACAAGCTGGCAGCTCATCTGGACCAGGTGCGGCTCGGCTGAGCACGCAGGATCACAGGACGATGGTGCGTCGCCCCTCGACCAGCACCCGGTGCTCGAGGTGGGCGCGCACCGCTCGCGCCAGCACGATCCGCTCGACATCGCGCCCCACGCGCACCATCTCCTCGGGGCCCTGCTGGTGCGTCACGCGGGCCACGTCCTGCTCGATGATGGGCCCCTGATCCAGGTCTTTCGTGGCGTAGTGGGCGGTCGCGCCGATGAGCTTGACGCCGCGGGCGTGGGCCTGATGGTACGGCTTGGCGCCCTGGAACGCGGGGAGGAAGCCGTGGTGAATGTTGATGACCGGCGGCGCCTCCTGCAGGAACGTATCGGAGAGGACCTGCATGTAGCGGGCGAGCACCACCAGGTCGATGTGATGGCGGCGCAGCAGCTCCAGGATCTGCGCCTCCTGCTGGGGCTTGGTGGCGGCGGTCACCGGGAGGCAGAAGAAGGGGATCCGGAACCCCTCGGCCACCGGCTCCAGGGTCGGGTGGTTCGAGATCACGATCGGGATCTCGCAGGGGAGCTCGCCCTGCCGCTGGCGCAGCACCAGGTCGTAGAAGCAGGCAGACTCGCGGGTGACCAGCAAGGCGACCCGCGGTGGTACGTCCGAGTAGCGCACCGACCAGGTGGCCGACAGCTCGGTGCAGAGGCCCTGGAAGGACGCTTCGAGGGCCTTGCGGGTCGTCGAGCCGCCCAGCTTCTGCTGCGCCCTGGCCGACGCCAGCGCCGTCAGGTCGACCACCAGCCGCATGAAGAAGCGCGCCCCGCCTTCCTCGGGCAGATCCGTGTGGTTGCTCGCATCCAGGATGTTGAGCCCGGCCTCGGAGAAGAAGCCGGCGAGGCGTGCAACCAGGCCCGGTTGATCGGGCGCGGCGACGAGAAAAATGGCGCGGACAGGGGACGACATGGGCTGCTCCCTTAGCCCGTTCTCCCCCCGGGCTCCACGGCTCGCTCGTGCTCAGCGCACCAGCACGTCCTCGAAGGCCCAGGAGACCCCCCCGCGGCTGTCTCGCACCACCGCCCACAGCCGCACCTCTCCGCCTTCCCGGGGGGCACGCCAGGTTGTAGAGAAATCCTGGGACCATCCGAGGGCGCCGTCGTGCACAAAGCGTGCGTCCGCGTCCATGCGACCGCGCTGCGTGAAGTAGGCGACCCAGAGGTTCTCCAGGGGGGCCGCGTCGCCGAGGATCGCCGCGGTCTCCGCGCGCTCGGCGCTCTGGCGATCGATCCGGGGCTGGAGCCGAACGCCGGGGCAGGCATCCGCGCCGTCCGCCTCGCACCGGGCCACCAGGTTCAGGCACACGCCGGCCACACCGCAGGCCTCTCCCGGCGCGCAGGCCAGGTCGTCCGCGCAGGGGAGCCGGGACGACGCGTTCTCCAGCAGGGCTCCCTGCTGCACCAGCGGGTTCTGGTTGCGTAGCTCGGTGTAGGCCCAGAGGCGGGTGTAGCCGGTGACAAAGTCCTGCGCATCGAGGGGCAGCTCCGAGGCAGGATCGACGCAGCGCAGGGGGAAGGCCTCCCCTGCGGGAGCGCGGCGCAGCTCGCCGCCGCAGGCAGCGAAGAAGACGTACGACAGGCCGTAAGGGGCGAGGGTTCCGGGGGGGGTCGGGTGGCGAGCGATCAGGTCCTCCGGGAGGCGGTACGAGAAGCTGGTGCCAAACCCGACGCGCCCCTGCGCGGTCGCCGGGGTCGACAGGAGCCGCAGGTCCTGATCCGAGAGCAGATCCACGGTGGAGCGGAGGGCCTCGCGGCAGGCCCCGTGGGCGTCCTGAGGCGGGTTGTCGCAGCCGCCGAGCCAGACCACGGAGAGAGGCCTGGGGGAGCCGCCCGGCGAGGCTCCGGGGGCCGCGTCGACCAGCGCCATCGACAGGGTGGGGGTCGCTCCTGGCGGCGCAAAAGGGGTGTCCACGGTCACGGCGAGCACCCGCAGCGAGCGCAGCTGCGAGGGCGGTTCCAGGTCCTCTGCGCAGGCAACAAGGGCGACGCCGAGGGCCAGCGCGTGGAGAGCGGGGCGCGCCATCAGAACTCCCCCCGCAGGCCCAGGTTGGGTAGCACCGGGACCCCGGTATCGTAGGTTTTTTTCGTGTAGTTGTAGCTGTACCGGAGGGCCTCCGGGTTCGCGCGGTTGTAGGCGTTCATCAGGTCCAGGTAGGCGGTGAGGTGGCCAGCGCCGAGGGTCCAGGTCTTGTCGAGACGCACGTCAAGCTGGTGAAAATCCGGAAGACGCTCGCTATGCACGGCGCCGCTGCGGCAGGCATAGGCCCCCGCGGAGGCGTCCAGATCGGCGCCAACGCAGGGCGTGAAGGGCATCCCGGTCACGTAGCGAAAGCGAGCCCCGAGGCGGAACCCGGCGCCCAGATCGAGGCTGCCGAGGACCGACAGGTTGTGGGTCTGATCGAACTCGAGCAGGTGCTGCGGCTGCCCGATCTGATCGCTGCGCACGGAGCGCGAGAGCGTGTAGGCGATCCAGCCAAAAAACCGGGGAGAAGGCCGGTAACGAAGCAGGGCTTCCAGGCCCACGACGGAGCCCTTGCCGTCGTTGGTGTAGCCGGTGGTCCCGTCGGCCAGCGTGCCGCGGACCACCAGCTGGTCGAGGCGCTTGTGGAACCCCTCCAGCGAGAGCTCCATCCCTGGCAAGAGACCTTGCTCGACGGCGATGGAGCTGTGGACCGCCCGGTTGCTCCGGACCGACGGGGTGCCGAACACCTCGACCACCTCCACCGGCAGCGGGTGCTCATGAAACAGGCCCACTCCGCCGCGCACCGTGGTGCTCCGGGGGCCCTGCGCCAGATCGTAGCGCGCGTTGAGGCGCGGGCTCCAGGTGAGCTCCTGGTTCCTGTTCAGGTAATCGGCCCGTCCTCCCAGGACGATCCGGGCGCGTCGCGCCGGGCGCCAGTCGGCCTCGGCGTAGGCCGCCGGCGCAGTCAGCGATCCGGTGCCCTGGAGCCGCAGCAGCGGCCGCGCGCTCAGGGGCCCCGGATCCGGTTCGCCAGGGCGGGGTGGAGGCGTGGTGCGAAGCTCCACGTCGTAGGGGTAATGGAGCAGATCTGGCCCCGCGCGCAGGGTGAGGGATGGCGCCACGGTGTAGGCCACCTCGCCCCGCAGCGAGAAGGTGTTGAAGAGCGTCTTGATCCGGAGCTGCCCCGCACGAAAAGACTCGTTGTTCTGCCCGTACGAGGCGGTGAACTGGGCGCGCACCCGGGGCGCCGGGCGCCCCTCGTAGGAGAACAGCATGCGCCAGAACCCGTACTGGGCGCCGACCCCGGACGCGAAGCCCGGATCCGCTCCGCCTGCGTCCTTGAACGAGAGCGCGAGCCGATCATCCGAGCCGAACAGGCCGACGCGCACGGCGCCGTCTTTCCACCGATTTTCCAGGAAGAGCTGGCCATCGTAATAGACCGGAGCGCGGCGAAAGCTCACGTCCTCGGGCAGCACCCGGGGGAGCCACGCGTCCAGGTGCGAGCGCCGCGCGGCCAGCAGGAAGCTCCAGCCCTCGATGCCGGGGAGCGGCCCCTGGGCCAGGGCGCGCGCGTCGATCAGGTCGAGCTGCACCAGGCCGCTGGTCTTGCCGTCCGCCGCGATGGCCCGGGTCTTGACCTCCAGCGCGCCCCCCGTCGCGCGGCCGTAGCGGGCGCTGAAATTACCGGGGTAAAGATCGATGGTCTCGATCGCCTCGGTCGGGATCACGCTGGAAAAATTCCCCAGGTGGTAGGCCGTCGGGACCCAGACCCCGTCGATGAAGATCACCGTGCTCTGCGGCCTCGTCCCTCGCACGATCAGATCCGCGCTCAGCCCCGGCGCCCGGCCCACCCCCGGCATCGCCTGCACCGCCCGCAGCGCGTCCCCGTTGGTCCCCGGCACCAGCCCCAGCTCCTTGCGCTCCAGCGTCCGCCGCGTCACCTCCCGATCCGGGCGCGCCGCCGCCACCACCACCTCCCCCTCCGGCATCAACCCCCGCAGCCGATACACCACCTCCGTCGCCTGACCCACCTCCACCTGCTCCCGGGCCTGGAACGCCCCGTACCCTGGCGCCGTCACCTGGACCTCCGCTGATCCGTTGTAGGGAAGTTCCATAGAAAATCGACCATCCGCACCGGAGCGCGCCTCGCGCTGGGTACCGTCGGGCAGCTTCACCAGGACGCGAGCGCCTGCCAGGGGTTCGTCGCCGCCATGCAGGGCGACCTTGCCCGAGAGGACGCTGACGGCAGCGGGCGCCGCCTCGGGGGGGGTTCCAGGGGAAGCAGGCGCCTCCGGGGGAGGGAGGGGCGAGGGCGGCTCAAAGCGAAAGGTGTGGCGGATGCGAGAGCGAACAGGCACCCCGTCGCGGCGTGCAGGCTCGAAGCGGAAGCGCATGGCGGCGCGCTGGGCGGCCTCGTCCAGGCCATGACCGGCGGCCTCGATCACCCGGGCCCCGGTCACCTTGCCCCCGGCGTCGATCTCGAGGAGCAGCACCGGAGCGCCGCCGAGGCCCGCGCGCCTGGCCTCCGCGGGGAATTCGGGGGCGACCTCCTCGATCAGGCGGGGCGGGGTCAGCGCCGCCGGAGCCGGCGCTGGTTGCGCGAGGGCCAGGGGGGCGACAAGGGAAATGGACAGGCAGAAGGGTAGCGCGAGGCGCATGGGCACACCGGGGCCGCGAGGCGCAAGCCTGCGTCGTGGGAGGAGGCCCTCGCACCGGCGGCGGCCTCGTTCTCCCTGCTGTGCCCGCCCCCCGGCGTGGCGTTCAAACGCCGGTAGCTCGCGGGTACCTCAGAGCGCGCCGCAGGCGAGCCGGGCGCAGGCGCCGGGCTTGGGCCCTTGCTTGCAGAACAGCCCCTCGCTGCATCCCTGATCGCAGAGGGCCCCGGCCTCGGAAGGGCGCGGGTAGCAGGTGAGCACCAGCGGGTCCGCGAGGAGGCCGCACTCGAGGCCCGCGGCGCAGTCCTCCGCGGCGTTGCAGGGCTCCCCCGCGGGGCGCTGCTTCTTGCACTGGCCGTCGAGGAAATCGCAGAACAGGCCGGTGGAGCAGCGCGGGCCTGGCCCCGGGAGGCAGGGCTCTCCCTCCTTCGCGGGCTCCTCGCAGAGCCCACCGCCGCAGCCCAGCCCCGCCGCGCAGGGGGGCTCCGCGTTCAGGCAAGCCTGGCCCTTCTCTGGTAGCGGGACGCACAAGGACCCCTCGCAGCCCAGCCCCGGGCCGCACGCCACGTCGCCCTCGAAGAGGCAAGCCTCGCCGGCCTCGGGGGCCGGTCCGCAGAGCGGCGGCTGCTGGGAGAACTTGCAGGCCAGCCCCGGAGCGCACCGCATGCCCCCCGCGCAGGGTTCCCCGTCCTTGCCCGGCTCCACGCAGCGGAACTGCTCGTCCGGCTGGAACGCGCAGACCAGCCCCGGGTCGCAGGAGTCTGGAACATCCATACAGACCTCGCCCAGCTTGGCCCGTGCCAGGCAGGACTTCAGCGAGCCCGCCCCCAGGCAGGTGCGCTCGGCGCCGCAGGCTCCATCGAAGGTGCAGGAGGCCCCCAGGGGGAGGCCCTCCACGCAGGCCCCGGCCTCGCTGCAACGAAGCCCTGCGGCGCACTGACCATCGAGGACGCAGGGCTCCCCCGGGCCCGCGGGGGCGCCGCAGGTGCCTGCCGGAAGACAGCGCAGGCCCGCGGCGCAGTCGCCGGGAACCGCGCAGGGTTCGCCCTGGGCTTGCGGGGCCTCGCAGACCCCTGCGATGCACACCAGACCCGGGGAGCAGGCCCCCAGAGCGCAGGCCTCTCCCTGCAGACCGAGGGCGGTGCAGGTCGGGGTTTCTCCGGCAAAGGTCAGGCAAAATCCGGCCCCCTCGGCGCAGATCGAGGCGCCCCCGAGGGAGTGACAGAGGGCGCCGACGCTGGCGGTATCCATCAGCACGTCCCCGCAGGACGCGCTGGCCAGGAGGGAGGACCAGTCCAGCGCCCCGCAGGAGGCCCCCTGCGCCTCGATGTACGCGAGGCACTCCAGGAGGCGCGCTGCATCCAGCAGGATGGTGCCCTCGGAGAGGGGCTGGACCGCCGCGGCAAAACGGACGGCGCAGAGCGCGGTTTGCTCCGCGACGCAGGTCTCCTCGACAGCGCAGCCGCAGCCTGCCTGGGCCTTGCAGCGGGCCGCCTCGACCTGCTCGCAGAAGGAAGCGAGGGAGGCCCCCCCCTGCCCTGCTGCACCGCCCCCGCCGTTGCCGCCGGCCCCCGCGGGCCCCCCACCGGCACCGCCAGGTTCCGCGCCGCCGGCGCCGCCAGGCCCTACCCCTGCGCCCCCGCCTGCGCCTCCGGAGCCGGCCAGACCAGCGCCGCCAGCCTCCCCTCCGGAGCCAGCAACCCCGGAAGCCCCTGCCTCTGCTTTGCCCGCGCCACCGGCGCCTGGTGAAGAGAAGAACCCCTCGTCATCCTCGCAAGCAAGGAGGCCCAGCGCCACGAGAACCAGCGAGGATTTTAGCCATTCTTTCATGAGATGCTCCGGACCTCGCAGGGATGACGTCGGGATCGAGTGCAGGGCCGCGAGGCGCGTCCTGATACCATGAGCAGCAGAGGGAGGGGCTCGCCGCAAGGAGGCGGAGCGCCACCAGGGTCGCGCGGTGGCGGGCTGCATGGAGCCCTGCTCGCGGATCAAGCTGTGCTACCCGTCGAGGCATGTCGCTATGGGATCGGAAGGTGTTGCCATTCCTGATCGAGAAGGCCTGCCGCAGCGGGGTCATCCTGGAGGAGCGTCGCCGTCATGTGCCGAGGGCAGCGGGTCGGGTGCTCGAGATCGGGGTGGGAACGGGGTTGAATCTTCCCTTTTATGACGCCAGCAAGGTGAGCGAGCTGATCGCCATCGATCCATCGCCAGAGCTGCTGGAGCGGGCGAGGGCAAGGGCGTCGCAGGGGGCGGTGAGGCCCACGCTGCTGCAGGCCAGCGCCACCGCCTTGCCGCTGGACAGCGGGAGCGTCGACACCGCCGTGATGACCTACACGCTGTGCAGCGTGGACCGGCCCGAGCTGGCGCTGCGAGAGCTGCGCCGGGTGCTAAAGCCCGGGGGCAAGCTGCTGTTCGTGGAGCACGGGCTGGCGCGCTCGCCTTCCACGCAGCGATGGCAGCGAGCCTTGACCCCGGTATGGAAGAAATTCTCCGGCGGGTGCCACCTGGACAGGCCCGTGCGTGAGCAGCTGGAAGAGGCAGGGTTTTTCCTGGAAGAGATCGAGGAAAAGCAGGGCGACGGGCCGAGCTGGACCGGCTACACCTACGAGGGTATTGCCCGCTCGGGGTGAAGCCTAGCGAGCCCGGGGCAGGAGCCTGGGGGGGGCCTCCGCAGGGAGGTTCTGGCAGGTCTTCGCGACAAGCTGGAGCCGCGGCGCGCAGGACTCCTCGCACCTTGGCGGCGCGCCAGGCACCGTGGGGCTGCCGTCCGCCGGGCGGTGAGCCACGATCTGACGGCACCTGCGGGCGCAGGTCGCCTGCTTGCTTGTCTCCTGGTGACGCTCGCCCTTGCTCCTGCCGCACGAGACGCCGCGCTCGTACTGCACGTCGTGGTCGTACCAGAGGCCCTCCCCTTCCCTCCAGGTGAAGGTCCACTGCGCATCCTGCTCGCGGCACCCCGGGAGCAGCATGAAAGCCCCCAGCACCACCGCGGCGGCCCGCGAGCTTCGACCACGGGAACCGGACCTGCAAACCATGCAGGCCACCCTCGCACCGATCTCACCAGGTGGGCAAGCCCTGGCCTTCTCGGGACGGCTCACCTCTCCTCATTGCTATCGAGATACCGAACAAGGACAGGAATGAACCAATCGCGCACAATTTTCGCGTGCAATCATTGCACCTATGGGCGCAAAACAAGAGCGTAACTTTTTCTTGACCACAACGACGTAAACCCTACTTTACACACTTGCCGTGAGCATCCAGGCCGATGCGGCCCCGGGTTGCAGGGAGCGAAAGGGAGTCATCATGCGCGTTCTACTTGTGCATCCGAACTACCACTCGGGAGGCGCCGAGATCGCCGGGAACTGGCCGCCGGCGTGGGTGGCGTACCTGGCGGGCTACCTGAAGGCGGCCGGGTACACGGACGTGGTCTTTGTCGACGCGATGACGAACCACCTGAGCGAGGAGGAGGTGCGGGAGCGCATCGCGGAGATCAGGCCGGACATCGTCGGGAGCACGGCGATCACGCCGTCGATCTACAAGGCGGAGCGGCTGCTGCAGATCGCGAAGGAGGTGAACCCGGAGATCGTCACCGTGCTCGGCGGCATCCATGGCACGTTCATGTACCCGCAGGTGCTGAAGGAGGCGCCGTGGATCGACGCGGTGGTGCGTGGCGAGGGGGAGCAGGTCTTCCTGAACTTCGTGAAGGCCGTCGAGGACGGGAGCTGGGGGCGAGATCGGAGCTGCGTGAACGGCGTCGCGTTCCTGGAGGGGGACAAGGTGATCGCGACGCCGGCGGAGCCGCCGATCAAGGACCTGGACCGCATCAAGCCGGACTGGGGGATCCTGGACTGGGACCGGTACATTTACCTGCCGATGGGCACGAGGCTGGCGGTGCCGAGCTTCGCGCGGGGCTGCCCGTTCACCTGCAGCTTCTGCAGCCAGTGGAAGTTCTGGCGCGACTACCGGGTGCGGGACCCGAAGGCGGTGGTGGATGAGATCGAGGGGCTGGTGAAGGACCACGGGGTGGGCTTCTTCATCCTCGCGGACGAGGAGCCGACGATTCATCGCAAGAAGTTCATCCAGTTCTGCGAGCTGCTGATCGAGCGTAACCTGCCGGTGCTCTGGGGGATCAACACCCGGGTCACCGACATCCTGCGGGACGAGAAGCTGCTGCCGATGTTCCGCAAGGCTGGGCTGATCCACGTCTCGCTGGGGACCGAGGCGGCGGCGCAGCTCCAGCTCGATCGGTTCAACAAGGAGACCACGATCGCGCAGAACAAGAGGGCGATCCAGCTGCTGAAGGACAACGGCATCGTCGCGGAGGCCCAGTTCATCGTGGGCCTGGAGAACGAGACCGCCGAGACGCTGGAGGAGACCTACCAGATGGCCCAGGACTGGAAGCCGGACATGGCCAACTGGTGCATGTACACGCCCTGGCCCTTCAGCGATCTCTTCCAGGAGCTCGGCGACAAGGTGCAGGTCTTCGACTTCGAGAAATACAACTTCGTCACCCCGATCATGAAGCCGGACACGATGGAGCGGGGCGAGCTGCTCGATCGGGTGATGAACAATTACCGGCGCTTCTACATGCGCAAGGCCTTCCTGGAGTGGCCCTGGATCGGCGACAAGACGCGGCGCAAGTACATGATGGGCTGCCTCAAGGCCTTCGCGAAGAGCGGCTTCCAGCGCACCTTTTACGACCTCGGGCGCGTCGGTTACTGGGGGCCGCAGACCAAGAAATCCGTCGACTTCAAGTTCGCCGACAAGGCCGTGCGCTCGCGGCCCGACCCGGAGGCGATCGCTGCGGCGGACGAGGCCTGGGTCACGATGCACGGCCCCAAGATCGCGATGCGCCGGCGCAAGGGCGAGGAGAACGCCAGGATCGCGCTCAAGCTGATCAACAACGGCCCGACCGGGGAGGCTGGCCCCCTGCGCTCGGCGCCCATGGCCTGCGGGGGCGGCGTCGAGCAGATCGCCGACGAGGACGCGGAGGACTACGCGGTGAAGGCCGCGGAGCGGTTCATCGAGGAGGCGGTGCAGACCTCCCGGCGCAAGGAGTTCGTCGGGTGACCTGCGGGGGCCCGCGTTGACTGCCGTCGCATCGGCCAGGCCCCCGGAGAGCGGGCGCATCGGCCCCAACGCGATCACCCGCGTGGCCGAGGTGCTCCAGGAGCGGCTGGGGCTGGCCCCGACGCAGGGGGTCTTCGAGGCGGCCGGGCTGGCCCATCACCTGCGCTGCCCGCCCGGGGCCATGGTCGACGAGGATGACGTGGGGGCCCTGCACCAGGCGCTCCGGCGGCGCCTCGGCGAGCCCCTCGCCCGCGAGGTAGCCCGGGAGGCCGGGGCACGCACCGCGCGGTACCTGCTGGCCCATCGCATCCCTTCCCCCGCCCAGGCGCTGCTGCGGCGCCTGCCGGCGCGCTGGGCCGCCCGCGCCCTCTGCTCGGCCATCGCGCGCCATGCCTGGACCTTCGCCGGGAGCGGCGCGTTCCACGCCTCCTCGGGCAGCACGGTGCGCCTTCGCATCCGTCACAACCCGATGTGCCGCCACCTGCCCTCCTCGACCCCCGGCTGCGACTTCTACACCGCCGTCTTCGAGGGCCTCTTCCGCGAGCTGGTGCACCCGCAGGCCCGCGCCACGGAGCTCGCCTGCGAGGGCTGCGGCGCCGACGCCTGCGTGTTCGAGGTGCGCTGGGAGCCCGGGGGCTAGCCTGCGTCGTCGATCGGGGCCCCGCGCTTCGCGTGGCGGGTGAGCGAGAGGTAGAGCGCAGGGACGAGGAAGAGGGTGAACAGAGTGGAGACCGTGAGGCCACCGATGACGGCGCGGGCCAGCGGCAGGTTCGCCTCGCTCCCCTCGCCGATGCCCAGCGCCATGGGGATCAGCCCCACCACCGTCGCCAGCGTCGTCATCAGGATGGGCCGCAAGCGGGTGCGCCCGGCCTCGATGGTGGCCTCCTCCGGGTCGGTGCCGCGGCCCCGGAGCACGTTGGCAAAATCGACCAGCAAGACCCCGTTCGAGACCACGATGCCCACCATCATGATGATGCCCATGAAGCTGTTCACGCTCAGCGTCGTCCGCGTCAGATACAGCATCAGGAAGACACCCGAGACGCCGAGGGGGACGCTCATCATGATCACCAGCGGGTCGAGCAGCGAGCGGAACTGGGACGCAAGCACCATGTAGACCAGCGCAACCGCCAGGACGCCGGCGAACCCGAGCCCCTCGAAGGCCTCTTTCTGCGCCTGGGATTGCCCACCCAGACGCACCGTGAACCCGTCAGGGGGTCGCAGATCACCCATGGCCTGCTCCACCGCGAGGGCGGCGGAGCCGAGGTCCTTGCCGGGGGCGACGTTGGCGGTGACATCGACGATGCGCTGGAGGTACTTGCGGTTGATCTGGACAGGGCCGCTGTTGCGCTCGATGCGGGCGACGGTGCGGAGCTCGACGACGCCGGAAGGGGCGCGGAGGAGCACGTCGCCGAGGTCGGCGAGGTGGGAGCGGTGCTCGTCGGCCATGCGGACGTTGATGCTGTAGTTGTTGCCGGTGCGAGGGTCGCGGAGCTGGAGGGGGACGAACTGGGAGCTACCGACGAGGGTGGCGAGGACGGACTGGGCGATCTGCTGCTCGGACAGGCCGAGGATGCCGGCTTTTTCCCTGTCCACCTCGACGTCGAGCTGGGGGTAGTTCTCCTCGCGGGAGACCTGGAGGTCGGTGAGCAGGGGGGAGCCGTCCGGGGCCCGGAGCTCGCGGAGCCTGGCGAGGAGCTGCTGGGCGTAGTCGGCGCCTTGCTCGAGGTCGTAGCCCAGGATCTCGACGTCGATGGGGGCGGCGGAGCCGAAGTTGAGGATGCGCTTTACGATGCCGCCGGTGGAGAAGAAGACGCGGGTGCCGGGGAGGGCGTCGCGGAGCTGCTTGCGGACCAGCTCGGCGGCCTCGACGTCGCTGAAGGGGCGCTCGCCGCGGGGCACCAGGCGGACCTGGAGGTTGCCGGAGTGAGGGCCCGAGTTGCTGGTGAAGATGGCGGTGCGCCCCGCCGGGAGGCCGCTGCTGGAGATGAGGGTCTCGGAGAAGGAGCGACCCCCGGGGGTGAGGGCCTTCACGGTGTCCTGCTCGATGCGCTCGGAGATCTGCTCGGTGCGCTCGACGCGGGTGCCGATGGGGGCCCGGTAGACCGCGGTGAACTGGCTCTCGTCCGAGTCGGGGAAGAACTCGGTCCCCACCCAGCGGTAAACGAGGGAGGTGAGGCCGGCGACCAGGAAGATGGAGGCGATGGTGAGCTTGCGGTGGGCGAGGGCGATCCGGAGCAGGGAGGCGTAGCCGTCGTCGAGCCGGTCGAGGGCGCCGATCAGCGCCCGGGCGACGCGCCCTTGACCGTGGCCACCGCGCAGCATCAGCAGGCAGAGCAGGGGGGTGACGGTGCGGGAGACGAAGAAGCTGACGGTGAGGGAGAACGAGATGGTGAGGGCCAGCGGCAGGAAGATGTTGCGGGCGATGCCGGTCAGGAACAGCACCGGGAAGAAGACCACGATGGTGGTGATGGTCGAGACCAGGATGGGCATGGCCACCTCCTCGGCGGCGTCCAGCACCGCCTGGCGCGGCGGCTTGCCCATCGACAGGTGCCGGTGGATGTTCTCCAGCTCGACGATCGAGTCATCGACCAGGCGACCGACCGCCAGGGCGAGGCCCCCCAGCGTGAAGACGTTGAGGGTCTGACCGGCGAAGTAGAGCAGCGCGAAGGTGGCCACGATCGAGAGCGGGATCGCCACCGCCACGATGCCGGTGGCCCGGAAGCTCACCAGGAAGACCAGGATGACCACCACCGCCAGCGCGCCGCCCTGGATGGCCTCGTGCTCCAGCGCCTTGATGGCCGAGCGGATGTAGGTCGACTGATCGAACGAGATGGCCAGCTCGACGCTGGGCGGCAGCCCCCGGAGCTGCGGGAGCGCCGCCTTCAGCCCGTCCACCACCGCGATGGTGTTCGCCCCCGGCTGCTTCAGCACCCGCAGGTAGACACCCCGGCGGCCGTTGATGCGGACGATCTCGCTCTGGTCCGCGGTGCCGTCCTCGACCTCGGCCACGTCCGAGACCCGCACCGGCGCCCCCTGGCCGCTGCCTGGCCGCACGATCACGTCCCGCAGCCCCCGTGGGTCCTCGAACTGGGTGTTGGAGAACACGTTGTAGTCCCGGTCCCCTTCCCGCAGCACGCCGCTCGGGAGCAGCAGGTTCGAGCTGCGCACCGCGCTCACCAGGTCGAGGATGCCAAGGCCCCGGGCCCGCAGCGCGTCCCGGTGCGCCTGCACGCTCACCTCCCGCACACGGCCCCCGCCCACCGACGCGCTCGCGACGCCCTGGATCCGCTCGAGCTGCGGCTCGATCACGTTGTACGCGAGGTCGTACAGCTGCCGCTCGTCGAGCCCCTCGGCGGCCACCGCCACCTGCGCCACCGGGATGTTGGTGATGTCAAACTTGTTGATGAACGGCTGCTGGATCCCCGGCGGCAGCGCGTTCAGGATCTGCGACACCCGCTGTGCCGTCTCGAACTGCGCGTTGTCCAGGTTGATCCCGTAGGAGAACCAGACGCTCACCACCGAGACCCCCTGCTTCGAGAAGCTCTCGACCCGATCCACCCCCGGCGTCGCCCCCACCGCTCGCTCCACCGGCTCCGTGATCGACTTCTCGATGTCCGCAGGCCCCGCCCCCGGATAAAACGTCGCCACACGGATCACCGGGATCGTGATCTCCGGGAACAGATCCACCGAGAGCCGCTGCAGCGACACGCCCCCCAGCACCATCACCATCAGCGACACCATCAGGATCAAGATGGGGTTTCGCAGCGCAAGCCTTGTCAACCACATGGTGTCACTTTGAACCCTGGCCCGTGTAAGGATCGATGCCCCGCGCGGTGCGCACCTTGGTCCCGGGGGCGAGGCCGTCCGCGCCTGCGACCACGACGTCCTCGCCGGGCTTGAGGCCCTCGAGCACCTCGACCCAGGTTCCTCCGTCGACGCCCGGGCGGATCGGCTGCCGCCGGGCCTTGTCGCCGTCGATCACGAAGACGTAGCTCTGCCGGTTGCTCACCTGCACCGCCGTCGCAGGGATCACCGCCGCCTGGGGGTGCACCGCAAGGCGAAGGAACGCGCGGCCGTACATCCCGGGGCGCAGCTCGAGCCTGGGGTTGGGCAGGTGGACCTCCGCGTCGAGGGTGCGGCTGGCGGTGTCAAAGGCCGGAGCGATGCGCACGACCTGCCCCTCGAAGCTCTGGCCGGGGAGCGCATCGACCTGGACCCGGGCCTGCATCCCCACCGCCAGACCGCCCGCCTCGCGCTCGGTGACCGCCACGAAGACGCGCAGCTGATCGACCCGCTGGAGGGTCAACACCGGTCCGGTCGTGGGCCCCACCAGGGCGCCCGGATCCAGGCGTCGAGCGGCCACCACGCCATCCATCGACGCGAGCAGCCGGGTCTCCCCGAGCCGGGTCCCGAGGGCGCCGATCTGGGCCCTGGCGGAGCGCTCCATGGCCTCCGCGATCGCCAGCGCGGCGCTGGTCCCCTGCAGCTCGGCCTGGGTGGTCAGCCCTTCCTGCGCCAGCTTCTGCGCCCGCTCCAGGTTCAACCGGGCCAGCGCCGTCTGGGCCTGGGCCTGGGCCTGGGCCCCCCGCGCCGCTGCGAGCTGATCCGGGAGATCGCTCGGCCTCACCAGCGCCACGGTCTGCCCCAGCTTGACCACATCCCCTCGATCGACCAGCACCGCGTCGAGGTACCCGATGGTCTTGGCGCCGATGTCTGCCTGCGAGAGCGGGCGTAGATCCACCGGGGCCTGCACTTCCACCGGCACGTCCCTGGCCTCGACCCTGGCCACCGCCACCAGCGGTGGGGGCCGACCCTTCGCTGCAGCCGGGTTGTCCTTGCGAGCACAACCAGCCAGGACCCCCGCCAGCCCGAGGAGGGTCAAAAAGAACTTCAACCGCTGCACCCTGGTGAAGTAACCCCACCAGCTCAGCAAGACCAGCGCGGAAACCGGAGAGGTGCTTTGCGGAGCGGCTCAGAAGGTACGCGCGACGGAGAGCCAGGCGGGACCGACCTGGACCTGCACCGGTGCTTCCTCGCGGAGGACGAGGCCAAGGACCATGGCGCCGAGGCCCAGGCCCGCGAAGAGGAACGAGGTGGTGGAGGCGGAGGAGAGGGTGCGGCGAGCCTCGATGTCGCCTTCGAGGGAGGGAGGGCAGCGGAGGTCAGGGCATTGCTCCTTGATCTTGTCGGAGCGCTGCCTGGCGAGGAGGGCGGTGGTGGTGCCGACGACGGTGAAGAGGCCAGCGACGGAGAGACCCCCCCAGAAGAGGACAGGGTTGGCGCGGGTGGCAGGAGGGAGGGTGGTGCTGCTCAAATTGGCGATGAGGACAGTGTGGCGGGAGGGGAAAGAGGGCCAGGGTCATCTTCTCGCGAGCCCCCTCGGCGAGCTCGAAGGAGCGGCGCTCGGTCTTGAACCCCGGGCTCTCCGCGACGACGGTGTGAGGGCCCGGGTTGAGGACCCGGGGGACACCGATGGAGGCAGGCGCCAGGGGTTCGTCGTCGAGCGAGACCTGAACGGGGGCGCCCTCGGCCGGTCCTCGCAGGGAGATCTCGAGGGTGCACAGGCGGGGAACGAGGGCCTCGGCCTCCTCGCGGGCCTCGGCCCGGGCGCGGGCCCAGGGGGCCGGTTCGAGGGCGACGGGGGCGCTGCGAGCGATGTCCTGCATCAGGATCTGGGCCTCGACCAGCTTGCCCTTGCGGACGAGGAGCCGGGCCACCGCGAGCTTGAGGGAGGGGGCCGGGACGAGGGCGTCCGCTTTTTGAAACAGGTCGATGGCCTCATCGAGGTTCCCGGCGGCGATCCTGGCGTCGGCCTGCTGGGCCAGGTCGCGAGCGGCGGCGCGGTCTTGCTCGGTCTGGGCCTGGGCGCCAGGCGCTGAGAGGAGCAGCGCGAGGGCGAGCGGCAGGAGGCAGGCGCGAGGGAGCATGGGCCTATTTGTACCGCATTCGCCCCGGGAACGAGAGGAGCAAGGGGGAGGAGGGGCATGGGTTGGGGGGGGAGGCGGTTGGAGGGGCCGCCTCCCGGTGCTGGTTGCCCCGAGAAGCATCTGCCGCTATACGCCCCCGACCCCGGAGGAGCCGTGAAATTCGAAGCGTTTCTACAAGCCATCCCCCCTACCCCTGGCGCTGGCGAGGGCCCTGCCCCGGCGGTGGCCCCGCAAGGCGGCGCGCCAGCGCAGGCGCCGCCCCCTGGCGGGCTGCTGGGGGCCGTGTTTCCGCTGTTGCTGGTGGTCCCGATGGTGCTGGTGATGTGGTACACGAACCGCAACCAGCAGAAGCGCCAGAAAGAGATGGAGGAGCGGCTGAAGGTGGGGGATCGGGTGCTGACGCAGTCGGGCCTGATCGGCAAGCTGCTCGAGAAGAACGATCGGTACATCAAGATCGAGATCGCGCCGGGGGTGAAGGCGCAGATGCTGAAGACCTCGATCGTGGGCCTCGACGCCGGGGACGAGGCCCCCAAGCAGAAAGAGAAGTGAGCGGGGCATGTTGAACGAGATGCACTTCAAGGGGCTCTTCGGGGCCCTGACGCTTATCTTCGCGGCGCTGGGCTACGTGAACCGCGGGCACCGGTACTCCTGGTGGACGGCCGCGGGGAGCGCGGCGGTCGCGGGCCTCTCGGTCCACTACGACTCCTTCTGGATGATCGTGACGGCGGGGCTGGCGATGGTCTGGGCCCTGATCAGCGCGATGAACTCGGTCGACCTGGGCTGGCGCGTGCGCGCCGGGATGGCGACGGCGGTGGCGCTGGGGGCGTTCCTGTGCGTGTGGCCCACGCTGGAGGGGCTGTCCCAGGGGAAGATCCCCTGCCCTGCTTACATCAAGGAGAAGATCGACTTCCGGCTGGTGGCGGGCCTCGACCTGCGCGGCGGCCTGCGCCTCGTCTACACGGTGGACGTCGAGGAGGCGATCAAGGACAAGCGCAACCGGTACTACGATGATGTACGGCAGGAGCTGGCGGGGGCCTACGGGCTCAAGCCGGCGGACCGGCCCGCGACCCGCGAGGAGCTGAACCAGCTCGCCGAGAAGGTCACCGTCGACAAGGCCCGGGGCAACGCCGCGGCGCTGCTGATCAAGTTCAAGGATCAGGCCGACGCCGGCAAGCTCGAGCCGATCGTGACCAAGTTCCAGACCGAGCTGCTGCGGGCGCCGGGCGCGGATCCGCAGACCATCCAGCTCAAGATCCGGAACAACATCGAGACCGACATCCGCGAGCGCGCGGTGAACCAGGCCAAGGACACCATCGGCCGCCGCGTCGACGAGCTGGGCCTGCGCGAGGCCGCGGTCACCATCCGTGATGAGGACATCATCATCGAGGTGCCTGGCCAGGACGAGAAATCCTTCGCCGAGATCCGCGAGATCATCAGCAAGACCGCGCGCCTCGAGTTCAAGCTGGTCGACGACACCATCGACTTCTTCGATCCTATCCGGCGGGCCACCACCGAGGGGCTGCCCCAGGGCGTCAGCTTCTTCGCGGAGGAGGCCCCGGTGGGCCCCGGCAAGACCAACCGGGTGACCCAGGCTCGCATGGCCAAGGGCCCTGGCGAGACCATGAAGCAGGCGCGCGATCGGTTCCGCGAGTGGCTCAACACGCTCAACCCCCCGGCGGACCACGAGATCGGCCTGGGCATCCTGTCGGAGGCCGACGAGAGCGGCCTGATGCAGGAGGTCGGCTGGCGGACGTATTACCTCTACTCCAAGGCCGAGGTGACCGGCGACCAGATCCGGGACGCGCAGGCCCAGCCGGACCAGGACCAGCGCGCCCAGGGCGGCTGGCACGTGGCCCTGGCCTTCACCGAGAGCGGCTCGACCCGCTTCGAGCAGATCACCGGCGACAACATCCAGAAGCGCTTCGCCATCGTTCTCGACGATAACGTCGAGAGCGCCCCCCGGATCCTGTCCAAGATCGGCGGCGGTCGCGCCACCATCACCATGGGGGCCAACGACCCGCAGAAGCAGCTCGAAGAGAGCCGCAAGCTCGAGCTGGTGCTGCGCTCCGGCGCCCTGCCGGCCCCCATCAGCCCGTCCAACGAGCAGCGCATCGGCGCCAGCCTCGGCACCGACGCCATCAAGCAGGGCATCTACGGGGCCCTCGCGGGCTCGGCGCTGGTGCTCATCTTCGTGGCCATCTACTACAAGGTGGCCGGCGTCATCGCCGACATCGCGGTGCTCTTCAACCTGTTCCTGCAGATCGCGGTGCTGGCGAGCTTCGGCGCGGCGATGACGCTGCCGGGCATCGCGGGGCTGGCGCTCACCATCGGCATGGCGATCGACGCGAACATCCTGATCAACGAGCGTATCCGCGAAGAGCTGCGGCTGGGGAAGAGCCCCCGTACGGCGGTTGACATAGGCTACGACAAGGCGTTCTCGGCCATCATCGACGGCCACATGACGACCTTCATTTCAGGCCTGATCCTCGCCCAGTACGGCACCGGCCCGATCAAGGGCTTCGCGGTGACGCTGCTGGTGGGCATGGTGGTCAGCCTGTTCACCTCGGTGATCTGCACCCGGCTCGCCTTCGACTGGTGGGTCCGCGGGATGCGGGTCAAGACCCTGGACATCGGCTTAGAGGGACACGATGGAAATCTTCAAACCAGGGCGCGTCTATGACTTCATGGGCATGCGCCGCTTCTGGATCTCGCTCAGCTTGCTGCTGACCGTGGGGTCGCTCTTCCTGGCGACGGTGTGGCCGGGGCCCAACTACGGGACCGACTTCAAGGGCGGCACCGAGGTCGAGCTGGGCTTCCTCAAGACCGTCGACGCGGGCAAGGTGCGGGAGGCGACGCAGGCCGCCGGCTTCCAGCACCCGGACGTGGTCGAGGTCGCGGATCCGGCCAACCCCAACCGCTTCCTGATCCGCGTGCAGGAGGTGAGCTCGATCTCGGAAGAGCAGAAGAAGCAGCTGCTCGCGGCGCTGTGCTTCTCGGACGCGACAGAGCCAGCGATCACGCCCGAGTGCCCCGCCGGCTCCCACGCGGTCGAAGCAAAGTTCAGCCCCGGCGGCGACAAGATCTCGCTGCGCTACGACAGCAACCCGGACCTGGACAAGATCCGCAAGCAGGTCCAGTCCGTCAGCGGCGTCGAGCTCCGCGGCAGCGACAAGAACCCGCTGCTGATCAGCCCCCGCGATTTCAAGGTCGAGGTGGCCCTCAAGTCGAAGGGAGATCTGCTGGTCGATGGGCTCCGCAAGCAGCTCGGCCCCGAGGTCGTCCCCGAGAGCGCGCTGCGTGTCGAGTGGGTGGGGCCCAAGGCCGGCAAGCAGCTGCGCGACGCCGCCATCAAGTCCATCGGCGTCGCCATCGTCTTCATCATGGCCTACGTGGCCCTTCGCTTCGACATCCGCTTCGCCCCCGGCGGTATCCTCGGCCTGATCCACGACTCGGTGGTCGTCATCGGCGTCTTCGTGGCCCTGCGCAAGGAGATCACCCTCTCCACCATCGCCGCGATCCTCACCATCGTCGGTTACTCGATTGCCGACACGGTCATCGTCTACGACCGCATCCGTGAGAACCTGGGTAGGTACCGGAACAAGACCTTCGCCGAGATCATCAACATCTCGATCAGCGAGACCATATCGCGCACGATCTTGACGTCAGGCACCGTGCTCCTGTCGATGGTCATGTTCTTCGTCTGGGGCACCGGCGTCCTCAAGGACTTCGCCCTCGCCCTCGTCGTCGGCGTCCTCGCCGGGACCTACTCGTCGATCTACGTCGCGGCCCCCCTCACCGAGTGGATCGACCGCCGCTTCTTCGCCGGCGACGGCGGCCGCAAGGCCCCCAAGAAGCGCAAGCTGGTCGCTCGCCCCGCCCGCAAATCCGCCGCCACCTGAGGCCCCATGGAGCACACCTTCGCCATCATCCTGGCGGGTGGCGCAGGCACCCGCTTCTGGCCCGCGTCCCGCCAGCTCCGACCCAAGCAGTTCCTCCCCCTGGGCCCGGACCCGGACGAGCCCCTCCTCCGGGCCACCGTCCGCCGCATCCTGCCTCTCTGCCCGCCGGAGCGCATCCTCATCGCCACCGGGGCCCACCTGGCCGCCGCCACCCGCGACCTCTTCCCCGAGATCCCGGCCGCCAACATCCTCGCCGAACCCGTCGCGCGCAACACCGCCCCCTGCATCGGCTGGGCCACCCGCGTCATCGCTCGCCGTGACCCCGACGCCACCGTCATGGTCTTCCCCGCCGACCACGCCGTCGTCGACGAGGACGCCTTCCGCGACGCCATCTCCGAGGCCATCAGCCTCGCCCACCGCGACGCCATCGCCACCATCGGCCTCCAGCCCACGCGCCCCGAGACCGGCTACGGCTACATCGAGCTCGGCGAAACCATTGGCCATCAATCGTTTGAGGTCAAACGTTTCGTGGAGAAGCCCAACCACGAGCGAGCGCTCGAGTTCTTCGAGGGGGGGAGGCACGAGGCCGCGGCCCGGGGGCAAGAGGGGGAAGCGCTGGCCGATATCTTCCCTATTTTGCCGTCGATCAGCATCGATCATGGAGTGATCGAGCGGGCGCCGCGGCTGGCGGTGGTGCGCGGTGATTTTGGCTGGAACGACGTGGGGTCGTGGCAAAGCGCCTGGGAGCTGGCGCCCAAGGATGCGACGGGGAACGCGCTGTCCTCCGGGGTGATCGCGGTGCAGTCGCAGGACAACCTGGTGAGGGATCTGCGCACCGACGGTCGGCCTCGGGTGATCGCGCTGGTCGGGGTCGAGGGGCTGGTGGTGGTCGAGACCGACGACGCGCTGCTGATCTTGCCGCGAGAGCGCGCCCAGGACGTGCGGCTGGTGGTCGATGAGCTGAAGCGTCGTGGTGGTCACAGCGTCTGAGCGCCTCGCGCTCCGGACCCGCTAGCGTCGCCCCATGGCTGGCCCCCGCCGCCCCCTCTGGATCGCCCTGGGCCTCTACCTGGTGCTCACCGCGATCTACCTGGCCTGCGCCGCGCCGGAGCGCGTCTGGCAGCACACGCCGTACAACCACTTCGCGCACCAGGCGCGGTCGTGGCTCGATGGCCGCCTGGAGCTGGGCTACCCCCCTCCGGCCTACGCTCAGGGCAATGATTTCGCCCGCTTCGAGGGGCGCTGGTACATCGTGTTCCCGTCGTTCCCGGCGGTGCTGCTGCTGCCGGCGGTGGCGCTGGCGGAGAGCGTCGAGCACGTCCGGGATGGTCAGGTATTTCTGCTGCTCGCGGGGGCAGGTCCGGCGCTTTTTTTCCTCGCCCTGGAGCGGCTCCGGGCCCTGGGTCGCAGCGAGCATGGCGAGCGGACCCACGGGGCGCTGGCGCTGCTGCTGGGGCTGGGCACGGTGTACTGGTTCTGCGCGGAGCAAGGGACCGTCTGGTTCGCGGCGCACGTGGTCGGGCTGGCGCTGGCGGCCCTGTACCTGTACCTGTCGTCGGGGGCGGCGCACCCGTGGCTGGCGGGGCTGGTGCTGGGCCTCGCCTTCTGGACCCGGGCGCCGATGCTGTTCGCGGCCCCGCTGTTCCTCATCGAAGCCGCGGCGGCCTCGCTGCAGCAGGGCACCTGGCGCGCCGTATTGCGCCATTTCGCCGGCAAGATTCTCCGATTTTCGCTGCCGCTGGGGGCCCTGCTGGCGCTCTCGTTCTGGCACAACCACGCGAGGTTCCATGACCCGTTCGAGGTCGGCTACCGGTACCTCACGGTGGCGTGGCAAGGTCGCATCGAGCGCTGGGGGCTGTTCTCGTATCACTACCTCGCCCGGAACCTTGGGGTGCTGCTGACGAGCTTGCCCTTCCGCGGGGTCAGCCCCGGCGCGGCGCCCTTGCAGGTGAGCGCCCACGGGCTGGCGCTCTGGCTGACGACGCCGGTCTACCTGTTCTTGCTCTGGCCCCGGCGCCGGGGCTTGACCTGGTGGGCGCTGGGGGCCACGGCGCTCTGCGTGGCGCTGCCCTCGTTGCTGTACCAGAACACCGGGCAGAGCCAGTTTGGCTACCGCTTCTCGAACGACTACGCGGTGTTCTTGCTGGCCATGGTGGCGGTGAGCCGCCCGCGCCTGGGCCCCTGGTTCTGGGCCCTGGGCCTCTGGGGCGTGCTGATCAACGGCCTTGGTGCCCTCACCTTCGAGCGCACGGCGCATGGTCGCTTCTACGCCTTCGACCGGGCGCTCCCGGTTTACCAGCCAGATTGACCGATATTTCGCCTGCAGAGGGCGTTCGCGGAGGGGATCCATGTGGTAGGGTCGTCTCCATGTTGAAGCCCCTCCTCTGGCCTTCTCTGCGCGGGTTCTGGCCTCTGGCGGCGCCGCTGCTGGTGGTGCCGTCGCTGCAAGGGTGCTGCAACAAGATCCCCGGGCTCCAGCGCGAGGCCCCGGCCGGGAGCGCCTCGGGCGCCAGCACCTCGCGGCTGCCCTCGCTGCCCTCGCTGCCCTCGCTCCCGTCGGTGCAGGGGCCCGGGGCAAAGCCCAGCGAGGCCGCCCCGATGCCCCTGGCGGTGGGCCAGTGGGCCCGCTACCGCATGACCCCCACCAGCCAGCCCCCCTGGACCCTCACCTACAAGATCATCGGCGGCACCCCCAACGCCCCGGATTACGAGGTGACCGTCGACGAAGCGACCAAGGGAAAGCGGGTCATCCGGATGGGGGTCAGCTTCACCGATCGGCACAACGGCTCGACCTGGACCGTGCGCAGCGCCTCGGTGAAGCTGGGCCCGGGCAAGGCGATCGAGCTGCCCCCTGCGGCGCGGAAATCCGTCGATCAGATCCTGGCGAATGCGACGCTGATCTCGCCCCCTTTCCAGGGCCCCCGCGAGGACTGCAACGCGCCCGCGGGCAGCTTCTCCCAGTGCTTCCGGAGCGCCTCGGCCACGAGGCTGTTCAACAAGGTGATGAAGGCGCAGCACCTCATTCACTCTGCGGTGCCCATCGTCTCGATCGTGCGCACCGACCACGACGACGGCACCCGGATGGAGCTGGAGGCCTTCGGGCTCTCCGGGGCGACGCCGGAGCCCTGATTCAGATCGCGGACAGCCAGCCGTGGGTATCTTCTAGCTCGCCGTACTGGAGCCCGGTGATCGTCGAGTACAGCCGCGACCCCACCTCGCCCGGCGCCCCCGGGAGCCGCAGCCGCAGGTCACCGACCCCCAGCTCGCCCACCGGCGCGATGACGGCGGCGGTGCCGGTACCAAACGCCTCCTGGAGGGCGCCGGTGCGGGAGGCCTGCACCACCTCCTCGATCCCGATGGTGCGCTCGGACACCTTGTACCCCCAGGACCGCAGCAGCGCGATGGAGGTATCGCGGGTGATGCCGGCCAGGATGGTGTCGCCCAGCGGCGGGGTGATGACCTCGTCGCCGATGCGAACAAAGAAGTTCATCGTGCCCACCTCTTCAAGGTTCTTGCGATGCACGGCGTCGAGCCAGAGCACCTGGTCGAAGCCGTTGGCCTTGGCCCGCGCCGCCGCCACCAGGCTCGCCGCGTAGTTGGCGCCGGTCTTCACCGCGCCCAGGCCGCCCGGGGCGGCGCGCACGTGCTCCTGCTCGACCCAGATGCGCAGCGCCTCCATGCCCTTGTCGTAGTAGGCGCCGACGGGGGAAAGGAGCACCAGCAGCGTGTAGGTCTGGGCAGGGCGGACGCCGAGGAAGGGCTCGGTCGCGTAGAGCAGGGGGCGAATGTAGAGGGACTGGCCCCGCTCCCGGGGGACCCAGGCCGCGTCGCGGCGCAGCAGCTCGAGGAGATGGGTGCGGGTGAGCTCGATGTCGATCCCCGGCATGGCGACCCGGGGAGCGCCGTTCTGCATGCGGCGCAGGTGCGCGTCCATGCGGAAGACCCGGACGACGCCATCGGCCCCGCGGAAGGCCTTGAGGCCCTCGAACATGCTCTGACCGTAGTGCAGCGCGGCGGCGGCCGGGTCCATCGCCAGGTCTGCCCGGGCCCGAATCTCGGCGTCATGCCAGCCGCGCCCCTGGGACCACTGCAGCATGAGCAGGTGCTCGGTGAACACGCGGCCGAAGCCGAGAGGCGCCGGAGCACGCGCTGGCGAGGGGCTGGCGCCCGAGGAGATGGGGTTCTGCATGGGGCGGAGCCTAGCGCCACAGCCCCCCCGCGGGTACCCCGGAACCGATGTTTCTTGCTCTTTTTGACGCACCCGGCGCGACGCTGTGCAGCATCGTGGGAGGTCAAAAGAATCTGCTTCAGTCGACGGCGACGATCGAGTTGTCAAGAGCGCCGAGGCGCTCGATCGCGAGGCTGACCTGGTCGCCGTGCTGGAGCCAGAGGTTGTCGGTGATCTTGCTGCCGTTGAGCTCGAGGAGGCAGCCGGTGCCGACGGTGCCGGAGCCGATGACGTCGCCGGGGAAGACGGTGACGCCGTAGCTGACGCGCTCCAGGATCTCGGCGAAGGTCCAGTGCATGTCGCGCAGGTTGCCGGAGGACAGCTGGCGCCCGTTGACCGAGGCGGTCATGGCGAGGTCGTAGCGATCGCCGCGAGGGCCCGGGATGCGCCGGTCGGCGAGCTCGTCGCAGGTGACCAGGAAGGGGCCGAGGCCCGTGGCGAAATCCTTGCCTTTGGCGGGGCCGAGGGAGAGCGTCATCTCCTGCATCTGGACGGCCCGCGCGGACCAGTCGTTCATGATCATGTAGCCAAAGACGTGGGCATCCGCCTCGGCGGCGCTCAGGTTGGCGCCCTGGCGGCCCACGACGATGGCCGCCTCCAGCTCGAAGTCGAGGCGTTCACGCTGCATCGGGCGCACCGGCAGGGGCCCCGGGCCCACCACCGCCTGGTGGTTGGTGAAGTAGAAGACCGGGAAGTGATCGAACTCCGGGATCATGGGCACGCCCCGGTTGCGCCGCGCGGCCTCGACGTGCTGCCGGAAAGCGTAGCCATCGCGCATCGAGGGGGGTCGGGGGATCGGAGCGGTCAGATCCGCCCCGGACAGCTCCAGGAAGAGCGCCTCCGGGAGGGAGGAGGCGCGCGCCAGCAGCTCTTCTGCCTCGGGCCGGGCGACCTCGGCATGCTCGATGAACCCGAGGACCGAGTCGCCGTAACGCGCACGGACCGCGGCCTCCGAGGCGTCTCGCCCCGCCTCGCGTTCGCGGTGCGCGAAGGCTGCGCGCAGGTCAAGGATGCGTTCTCCGACGACGGCCCCGGGGCGCAGCTCACCGCTGCGGCGAAAGGTGACGAGCTTCATGGCGCACCCCTAGCACCGCCCCCCTCCCGGAAAAACCTCGCCTTCACGCCCGGGCCACCCGGGCCGACCCCCCCCGCGGGCGGGGGTGGCGACGGAGGCCGAGGGGGCTTATGGTTGCTCATCCAGGATGAAGGATCTCTCGTGGCAACCGCGTGACTGGATGAAGCGCTCGGCGGATTTTATCCGGCGCGTCCTCCGGGGCCTGCTCGAGCACAGCGCCCTCGATCACGCCGCCACGATGTCCTTCTACTTCTTCCTCGGCCTGATCCCGCTGCTGGTCTTCGCCGGACACCTCCTCGCCAGCACCATCGATAGCTTCGACGAGCTGACCCGGCGGCTCCTCCAGTTCGCCCCCTCCTCCGTCGTCGAGCTGATCACCGGCCAGCTCCGGGCCATGGCCGACGGCCCCTCCCGCAGCGTCGCCCCCCTCAGCTTGCTCGGCTTCCTCATCCTCACCTCCAACGGCGTCCATAACCTCATGGACGTCCTCGAGCTGGTCACCCGCGCCCCCCACCGCCCCTGGTGGAAGCAGCGCCTCATCGCCGTCCTCTCGATCATCGGCATGCTCGAGGCAGGCGTCGGCGTCAGCTACCTCCTCCTCAAGCTCAAGGGCGTCTTCCAGGTGCGCTACCACGATGACCCCCAGGGCTTCACCTTCGTCATCGACGCCCTGCGCAACTTCGCCGCCAGCACCTGGCAGCAGCTCGGCGCCTTCTCCCTCTTCGGTGGCCTCCTCGCCATCGGCCTCGCCGTCTTCTACCGCTACGGCGTCAGCTACCCCACCCGCGTCAAGCGCCGCGTCTGGCCCGGCACCTTCGTCGCCATCGGCGGCTGGATGCTCTTCTCCTGGGCCTTCAGCACCTACGTCAAGAGCATCGGCCAGTACGCCG
>JALOQB010000455.1 GCA_025453595.1 Polyangiaceae bacterium
TGACGGCGCCGGCGGCCAGGTAGAGGCGGTTCTGGGAGGTGGCGTAGAGCCCCCAGGAGGCGCCAGTGAAGTAGCCGTAGTTGGTGAGATCGTCGCCGATGGTATCGAGCCACTCGCCGGTGCGAGACCCGCGGAAGGTGAGCCGGGACATCTCGCCGTCGCAGCCGTCGAGCACGCTCTGGGCCTGGAACAGGAAGGCGCCAGCGAGCAGGTCGAGGTAGGTGCCGCGGGTGGCGAGCCAGGCGCCGGCGACGCCGATGGCGAGGATGCCCACGGAGACCTGGTTGGGGCGCAGCGGGGTGGCCACCAGGAAGCGGGTGAAGAACAGGGAGATGTGCCGGTTGAGGTAGGTGCTGGTCCAGCCGTCCTGGGGCTTGCGGAGCGAGGACAGCAGGGCCTTGCGGGCCCTCGCGTGATCCTGCGGGTCGGCGATCAGGATGGGCTCGAAGCCGAAGGGGGCAGAGAACGAGAACGGCTCGTCCAGGATGGCCCAGTCGCGCTCGCCGCGGCCCTGGAGCGCCGCGCCGATCAGCCCCCGGTGCACCACCAGGTTGGCCGGAGCCTGCACCAGCCAGACCCCCGAGGGGCGCCCGGTCTGCACCGGGATCCGCAGGCGCTCGTCGCGCAAGGCGGCGTGCATCGAGGTCGGCGCGACGATGGCCACGGCGCCCGCGGCCTGGGCCGTGAGCGCCAGCCGGAGCTCGGTCGAGAGGCCGAGCAGGGGGCGCCGCGCCGCGTCGCTGGTGGGTGGATCGATCTGCAGGGCAAAGGCCACGGCGCCAGTGCTACAAGAAGGAGCATGCGACGTCACTTGCTCCGTGGGGTCCTGGGGGTGCTGCTGGGCGGGGCGGGCTGCAGCGGCGGAGAGGGCGCCACTGCCCCTGCTCCGGTGACCCCCTCCGGGTCCGGTCCGGTGCCGCTGTTTGCCCTGCCCGGGCGCCTCGACGAGCTGGGCCAGGGCTGCTCGCGGGATGGCCTTCTTGACGACAACGGGGATTGCTCCTCCAGCTTCCTCGATCACCCGTTCCCCAGCGATTTTCGCAAGGAAGGGGGCAAGGTCCGGTGGGCCGGGTTCATGAACCCGCGCCAGATGGACCCCATCGAGACCTACACCTCGATCCTCGACGGTCTCCTGGAGGGCTTCTCCCCGCAGGCCGCCGGGTACCTGCGCTTCTCGGGCGCCATCGACCCGTCGTCCCTGCCCGCGACGCCCCAGGCCTCCCTCGCCGCGGACGCCACGGCCCAGCTCCT
This sequence comes from Polyangiaceae bacterium, assembly GCA_025453595.1. Taxonomy (GTDB): domain Bacteria; phylum Myxococcota_A; class Polyangia; order Polyangiales; family Polyangiaceae; genus JANWXX01. The sequence continues at coordinate 1,252 of JALOQB010000455.1, forward strand.
CGACGTGGACCCGGCCTCTCCGGAGCGCGGCAAGCGCCGCCCCATCGCCCTGTACCACCGCGCCCAACCTGGCTCTTACTGGCCTCCCCACACCCTCGCCTTCGCCCCGGCCCCGGGCCTGCCGCTGCGCCCCGCCACGCGCTACGCCTTCGTGGTCACGCGCAGGCTCAAGGGCGCCGGTGGCCAGGAGCTCGGCCGCGCCCCCGAGCTGGACGCGGTGCTCGGCCGGGCCCGGCGACCGGCCCCGCGGAGGCGCTCCGGGCGGCCTGGGCTCCGGCCCTGGCGGAGGTCAACACCGCTGGCGTCCCGACCCCCCAGATCGCGCACTTCACCGTCTTCACCACCAACGACCCCACCCGCGAGCTGATCGCCGTCCGGGACGCGGTGCGCGGTCAGTTCCCGGCCCCCACGGCCCGCGACTGGGTGGCCCGCGAGAGCACCAAGGCCTACCAGGTCTACGAGGGCATGTACGGCCCCTCCCCGGATTACCAGCAGGGCACCCTCCCCTTCGTCCGACCCGCCGACGGCGGCGGATTCTCCTTCGAGAACGGCGCCCCCACGCTCCAGCGTCAGTTCGACCTCCGCTTCGCCCTCGCGGTCCCGGACCCCGCGGCCTGCCCGATGCCTCCCCAGGGCTACCCGATCGTCCTCTACGCCCACGGCACCGGCGGCGACTTCCGCAGCTTCCTCGACGATCGCACCGCCGAGGCCCTGGCCCAGCGCTGCCTCGCCAGCATGGGCATCGACCAGATCTTCCACGGCACCCGGCCCGGCGCGCCCCAGGGCCCCAACGCCGCCAACGACACCGCCCTCCTCTTCTTCAACGTCGACAACCCCATCGCCGCCCGCACCAACGGCCGCCAGGCCGCCATCGACGAGGTGCAGCGCGCTCGCCTCTTCACCGAATCCCGCGTGACCATCCCCGCTGCTATCTCCAAGAATGACCAGGAGATCCGCTTTGACCCTTCCAAGGTGCTCTTTTTTGGCCACTCCCAGGGCGGTCAAAATGGCCCCATGTACCTGGCGATTGACGATAGCGCCCGGGGAGGGGTGCTCTCCGGGGCCGGCGGGGTGTTCACGATCACGCTGCTGGAGAAGACGAAGCCGCTGCCGAGCGTGGCGGGGGTGGTGAGGACCATCTTCCTGGGGCTCAAGTCGGAGGAATTCGAGGAGCTGAACGTGTGGCACCCGGCGCTGGGGCTGGCGCAGTCGCTGGTGGATGCGGCGGATCCGATCCACTACGCGAGGTACCTGGTGCAGGCCCCGCGGGAGGGGTTTGCGCCGAAGAGCCTGTACCAGACCGAGGGGATCAAGGCGGACGGGAGCGGGGATAATTATACGCCACCGCGGTCCATCGAGGTGCTGGCGGTGGCGGCGGGGCTACCGCTGATCGAGCCGGTGATCCGGCCCATCCCGGAGCTTGCGCTGGTGGGGCTGACGCCGGTGAGCGTGCCCCCCGCCGGGCTCCGGGGCAACCTGGCGGGAGGCAAGGCGACGGGGGCGCTGGCCCAGTGGTCGCCGCCGGGCACCTCGGATGGGCATTTCGTCGTCTTCAACGTGCCCCAGGCCCGGGCGCAGGCGGCGGATTTTTGCAAGAACCTGGCGGAGGATCCGGCCGGTCTGCTCCTCCCGTCGGCGCAGTGAGGGCGGGATCGGGTAGCCTCCCGCCTCTTGCCTGGCCCCTGTGCGCTCGGATCGGCCTCGCACACGGGCGCCTGTGCGGAGGAATCGGGTCACCTTTTTTTATCCATCACGCGCGGAGTGTACGATAGTTGCACGGATGAAGATTGGACGGATCCAGCCACTTTTTACGCTTGTGCTCGCCATCACCCCATGGCTCTACGCCTGCTCGGATAGCACCGACGCTGGCGGGAACACCGGCACCGCGGGGGCCGCGGGGGCCGCGGGGGCCGCGGGGGCCGCGGGGGCCGCGGGGGCCGCGGGAGGGGGTGGCTCGGAGGACAGCACCGAGCAGCAGTTCATCGGGACCCCCACGCTCAAGCAGGTCCCCTGGGCTCCCGGGCAGAAGCTACAGATCGACGTGAAGGGGGGCAACGTGCGCTTCGGGGAGGTTGCCAGCCGATCGATCGTGGTCAACGAGGGCGCAGCGCCCGCCGGGTGCGGCGCGGGGCTCTGCGTGCAGTTCACCCCCATCGTGCTCCTGAAATCGCAGGAAAAGGAGGCCGCGAACCAGCAGATGAAGGCCGCGAGCGAGGGGGGAAACCTGGTGCTCGAGGCGAGCCAGCAGGGGCAGGGGGTCGTGGTCTCGGTGTCCCTGAGCGCCACACCGTCGGCCCCTGCGGCGTCGCTTTCTGCGGTGGTGAACGTGTGGCTCCCGGCGGAATTTGACGGGGACATCGCGGCCACCTCGGAATCAGGCGCGATCGTGCTGCGGGGGGTGCGCCGCGGGGCGAAGGCCAGGACCGGGCTCGGGACGATCGACGTGAAGCTGGAGCAGATCGCCGCCGGAGCGTCGAGCGGGGAACTTCAAACGGAGAACGGGGACGTGCTGCTGTCGGTTCCGGCATCTGGCAGCATCAGCGTCCAGGGGCAGGCCGGGATCGGTGGGAACGTGCGTCTGGAGGGGCCGCTCGGGGGCTGGCAGACGGTGGACGGGAGCACGGGGGAAGTGGCCACGTTCTGCGGAAACAGCGCCTGTGAGGGTCAGTCGGACGGCAACTGGTTGTTGATGACCGATCTCGGCGATGTGCAGGTCACGCTGACCCCGTGAAGCGATGGCGTCAAAGCCCCGGGTCTAGGCCCCGCCGAGGGCGAACTCCATGACCTCGAGGAAGACACGCACCTTGGCGGGGGTCTGCCGGGCGCTGGGCATCACCACGCCGATGTCGAGGGGGCGGGTCTTCATGGCAGGGAGCAGCCGGACCAGCCGGTCGCTCGCCAGATCCGGGCCCGCGAGGGAGGCCGGGAGCATGGCGAGGCCCTCGCCGCGGCGGCACAGCTCACGGGTCATCCAGAAGCTGTTGACGACGATCCGTGGGGTGAGCTGCTTCTGCACCACGGCGCCCTGTTCATCGACAAAGCGCCAGCAAAAATCGCCCCCGGACTCGAAGGCATAGCCGAGGATGCTGTGGCCATCGAGATCGTCGAGCACGCGAGGGGTCCCGCGGCGCTGGAGATACTCGGGGCTGGCGCAGAGGGCGCCCGAGGTCTTGCCGATACGGCGGAGCACCAGGCTGGAGTCGGAGAAGCCAGCGGCGACCCGGATCGCCAGGTCAAAGCCCTCGGCCACCAGGTCGACCATGCGATCGGCGAGCACC
>JALOQB010000159.1 GCA_025453595.1 Polyangiaceae bacterium
CCATCACCGCACCCACCTCCACCATCGAGGGCCTCGTCGAGGCCATGAAGAGCGGCGCAAAAAGTCGCACCTAGAGCCCGCCGTTGCGTCAAAAAATGACGCCCGCCGGGCGGGCCCGGAAGCGCTTTTCTTTGCAGGACAAACAGGTCACTCTCAAGGGCTTCTTGCTCTCGCCAGCGAGCCCTTTCCTTGGAATCCCCCTCCCCTGCCCCCCCGCCGCTCTGGCGGCGTATTGTCCAGATCGCCGCGGCCTTCTGGATGGCGGCGGGCCTCGCCTACGGCGCGCTGGGGTACCTGCCGATCCTGCTCCTCAACGCCGCGGCTGCCCTGGGCCTCCTGGGCCTGTCGTGGCGCGCCGGGCGCTCGCTGCTGCTCCACGGCGCGGGGGCCCTCAACTTTGCCTGTGTCCTGCTCAACGCCGCGCTCATCGGGCGGCAGCAGGCGCCGGTGCTGTGGCTGCTGGCCCCCCTGCCCTTTCTGGCCGCTTACACCCTGCCCCGGGCCGGCGCCCGCGCCTGGCTCGCCGTGGTGCTCGCCTCCCTCGTCGCCATGCAGCTCGCGGGCCCTCACCTGCCCTTGCCCGCGGCCCTCACGCCGGGGCCTCGCGAGATCCTGATCTGCCAGCTCACCCTGACCATCCTCCTGTTCTTCGTGGCCACCCTCGCCCGCCACGCGCAAGAAGCGGACGCCCGCGCGCTCCAGGACCAGGACCAGGTCCTCCAGGACCAGACCCGCGCTCTCCTAGCCATCTCCCGGGAGAAAGGCGAGCAGGCCGCTGCCCTCGCCGTGGCCCGCGACGAGGCTGTCCGCATGGTGCAGCAGCTCGAGCTGGCCCGCCAGGAGGCCACCGCCCTCTCCCAGGCCAAGGATCAGTTCCTGGCCAACATGAGCCACGAGCTGCGTACCCCCCTCAACGCCGTCCTCGGCATGGCCGATCTCCTCCGCGAGACGGGCCTCTCCGACGTGCAGCAGGAGCACCTCGCCATCCTCGAGGAGAGCGGGCGCGCCCTCCTCGCCTCCCTCGGCGACCTCCTCGATATGCACAAGATCGAGGCCGGCGAGATCGCCCCCGAACTCCACGCCTTCCCCCTCGTCCCCTGCCTCCAGGACGCCCTCGCCGTCGCCACGGAGCGCGCCCTCCGCAAGGGCCTCGACCTCCGCCTCCAGCTCGACCCGGGGCTCCCCGAGGAGATCGTCTCCGATCAGCTCCGCCTCCAGCAGATCCTCGGTCATCTCGTCGACAACGCGGTGAAATTCACCGAGCGCGGGTTCATCGAGCTCCGCGCCACCGCCGCCCCCCTCGAGGCCGACCGCGTGGCCCTCCAGATCGAGCTCCGCGACACCGGCATCGGCATCCCCGACGACCGCCTCAGCCGGCTCTTTCAGCCCTTTGTCCAGCTCGATGCGTCCACCACACGAAAGTATGGAGGTTCTGGCCTGGGGCTGGCGATCTGCAAGGCCCTGGCCGAGCTGCTGGGGGGCCACCTCACGGTCCGCAGCCAGGAAGGACTGGGGTCATATTTTACCCTTTCGCTGCCGGTGGAAGGGCGCGCCGCGAGGGGCTCGAACCCGGGCGAGGAGAGCGAGGAGGGCGAGGGGACGGGCCGCGTGCTGCTGGTCGAGGACAACCCCCTCAACCGCCGCGTGCTGCTGCGGTTCCTGGAGAAGCGGGGGTTTTCGGCGGACATCGCCCTCGACGGCGAGGCGGCGCTGACGAAGCTCTTCACCGAGCGCTACGACGCGGTGCTCCTGGACGTGAACCTGCCCCTGCTGGACGGCTACCAGGTCGCCACCGCGCTCCGGGAGCATCGCCAGGAGCGGCGCCCCTACCTGATCGGGATCACCGCCAACGCCCTGCCTGGCGACCGGGAGAAATGCATCGCCGCCGGCATGGATGAGTACCTCACCAAGCCCGTCGACCTGGACGCCCTCGCCCGGCTGCTTTCTCGCCGCTCGTCCCGCGCCTCCCGGCACACGCTCTCCCCCGGGAGCATCCTCGATCCGCTGCTGATCCAGCAGGCGCGCCGCGAGGAGCGCACGCGGCTGCTGCTCCAGCAAGCCTGCGAGGAATTCCTCGACCTCAGCCCGCGCTGGCAAGGCTACCTCCGGGCCCTGTCCCCCGGGAACATCCCCAACAACGCCGAGCTCCTCGACCGCTTCGAGACCCTGGCCCAGCGCGTCGGGGCGGCGCCTCTCGCCGCGGCCATTCAGCGCTTTCGCAGGCCCACCGACGAGGAGCACCCCCTCGACCTCGCCACCCTGCCGCTGCTCCTCCAGCTCTCGGTCCGCACCACCACCGCCGTCGCCCACCTCCAGCAGAGCCTCGCCCGCCGCGTCGCCAGGCCCCACGCAGGCTGACCCCACGCCTCGCCCCGTTTGCTCTACCATCGCCCCATGTCCTTGCTCCAGGATGCTCGCCGGACCCTCCTCCGATGGCTGGCGTTGGTCACCCTGCTCGCCATCGGCAAGGCCTCCTGGTTCGTCGCCTACCGGGCCCACGCCGAGGAGGGCCTCCGGGGGCAGGACAGCGACGAGCTGATCCTGCGCCGGGCCCACCTCGTCCAGCAGGTGACCGCCCCTGACTTCGGGCCCCACTCCTTCCCGGAATTCATCGGAGATCCCTTCCGCGGTGAGTGGGCCCTCGTCTCCCTCTCCATGAGCGCCCTCGCCCTCGGCGGCCTGGTCCAGCGCTTCCCCTCCGAGAGCGCCTCCTCCGAGAGCGACCTCGAGAAGATCATCGACCGCTCCCTCACCTCCGATATCTCCGCCTTCGACACCGCCAGATGGAGCGAGAGCGCCCTCGACTCCCTCGACTCGCCCCACGGTCACATCGGCTACCTCGGCCACCTCGCCCTCATCCTCGCCGTCGACGAATTCTCCTTCCCCAACGGCCACCACCGCGACCTCCTCGCACGCCTCGCCGCCGCCATCGCTCGCAAGATCGACCAGGGCCCCTGCGGCCTCGCCGAGACCTACCCCAGCGAGATCTACCTCCCAGACAACGCCGTCGCCCTCGCCGCCCTCTCCCTCGCCGAACGCGCAGGCCTCGGCCCAAAGCAAGGCCCCACCGCCCAGAAGATGGTAGAGAAGATCCATACATTTCACGGCGACAAGGACACCGGCCTCTGGCCCTTCCGCATCGGCCCTTACTGCAAGCCCACCGGCGAGCTCCGCGCCTCCGGCGCCTCCTGGAGCCTGCTCTACCTGGCCCTCATCGACGAGCCCCGCGCCCTGCGCGGCTACGAGGCGCTACGGAAATCGTTTGTGGACCAACCGATCCCGGGGCTCCTCGGGGTGCGCGAGTGGCGCCGGGGGACCGAGGGGTCCGGCGACGTGGATTCAGGGCCGCTGCTCCTGGGGCTGAGCCCCGCGGCGACCGGCTTCACGGTGGCGCTGGCGCACCGCGCGGGGGATGGCGCCACGCTCCAGGGCCTCCTGGATACGGCGGAGCTGGCGGGCTTCACCGTCTCCTGGAAGGGCCGCCGCTCTTACGGCGTGGCGCCGGTGGTGGGGGACGCGATCCTGCTGGCCGCGCGGGCGCCGTTGCGGCCAGCGGCGCCGCGGTGATCGGGGGCGGCCCCCCCTCCGGCGGGAGGGCGTCGATGAGGGCCCCGGCGCGCTGCAACATCCCCTCGAAGAGGCCCCGCAGCCACCGGTGACCGGGGTCGTTGTGGGCCCGCTCGTGCCACACCAGGGCCGCGCGATCGATCGGTATATCGAGGGGCGGGGGGCGCCACACCAGCGGCAGCGAGGCGCAGGCGTGGAGGGCGACGCCCACAGGGCAGGTCAGCAGCAGATCGGTGTCCAGGAGCAGCGCCGGTGCGGAGGTGAAGTGAGCGACCCGGAACGCCACGTGGCGACGGAGATCCATGGAGGCCAGGATGCGATCGACGACGCCGCCAGGGGCCCCGTGCGGGGCGACGAGCACGTGCGAGGAGGCCAGGTACCGATCGAGCGTCAACCCCCCCTGGAAGGCCAGGTGCCCGGCGCGACCGAGGACCACGAAGGGCTCCGACGGCAGGGGGCAATGGCGCACCGAAGGGGACAGCAAGAACTCGGGGAGAAACGCGAAATCCGCCGTCCCTTCCCCCAGACGCTGGAGGGCCCCGGCGTCGACCCGCTCGCTCTGGATCCGTACCCCCGGAGCACGGGTACAGAGCTCTCTCGCCAGCACCGGCAGCGCCCGGGACTCGGCCAGGTCGTTGCCGAGCACCACGAACACCCGATCCGAGGTCGACGGCTCGAAGGGAGCGCCGCTCTGCACGGCCCCCCGCAGCTCCGCCAGCGCCCGCGAGAGCGGCCCCACCAGCGCCTCTGCCCGGGGCGTCAGCAGCAGCAACGGTTGCCCCGGGATCAGCAGCGGATCCTCGAAGAACTGCCGCAGCCTGGCGAGCCGCTGGCTGGTGGCCGACTGGGTCAACCCGAGGCGCCGCGCGGCTCGTGTCACGTGGCGCTCCCGCAGCAGCACGTCCAGCGTCGCGAGCAGGTTCAGGTCCTCGGGCAAAGCTCCGGCCATGCGCCAGGATGATGACAGATATCCGGAGCCCTTGTTGGTCAGCGACCCGCCGCGCACGCACCTTCGCCCCATGCTCCCCCGCGCCGCTGGCCTCTCGCTCTTCACCGCCGTCTCCCTGCTCTGGACCTCCCACGCTGCCGCAGAGCACGGCCCCTCCGCCCCCTCTTCCGCCTTCCCGTCCCACCAGTTCCAGCTCGCCCCCCGCGCCCCCTCGGCCCAGCTCAGCTTCCACTACGGCCTGCTCCAGCCCCTGCTGCTGCGCGGGTTCAACGCCGCCGTCGACCTGAGGCTGGGGCGCCTCGTGCTCTCCTACTCCCACGGCCAGGGCCTCGACGTCGGGCGCGCCCCTGGCACCCTCACCGCCGAGGAGACCCGGGCCGGCACCCGCGCCATCGTCCCCTACTCGACCGGCGGCGGCATCGGCTTCACCCTCCTCGATGAGCTCTACGTCATGGCCGACTTCAAGGCCCACCGCTACGAGCTCTCCGCAGGCAGCGAGATCAGCCGCTACACCACCGTCACCGTCGGCGCCGAGGTCGGATGGCGCTTCTTCCTCTGGCGCGGCCTCCACATCACCCCGGTCGTTCGCTACTGGCCCAACGTCTGGACCAGCGCCCCCGAGCAGGGCGTCAAGGTCCGCACCCGCCAGGGCACCGATCTGCTGCACCAGCCCATCTCCCAGGGGTCCGGCGGCTTCTTCGCCAACGTCCTCCTCGGCTGGGCCTTCGACCTTTGACCCTCGTCAGCCCTCGCCCCGCTGATCCAGGCCGTGGACCAGCACGCTCCAGAATCGAGCTGGATCATGATCAACGATGATCCATGTATTCGAGCCCGGGCAGAGGCGTGAACCCCACTCGCCCTTCTCGCGGAAGAGCTCCACCTCGGCCCAGGTGCCGACCCGGGGATCAATGGCGCAGCAGGCGGCCAGCGGGTCATGGAATTTCTTGCCCACGCCGGGCTCGTCGGCGCCCTCGGGTCGCGCTCCCTTCCCGTCGAGGTAGACCTCCATGCCCTGCGCGATCAACCCCAGGGAGCGATCGTCCCCGCGCACCGCCTCGAGCGCCCGGTGCATCGCCCGCCCGTAGATCACGCCGTGGCAGACGTTCTTCGAGACAAAGCGCCGCTCTCCGATGCCCTCGAAGTCGAGGGCTCGCAGCGCCGCCTTCGGGTCGCCGTTGAGGTTGAAGGTGGGGCAGGTGACCCGGCCCCGGAACTTCTCGAGCTGCAGGTGCGGTGGCACAACGCCCTCCCCCGCGAAGCCACCCTGCGCCACCAGGCGCCCGACCCGGAAGCCCCCCCGCGCCATGGCCGCGCCAAGGTTCTTGAGCGGGGCGCCGGTGATCAGCGTGGTCGCCTCGTCGCAGCAGCGCAGCAGCACGTCCGCCGCCGGCTCGGCCTGCCGCGAGGGCTCGATCGCCCCGTAGGCCTTCTCGTGCCAGCTCGACACGCAGGAGCGCGGGTGATCGAGGTTGCCCGCGCCCACCGGGATGTCCACGTCAAACCACGAGAGCGCCCGCCTCACCAGGCCCACCTGCGCCGCGGACCCCGGCGTGATCGTCACCGCCTTCAGCCGCACCCACGGGTGCCCTAGCAGCAGCAACAGCGTGAGAAAATCATCCGGGTCCTGCGTCTCCATGTCCCAGACGACATCGAGCGGCTCGCGGTGGGCGGCTCCCATGGCCGGGACCGGACGGCGCGGCGCCCCCCGACCTGACACCGCTGGCCTCTCAGGGGCACCTGTTGCCGGTGATGCACGCCACATCGCACCGGACCTTGGGCTCGATGCAGCCCGCCGGGCAGGCCGCGAACAGCGCGTCGCAGGTCGTCGTGCACATCACGTCCCCCGGAGCGCAGGCGCGCTGGCACTTGCGGCACGTGCGCTGGCAGGCCTGAACGCAGCCCTCGCAGGGCTTGACGCAGCGCTTGGTGCAGGCGCAATCCGCAGGGTCCGAGACCTCGCAGTACGACGCTGGATCCACCGTGCAAGGCGCCTCCGGGGCGGCCGCTGCCGAGGCGGAAGCCGAGGCCACAGGCGTCGTCGAGGCCACAGGCGTCGTCGAGGCCACAGGTGCCGCCGAGGCCACGGGCGCCGTGGAGGGAGAGGGTGCCGGGGGCGTCGAGGCCGCCGACGCTGGAGGCACGACGGAGGGCCCTGCGGAGGCCGTGCCCGGGCCCGCCGAGAGGGCCCCGGCGGGCGAGGAGACCGCCGATCGTTCGCCCAGGACCCCCGGTGATTTTCCCTCGCCGCTCCGGGTCGAGGAGCCAGGAGCGCTGCACCCCCACCCGAGCAACGTGATCAAGACCCATGTCTTTCGGATCATCCTCGCCATCGTAATGCACGGAGGCGAGAAGGGAACACGGGAGGCGAGGGCCTGACGCAGGAACGCCTGCTGTAGGGAATTTATCTACAGCAGGCGTTCGTGAGGGCGCGGGTGCCGGGGCTCAGTCGTCGCCGATGGCGATGGGGGCCTCTTCGCGGCGCGCAGGGGGCGCGGCGACCGGCGGGGCGATGCCGTCGTCCTCGACGATCATGCGCATGCGCTTGTAGGCGGGGAGGCCGGTGCCGGCGGGGATGAGGCGGCCCATGATGACGTTCTCCTTGATGCCGAGGAGGTCGTCTTGCTTGCCGGAGATGGCGGCCTCGGTGAGCACCTTGGTGGTCTCCTGGAACGACGACGCGCTGATGAACGAGTCGGTCGAGAGGGAGGCCTTGGTGATACCGAGGAGGAGCGGCTCGGCGGTGGCAGGGCGGAGGCCCTGGGCGATGACCTTGCGGTTCTCGCGCTCGAAGAGGTTCTTCTCGATGGGCTCATCGACGAGGAAGTTGGTGTCACCCACCTCCTTGATCCGGACGCGGCGGAGCATCTGCCGGACGATGACCTCGATGTGCTTGTCGTTGATACCGACGCCCTGGAGCCGGTACACCTGCTGGATCTCGTTGACGAGCCAGGCGGCGAGCTCGATCTCGCCCTTCACGCGCAGGATATCGTGGGGGTTGGCGGGGCCGGCCATGAGCTGATCGCCGGCGCGGATACGGTCGCCCGGGTGCACTTGGATGAGCTTGCCCTTGGCGATGAGGTACTCGCGGGCCAGGTTATCGAGGCGATTGCCGTGCTGATCGAAGGGGGTGACGACGACCTTGCGCTTGCCCTTGGTGTCCTTGCCGAAGGAGACCTCGCCGTCGATCTCGGAGACGATGGCGTGGTCCTTGGGCTTGCGGGCCTCGAAGAGCTCGGCCACCCGGGGGAGACCGCCGGTGATGTCCTGCACCTTGGCGGCGTCGCGGGGCATCTTGGCGAGCACGGTGCCGACGTCGACCATCTCGCCGTCCGCGACGACGATGTGGGCGCCGACGGGGATGAGGTACCGGGCGTCCTGCTCGGAGCCTGGCATCTTCTTGGTCTCGCCGGTGACCGGGTCCTTGACGGTGATGCGGGGGCGCAGGTCCGTGGCCTTCGACTCGATGACCACGCGGCGGCTGAGGCCGAGCACCTCGTCGACCTTCTCGAGGACGGACACGCCATCGACGAGGTCGCCGTACTTCACCACGCCGCTGGTGTCCGCGAGCACGGGGACCATGTGCGGGTCCCAGATGGCGAGCTGCTGGCCCGCCTTCACGTTGTCGCCGTTGCGGATCTTCAGCTCGGCCCCGTACACGAGCTTGTGGTGCTCGCGCTCGCGGTGGTTGCTGTCGACGATGACGAGCTCGCTGTTGCGGTTCATGACCACGACGCGGCCGTCCTTGGTGGTGGCCAGGGCGGCGGCGGCGTTGTGGTTGAGGGCGTCACGCAGCTTGATGGTGCCCTCGCTGCGGGCCTCCAGGCTCGACTGCTCGGCCTTGCCGGAGGAGGCGCCGCCGATGTGGAAGGTGCGCATCGTCAGCTGCGTGCCGGGCTCGCCGATGGACTGGGCGGCGATGATGCCGACCGCCTCACCGATGTTCACCTTGTAGCCGCGGGCCAGGTCGCGGCCGTAGCACAGGGCGCAGATGCCGCGCTTGGCCTCGCAGGTGAGCACGGAGCGGATGCGGACCTCCTCGACGCCCGCCTCCTCGATGGCGCGCACGCCCTTCTCGTCGAGCTCGGTGCCGGCCTCGACCACGACGGTCTCGCCGTTGAGCGGGTCGATGACGTCCTCGACGAGGACGCGGCCGAGGATGCGGTCCGCCAGGGGCTGGATGGTCTCGCCACCCTCCTCCAGCTTGCGCAGCACGACGCCGTTGATGGTGCCGCAGTCGAAGGTGCTGATGACCGCGTCCTGGGCCACGTCCACCAGGCGGCGGGTGAGGTAGCCCGAGTTCGCGGTCTTGAGCGCCGTGTCCGCGAGGCCCTTGCGGGCGCCGTGGGTCGAGATGAAGTACTGGAGCACGCTGAGACCCTCGCGGAAGTTCGCGGTGATCGGCGTCTCGATGATCTCACCCGAGGGCTTCGCCATGAGACCGCGCATCGCCGCCAGCTGGCGGATCTGCTGCTGCGAGCCGCGGGCGCCCGAGTTGGCCATGACGTAGATCGGGTTGAAGCTCGCGTGCGAGATGCTCTCGCCGCTCTCCGGGTCGATCGCCTGCTCGGTGCCGATCTCCTTCATCATGGCCTCGGTCACCTTGTCGGCGGCCTCGGCCCACGCGTCGACGATCTTGTTGTACCGCTCGCCGTCGGTGATCAGCCCTTCCTGGTACTGCTCGACGACCTTCTCGACCTCGCCGTACGCCTGCCCCAGGATCTCCTTCTTCTTCTGCGGGATCACCATGTGATCCATGCAGATGCTCATGCCCGACCGCATCGCGTAGTCGAAGCCCATCGACCGCAGCCGGTCGACCAGGAGCACCGTCTCCTTGTTGCGATGGAGCCGGTAGGTCGCGTCGATGAGCGACGAGAGCGCCTTCTTGTCCAGGGTCTTGTTGACCAGGTTGAAGGGCACCTTCGGCGGCAGGATCTCGCTGACAAGGCAGCGGCCCACGGTCGTCGTGTACGACCCGCGCTCCACCACCTCGCCCCGCTCCTCGTGGCGCACGCACACGAACGCATGGAGGTGCGCCTCGCCCGCGTCGTAGGCGCGCCGCACGTCGCCCATGTCGGCATAGAAGCCGCGCAGCGCCCCGAAGCGCTCGATCTGGTACGCCTTCACCGTGCGCAGCACGCAGCGCTTGGCGAAGTCGGTCTTGAACGCCTCCCGACCCCGCTCGTCCTCGACCACCGGCATCTTCTTCACCGGATCGATCTGCTCGTCGGGGATGAAGGTGCCGGTCATGAACGAGGTCACGGCCGCCTTCCACTCGGGCTCGGTCAGCGTCACCTCGGACACCTCCCCCTCGGACCCCAGGCTCTTGACCCACACCTTGCGGGTCACGTGCTTGGCGGCAGGCATCTTCTCGCGAAGATCCTTGGGGATGGGCAGGTAACCCCGGGTGAAGGGGCGCTCGCGGGTCAGGTAGTAGAGCCCCAGAACGATGTCCTGGGTGGGGTTGATGATCGGTTTGCCGTGGGCGGGGCTCAGGATGTTGTTGGTGCTCATCATGAGCACGCGGGCCTCCATCTGGGCCTCGATGCTGAGCGGCACGTGCACGGCCATCTGGTCGCCGTCGAAGTCGGCGTTGAAGGCGGTGCAGACCAGCGGGTGCAGCTGGATGGCCTTGCCCTCGATCAGCACCGGCTCGAACGCCTGGATGCCGAGGCGGTGGAGCGTCGGCGCGCGGTTCAGCATCACCGGGTGCTCGCTGATGACCTCCTCGAGGATGTCCCAGACCTCGGGACGCTCCTTCTCGACCATCTTCTTGGCGCTCTTGATGGTGTTGACGTACCCGCGCTCTTCCAGCTTGTTGTAGATGAACGGCTTGAAGAGCTCGAGGGCCATCTTCTTCGGCAGACCGCACTGGTGCAGGCGCAGCGTGGGGCCGACGACGATGACCGAGCGGCCCGAGTAGTCGACGCGCTTGCCCAGCAAGTTCTGCCGGAAGCGGCCCTGCTTGCCCTTGAGCATGTCGCTGAGCGACTTCAGCGGGCGCTTGTTGGGGCCGGTGATGGTCTTGCCGCGGCGGCCGTTGTCGAACAGCGCGTCGACCGCCTCCTGGAGCATGCGGCGCTCGTTCCGGATGATGATGTCCGGGGCGTTGAGCTCGAGCAGCCGCTTGAGGCGGTTGTTGCGGTTGATGACCCGGCGGTACAGGTCGTTCAGGTCGCTGGTGGCGAAGCGACCGCCGTCGAGGGGGACGAGGGGGCGCAGGTCCGGCGGCAGCACCGGGATGACCGTGAGCATCATCCACTCCGGCCGGTTGCCGCTCTCGCGGAACGCCTCGACCACCTTGAGCCGCTTGGCCGTCTTCTTGCGCTTGGCCTCGCTCGATGCCTTGCGCATCTCGGCCCGGAGCTGCTCCGCCAGCTGGTGCACGTCCACGCGGCGCAGCATCTCGAGGATGGCATCGCCGCCCATCGCCGCCTCGAAGCGGTCGTCGCCGTACTCATCCTGGAGCTGACCGTAGCGATCCTCGCTCAGCAGCTCGCCGACCACCAGCGGGGTGTCCTTGGGGTCGATGACGATGTACGCCTCGCAGTAGAGGACCTTCTCCAGATCCTTGAGCGAGATGTCGAGGATGTTACCGATACGGCTCGGCAGGCTCTTGAGGAACCAGATGTGAGCGACCGGCGTGGCCAGGTTGATGTGGCCCAGCCGCTCGCGGCGGACCTTCGAGGGGATGACCTCGACGCCGCACTTCTCGCACACGATCCCCCGGTGCTTCATGCGCTTGTACTTGCCGCAGTTGCACTCGTAATCCTTCACCGGACCGAAGATCTTGGCGCAGAACAGGCCGTCACGCTCCGGCTTGAACGTGCGGTAGTTGATGGTCTCGGGTTTCTTCACCTCGCCGTGGGACCACTCCCGGATCTTCTCCGGGCTGGCGAGCGAGATGCGGAGGGCCGAAAAGGAGAGCGGGTCCCTGGGCTTTTCAAAGAAGCTGAAGATGTCGCGCATGGTGTTTCTCCGTTGTCTCCTCGGCTAACTCCTCGGCCGCCGCTTCCCCGGCGCCCGAGCCTTCGATCAGCTCGATGTTCAGGCACAGCGACTGGAGCTCCTTGATGAGAACGTTGAAGCTCTCCGGGATCCCAGCCTCCAGGGCGTAATCGCCCTTCACGATCGACTCGTACATGCGGGTTCGACCCTGCACGTCGTCGCTCTTCACCGTCAGGAACTCCTGCAGCGCGTAGGCCGCGCCGTAGGCCTCCATCGCCCAGACCTCCATCTCGCCGAGGCGCTGGCCGCCGAACTGGGCCTTGCCGCCCAGCGGCTGCTGCGTGACCAGCGAGTAGGGCCCGATGCTCCGCGCGTGGATCTTGTCGTCGACCAGGTGGTGCAGCTTGAGCATGTACATGATGCCCACCGTGACGTCCTGGTCGAAGGGCTCGCCGGTGCGCCCGTCGAACAGGATCGACTGGCCGCTCCGGGGGATCCCCACGCTGTCAAAGACGTCCTTGATCGCCTCCTCGGGGGCGCCGTCGAACACCGGCGACGCGAAGAAGACGCCGGTGCGCATCTTCTGGGCAAGCCGCATCACGTCGTCGTTGTCCAGCTTGTCCACGAAGCCCGCGTAGTTGGCGTCCCCGGACAGGATCTGCTTCAGCCGGTCCCGCAGCGCCTTGATGTGCTCGCCGCGCTCGATCATCGCGTCGATCTGGCGCCCCAGCAGCCGCGCGCCCCAGCCAAGGTGCACCTCGAGGATCTGGCCGACGTTCATGCGGCTCGGCACGCCCAGCGGGTTCAGCACCAGGTCGACGGGGGTGCCGTCCGCCAGGTACGGCAGGTCTTCCTCGGCGATGATGCGGCTGACCACGCCCTTGTTGCCGTGGCGGCCCGCCATCTTGTCGCCCACCTGCAGCTTGCGCTTGATGGCGATGTACACCTTCACCATCTTGATCACGCCGGGGGGCAGCTCGTCCCCCTTCGACAGCCGGTCGATCTTCTCGCGGAAGTGCGCCTCGCGCTCGGCGATCAGCGCCTCGACCTCGCGGATCTTCTTCTCGACCCGCTCGCGGTGCGGCACCTCGATCTCGTTCCAGTACTTCTGCGGGATGCTGTCCAGCAGCTCGTCGGTGATCGTCGTGTTCTTCTGGAGAAGCACCTTGCCCTTGTCATCGACGAGCTTGGCCTCCACCGTCTGACCGACGAACTCCTTGCGGATCTGGCGGAAGAAGCTGTCCCTCAGGATCTTCTTCTCCTCCTCCATCATCCGCTCCAGGCGCACCTTCTCCTGGTCCTCGATCTCCTTGGCGCGGTCGTCCTTCTCGGTCCCCTTGCGGGAGAACACGCGGGCGTTGATCACGATGCCGCTGACGCCCGGGGGCACCTTCAGCGAGCTGTCCCGCACGTCGCCGGCCTTCTCGCCGAAGATCGCCCGGAGCAGCTTCTCCTCCGGGGAGAGCTGGGTCTCGCCCTTCGGCGTGATCTTGCCGACAAGGATGTCGCCAGGCTTCACCTCGGCGCCGATCCGCACGATCCCTGACTCGTCCAGGTCCTTGAGGGCCTCCTCGCCGACGTTGGGGATGTCCCGGGTGATCTCCTCCTTGCCCAGCTTGGTGTCGCGGGCGACGCACTCGAACTCCTCGATGTGAATCGAGGTGAACACGTCTTCCTTGGCGATACGCTCGCTGACCAGGATCGAGTCCTCGTAGTTGTACCCCTGCCACGGCATGAACGCGACGATCACGTTCCGGCCCAGGGCCAGCTCGCCCATGTCCATCGCCGGGCCGTCAGCCAGCACGTCCCCTTCGGCGATCCGGTCCCCGGCGCGCACGATGGGCTTCTGGTTGTAGCAGGTCGACTGGTTGGACCGCTGGTACTTCATCAGCGGGTAAATGTCCGGGATCTCCGCGTTGTCGCCGTCGGCGCGGACAACGATGCGGTTGGCGTCGACGCTCTCGACCACGCCAGGCCGGGTGGCCACCGCGCACACGCCCGAGTCAACAGCGACCCTGCCCTCGATGCCGGTCCCGGCGAAGGGGGCCTCGGTGCGGATCAGGGGGACGGCCTGGCGCTGCATGTTGGCGCCCATGAGGGCGCGGTTGGCGTCGTCGTGCTCGAGGAAGGGCACGAGGGCGGCAGCGACGGAGACCATCTGGTTGGGGGCGACGTCCATGAGCTGGACGGTCTCGGGGGTGACCAGCTTGAATTCACCGTTGTACCGGGCCGACACGAGGGATTCGGTGAACTTCTTGCCGGGGTCGAGCTCGCCGGTGGCCTGGGCGATGAACTTGCCTTCCTCCTGGAGCGCGGAGAACCAGTTGACCTCATCGGAGACCTGACCGCTGGACACCTTGCGGTAGGGGGTCTCGACGAAGCCGTACTCGTTGACGCGAGCGAAGGTGGAGAGGGAGGCGATGAGGCCGATGTTCGGGCCTTCCGGGGTCTCGATGGGGCAGATGCGGCCGTAGTGGGTCGCATGGACGTCGCGGACCTCGAAGCCGGCGCGCTCGCGGGTGAGACCGCCGGGCCCGAGGGCGGAGAGGCGGCGCTTGTGGGTGACCTCGCTGAGCGGGTTGGTCTGGTCCATGAACTGCGACAGCTGGGAGCTGCCGAAGTACTCCTTGACGACCGCGGACACCGGCTTGGCGTTGATGAGGTCGTGAGGCATGAGCGTGTCGATCTCTTGCGACATGCTCATGCGCTCCTTGATGGCGCGCTCCATGCGGACCAGACCGATGCGGTACTGGTTCTCCATGAGCTCACCGACGGCGCGGACGCGGCGGTTGCCGAGGTGGTCGATGTCATCGACGCTGCCGCGGTCGTTCTTGAGCTCGATCAGGTGCCGGACGGTCTCGAGGATATCCTGCTTGGTGAGGATCTGCTCGTCGAGGCGGGGCTGCTGCTCGGCGGGGATGTGGTTGTAGAACTTGTAGTTGAGCTTCAGCCGGCCGACCCGGGAGAGGTCGTAGCGCTCGGAGTTGAAGAACAGGTTGTGGAAGAGGAGCTTCGCGGTCTCGAGGGTGGGCGGATCACCGGGGCGGAGCCGGTGATAGATCTCGATGATGGCGTCATCGGTGGTCTTGATCTTGTCGGCTAGGAGGGTATCCCGCAGATAAGACCCGTAGTTGAGGCCGTCGATGAAGAGGATCTTGAAGCTCTCGATGTGGGCGGCGCGGAGCTTCTCGAGCTTGCCCGGGGAGACCTCCTCGTTGACCTCGAGGAGCACCTCGCCGGTCTCGGGGTCGATCACGTCCTGGGCGCTGACCTTGCCGACGAGCTCTTCTTCCTCGATGGGGAGGCGATCGAGCTTCTTGTCCTTGAGCCTCTTGATCGCCGCCTTGGTGAACTTCGAGTTCTTCTTGACGATCTCGTCGCCGTCGATCTTGATCGCGCGGGGCGAGCGCTGGCCGGCGAGCAGCTCGAACTCGATGCTCTTGGCGTACTTCCCGCTCTTCTCGAGGAACACGGTCTCGGTCGAGTAGAAGTAGTTGAGGAGGTCCTGGGTCGAGTACCCGAGGGCGCGGAGCAGCACCGTGGCGTGCATCTTCCGGCGGCGGTCGATGCGGACGTAGATGATGTCCTTGGGGTCAAACTCGAAATCGAGCCAGGAGCCCCGGTACGGGATGAGGCGAGCCGAGTAGAGCAGCTTGCCGGACGAGTGGGTCTTGCCCTTGTCGTGATCGAAGAAGACGCCGGGGCTCCGGTGGAGCTGGCTGACAACGACGCGCTCGGTGCCGTTGATGATGAAGGTGCCGGTGGCGGTCATCAGCGGGATCTCGCCGAAGTACACCTCCTGCTCCTTGATATCGCGGACGATGCGCTCCCCCCCATCCTTGGTGTCGTAGATCATCAGCTGGGTGGTGACCTTGATCGGGGCGGCAAAGGTCATCCCCCGCTGACGGCACTCTTCGACGTCGTACTTGGGTTTCTCCAGGTTGTACGACATGAAGACCAGCTCGCTGGTCCCGTTGAAATCCTTGATGGGGAACACACTGCGGAACACGGCCTGAAGCCCCACCTCTTCACGCTCGTGAGGCGGCCGGTTGGCCTGGAGAAACTTGTCGTAGGAGCTCTTCTGGATGTCGATGAGGTTAGGTACCTCGACAATGGGCCGCACCCGGCCAAGGTTCTTACGCAGTCGGAAATTGGTCTGGACGACGGAGGCCATCTTCCACTCCTTCAACGGGTTCCAGGCGCCTCTCCCTTCCCTGCTCCGCAACGGGCGCAAGGGGCGATCGTTCAGGGGGAGAGGGGATCTTAAGCGAGAGTCAAGCGAGGCCCCTCCCCGCCAGAGGCGAGGGAGAGGCATAAGGTCGAAAGAACAATTGACGGCAGGGAAGCACAGGCGAGGCACCAGCCCCGCCCGCCTTCCCTGGCCTGGGTAGCGGTAACAAGAACGCCGGGGAAGCAAGGCGATAAGGTGAGCTTCACCTTGGCGCCGGCCTCTTCGAGCTTCTTCTTCATGTCCTCGGCGTCGGCCTTGGCAACACCCTCCTTGAGGGTCTTGGGGGCGCCTTCGACGAGGTCCTTGGCTTCCTTGAGGCCGAGGCCGGTCAGCTCACGGACGACCTTGATGACGTTGATCTTGTTGGCGCCAGCCTCGGCCAGCTCCACGTTGACGGCGGCGGCCACGGCCACGGGGGCCGCGGAGACGCCCCACTTCTCCTCGAGAGCCTTCACGAGGGCGGCGACGTCCATGACGGACATCTTGGAGAGGTGGTCGACGAGCTGCTCCTGGGTAAGATCGGACATGTTGGTTCTCCTTCAGACGTTGGGAATCTTGGTTGGGTTGGGTTGGGTCACTCGCCTGCGTCCTTGCGACGCTTGGCGTCGAGGACCACGGCGAGCTGCTGGCCTGGGGTGTTGATGAGGCGGAGCAGGGTCTGCGCAGGCGCGAGGAAGGTGGCGAGAAGCTGAGCGCGGAGCTCGTTCTTGCCAG